>JAKBCY010000074.1 GCA_021807445.1 Pseudomonadota bacterium
AACTCGGGCCATCTGACTCGATGGCGCGCTTTTCAGGACCTTCAGAGCCAGATGCCAGCTTCCATGACGACAACGTTTCTTCCGCTGCGACATGCGCCTGGGACCAATTGCACAAAGCAAGCGCTCGCTCATGGGGCGCCCCGTGCTTACGCACTCGGTCTTTGTCCGGCGGGGCAGCGGTGAGCCCATTGATCCGGAAGGTACGACCCGAATGAATTTCAACCGGTGCAGCGAAACAGGCCCACGCCATGTGGAGCGTCATATCCGACCCGCTGTCCGTCACTGCACCGTGCCAGCAATGCGCCGTACTCTAGCGCTGCGCGGTTCGGCGATCATCATGGACCGCTCTTTGTTGTGCCTTGAATTTTTTTAAGACCGGTCCCAACTCTTTGCATAGACGATGAAGGCGCCAGCATGCCACGACAGCCCACTCTTTTTGTTTCCCACGGTTCGCCAATGCTGCCCTTGGAGCCAGGCACCGCGGCACCCATGCTGCAATCGCTTGGAGCACAATTAACAAGACCTGCTGCCATCCTTTCGTTCTCGCCACACTGGATGGCACGCATCACGGCTGTTGGCTCAAGCCTGAGGCCGCCGACGATCCACGATTTCGGCGGTTTCGATCCTGCCTTGAACGACCTACGCTACCCGGCACCTGGCAGTCCAGATCTTGCCCAGCGCGTTGCGTCCATGCTTGAGGCCGCGGGCTGGCGATCTGCCCTTGACCCGCAGCGGGGGCTGGACCACGGCACATGGGTGCCCCTGCGACTGCTGTTCCCGCAAGCTGATATCCCCGTCGTCCCCCTGGCGATGCCGTGGCCTCTTGATGCAGCCGGTGCGTATCGCCTCGGTCAAGCAGTGGCTTCACTTGCTGACGAAGGGGTCCTGTTGCTGGGCACCGGCAGCCTGACCCATAACCTTCACGAATTTCATCCGCACGCGACAACCAACGAACAGCCCGAGCCCTACGTGCTGGAGTTCGTTGACTGGATGCGCCAAACCATCGATCGCGGCGACACCACAGCCATGCTCGACTACCGTCGCCTCGCCCCACACGCTGCACGCGCCCACCCGACGGATGAACACCTTCTCCCTCTCTTTTGGTGTCTTGGCGCCGCCGGCCCCATGCGAAAGGCGCATCACCACGTTGGAGGCGTGCACTACCGCATGTTGAGCATGGACGCATGGACGTTCGCCTGATCTCACTCCGATTGCCATTGCGCCCTCTTCGCTCACGTCAAAAATTTCTATATGCCAACATCCATCACAGTCGCGCGGCCTGAACAACCGGCCGAACAACTTTTTCTCCTGTTCCACGGCGTTGGCTCGAACGCACAGGACCTCGTGCCAATGGGCCAACGGTTGGCCGCTGCCTTCCCCACAGCCTTCATCGTGAGCGTCCAGGCCCCCTACCACGCTGACTTTGGCCGTGGATTCCAGTGGTTCTCAGTTCGTGACGTCACCGAGGGCAACCGGGCTCAACGGGTTCTCGAGGCCATGCCCGCCTTCGTGGAAACCGTGCAGGCATGGCAAAAGCAAGCGCATTTGGACGTCGCGCGAACAGTCCTTATTGGCTTTTCGCAAGGCGCCATCATGGCACTCGAGTCGACGCGTGACGCCGCGCCTATCGCCGGGCGCGTGGCCGCAATTGCTGGGCGCTTCGCTGAACTGCCGACGAAATCCGCCCCTGACACAGTAGTGCACTTTATCCATGGCAAACGCGACTTGGTGATGCCTTACACGAGCACCCTTGCGGCCGCCGAACGCATCGCTGCACTCGGCGGCAACGTAACAGCGGACATCCTGCCGCTCGCGGGTCACGAGGTCAATGCAGACATCATCGCGCTGCTGATCGAACGCCTCAAGCACGCCGTTCCAATGCGCCAACCTGGTGACGCTGGCGGCGCAACTCTCAACGTGGCACCAACAAAACCCTGAATGCATCGACGCCGGTGCGCTTGAAGGCGCACCGCCGCCTTGCACGGCCGGCTTACATTTCATCCACCCACCCTTAAGGAGGATTTTGCATGACGAAGGTTCTTGTTCTTTATTACAGCACTTGGGGACATGTCGAGCGTATGGCGCAAGAAGTCGCCGAGGGCGCAAGATCAGTGCAGGGCATCGAAGTGACCGTTAAGCGCGTGCCAGAAACCATGCCTCCCGAGACAGCCGCAGCCATCCATGCGAAAGCCGATCAAGCGGCACCAATTGCAAAACCCGAAGAATTGGCTGATTATGACGCCATCATCTTTGGCACACCTACGCGGTTTGGCAACATGTGCGGACAAATGCGCAATTTTCTCGACCAGACAGGCAGCCTTTGGCAGCAAGGCAAACTTGTCGGCAAAGTTGGCAGCGTGTTTGTGAGTACGGCAACCCAACATGGCGGCCAGGAAACCACGATTACGTCGTTTCACACCACGTTGTTCCATCACGGCATGGTCGTGATTGGTGTGCCTTATGCCTGCACGCAACTCACAAATATGGATGAAATCACGGGCGGAACGCCATACGGAGCATCCACTCTGAGCAAAGGAGACGGGAGTCGGATGCCGAGCGCGAATGAATTAGCTGTTGCGAAATTCCAAGGGCAGCACGTTGCCACGATTGCGAAAAAACTCTTCCCTTGAAGCCCAACCCTGTCTCGTGGCGAATGGCCACTCCAATCGCGCCCAACGCGCTGCAACTCAAGTTCTAACGGAGACCTTCATGATCAAAACATCAACCGCCCCGTATGCTGCGCTGCTTTTGCGTGTGAGCCTTGGCATCATGTTCCTGGCGCACGTTGCCCTCAAAGTATTTGTTTTTACCGTGCCAGGATTCGTCGGATTTTTTGGCTCGCTCGGCCTGCCACCAATTCTGGCGTACCTCGTGATTGCACTTGAATTTTTCGGCGGTATTGCACTCATCCTCGGCATTTATGCCCCTTGGGTCGCTCTACCGTTGGCGGCCGAAATGCTTGGCACGATTGTCTTCGTGCATGGCGCCAACGGCTGGCTTTTCACCAATAAGGGTGGTGGCTGGGAGTACCCTGCTTTCTGGACCGTCGGCCTGATCGCGCTGTATCTTCTTGGCGATGGCGCCTTGGCGCTCAAGCCTGTGCAGAAGGCTCACTCCTGACGGCGCGGCAAGCATCGCTCGTTGCCTTTTTGCATTTCACACATGCGAAACGCTAGCGCACGGTGCACGGTGCACCGTGCCGAGTCTTCCGCACCTGCCAAGTCCGTTGACGAAACCCGCTTGACGCCTCCCGAATTGCAGGAAATCCGAGGCGCACCGTTGGTAGCCGCTACCCTGGTCTTGGTTGAAACCTAGGATGGCGAGGCTTTCAATTGCACGGCTTGGCGTTGCGCGCATGCTGCGCGCCGATTTTTGCATTTGGCGTCTGGCAGCGATTCCCTTCCCCTCATCGCAGCGGTATGTGACTCGCGCACCGCGCGACATCAAGGAGCCAACCGATGCGCAGTCATGCCCAGTCTCACACCGCCAAGCATCCGCACGATCAAATCCACGATCACTACTCAATGTTGCGCACCGACTTTGCCAGCGGCCAGACAATCGCGGTGCTTCACATCGGTGCGAACCGCACAGTGATTGCCATCGGACAGGGTAGCGAGCCGCAAGCGACGTGGGCGCTGGAGATCGGCTCGAGAAAAATCGCCAACGCATATTTCAAGCGCGAGCTGCCAGCGCCCGAAGAAATCGAGGCGGCCATCGTTGCGATTGAAGACGAAATCAGCCGAGCGAGGCCGATCCTCGCTGCGGCACCCACTGTCCTGACGAATGACACCGACGTGCGCGAGATTGCCCTTGCCGCCGGTGTCACCAACGGCGCGCGCATCATGCTCCCACTCGAAGTCGTCGAGCGTACGTTCGATCGCCTGGTTGCCGCTGCCCTTCGTCAAGTCTGGCACGACATGCCGCAAGGTACCCAATTCGCGGCAACCCTGACGATTTTGCGTGAACTCATGCACCACCTGAAGATTCCATCCCTCACGGTCCACGCGGAATGATGAAGCCAGGTGCTGAGCCCGATTTGCCAGCGCCAACCTGAGTTCAAGAGCCGGTCCGTCGCTATGGATGCCCTGGATCCCGATGTACGAAGCCGAACTTCGATTGGCTGTGAAGTGTCTTGTGCAATAAGACGCTCAGCAGCAGGGAGCGACCGGCGCGAATCTCCGAACCCGTCACGCCCCGCCTGACCGCTGCAGAAAGCTACGCTTTTTCTTCGACGAGCACCCCTCATCCGCCTGAAGGCTGGAACGCATCAACCGATCCCGCTTCTTGACCAAAACGGCCACACCGCCTGGCTTTGCATGCGGTCTTTCCGGTTCGGCTCTACAGTATCTCGCAAAACCTCGAATACATGGACCCAGCCTGACACACGCTATACCGATATGGCCTCCACCAAGCGTCAGATTGCATGGATCTCCCTCTTGCTCGTGTTCGGCTCGGCAGCAGCTTACGGCTGGTACATCCTGGGAAGGCCCAAGCCAATGGATGCGTTAGCCAAGGGAAATGGCAGGCTCGAGGCCATTGAAATTGATGTGGCAACACGGCAGCCAGGGCGTCTTTCTCAACTCCTGGTCAACGAAGGCATGATGGTGCACACCGGCGAGGTCTTAGCCCGCATGGATACGGCACCGCTTGACGCCCAGCGTGCCGAGGCCCAAGCCCAAATTGAGCGCACAAAGAACGCCATCACGACGGCAAAGGCGCAATTGGCCTTGCGCGATAACGAACTCGCCGTGGCCCGCGCCGGCATCGTGCAACGCGAAAGTGACCTCGTCGCCGCCCAGCAGCGATTAGCGCGATCTCAGGCCCTCGTGCGCATGGGAGGGGTCGCCGAGCAGCAGCTCGACGACGATCGCGCGCGCGTCGGCAGTTTCCGCGGCGCCCTGAGCGCCGCCCAAGCTCAAGTTGCAGCCGCCCGCTCGGGCATCGAAGCCGCCCGATCCCAACTCGTTGAAGCTGGTTCCATCGCACGCGCTGCAGAAGCGTCCATGCAGCGCATTCAGGTCGAAATCGACGACTGCACGATCAAGTCCCCGATCAATGGTCAAGTCCAGTACATCATCTCCCACCCCGGGGAAGTCCTTCCCGGCGGGGGCAAAATCCTCAGCCTCCTCGACATCGGCAACCTTTACATGTCCTTCTTCCTGCCCGAGCAAGATGCCGGGCGTGTGGTCCTTGGAGACGAGGTGCGCATCGTTCTCGACGCCCTCCCGCAGCAAGTCGTCCCTGCATCGATCTCATATGTATCGAGTGTCGCGCAGTTCACACCCAAGACCGTTGAAACACAAAGCGAGCGGCAGAAGCTGATGTTTCGCGTGAAAGCGCGTCTCGACCCCCGTTGGGCCGGCAAACGCTTGGCGCAATTGAAAAGCGGCATGCCTGGAATCGCCTATGTGCGGCTGGACCGAACGGTGTCTTGGCCGGGCAACATTCAAAGTTCAACGGCACCGTGAAACCGATCTCGCTCTCTGGCACCGATCCAACCTCGCACGCCCATCCGGTTGCGGGCCTGACCGGGGTCAGTTTGCGATACGGTACGGCGCGTGCTCTTGACAATGTTGACTTGAGCATTCCGTCAGGATGCCTCGTGGGCCTGATCGGGCCCGACGGCGTCGGCAAGTCAAGTCTGCTCGCACTGATTGCTGGGACCCGTGTCATCCAGCGCGGCCATGTCGAGGTGCTTGGCTCTGACATGGCGAATACGCATCAGCGTACCAGCGTCAGCGAGCGCATCGCATACATGCCGCAAGGACTGGGCCGAAACCTCTATCCAACTTTGTCGGTACTTGAGAACCTTGACTTTTTTGGCCGACTCCGCGGCTATGGCAAAGCCGAGCGTGACCAACGCATGCATGAGCTCCTTGTCGCTACCGGCCTCGCTCCCTTCACGGACCGCGCCGTGGGCAAGCTCTCGGGAGGCATGAAGCAGAAGCTCGGCTTGTGTTGTGCGCTTTTGCACGACCCCGATCTCCTCATCCTTGACGAGCCCACAACCGGGGTCGATCCACTCTCACGCACGCAATTTTGGACGTTAATCGAACACGTTCGCGTTTCTCGTCCAGTGATGAGCGTGTTGGTGGCGACCGCCTATATGGATGAGGCGGCACGCTTCGAATGGCTTGTCGCGATGGATGCCGGGCGGCCCATTGCCACTGGAACTCCCAACAGTCTGTGCAGCCAAGCAGCAGCGCAAACGCTGGAGGAGTCCTTCATCAACTTGCTGCCAGAGCCGAAACGCCGCCACCATCACGCCGTCGTGCTGCCACCGAGGCAAAAATCAGCCACGATTGAGTACGCGATCGAAGCGACCGATCTCACGCGCACCTTTGGTGATTTTGTCGCCGTCAACCAAGTCAATTTCCGCATTGAACGCGGAGAGATCTTCGGTTTTATCGGCTCCAACGGATGCGGTAAGTCGACGACGATGAAAATGCTCACCGGATTGTTGCCTGCCAGCGGCGGGAATGTCCGTGTATTTGGCAAAGATCCCAACCCAAAGGATCTGCAAGCCCGCGCACGCGTGGGCTACATGACGCAGGCGTTTTCGCTCTATTCGGAACTGACAGTTCGCCAGAACTTGGAACTCCACGCAAAGCTTTTTCGCGTGCCTGTGGCAATTCGCCCCGACCGAATCGCGGAAATGACATCGCGCTTTGGCCTTGAATCCGATCTGGACAAGCATCCGACAGAGCTTCCACTGGGCATACGCCAGCGCCTGTCGCTGGCCGTGGCCGTTATCCACAAGCCTGATCTGCTGATCCTGGACGAGCCCACCTCGGGGGTCGATCCCATTGCACGCGATGCCTTCTGGCAGCACATGATCGACCTGGCTCGAACCGATGGCGTGACGATTTTTGTATCGACACACCTGATGAACGAGGCATCACGCTGCGATCGCGTGGCGCTCATGCATACAGGACGCGTTCTTGCCACTGGCACCCCGCAAACGCTCACTGCGCAGCGCTCTGCACCTTCACTCGAACAAGCATTTGTTGCCTGGATCACCGAGGCCGAGGCAGCAGCAGAACATCCGCCGCCCGCTCCTACACCGGTTTTCCCCTTGGGACAGCCGCCAACGATACCCATGCGTCCTCGCTCGGCCTTTCGGCGCGCCGGCATACGCCTGTTGAGTTATAGCAGGCGCGAGGCGCTGGAGCTTCTACGTGATCCACTACGCGCAACGATGGCGCTAGCCGGGAGCATCATCCTGCTTTTCATCATGGGGTATGGAATAAGCCTTGATGTCGAAAACCTGCGCTATGCAGTGCTTGATCGCGACCAGACAGCCCTCAGCCACGAATACACACACAACCTGGCCGGCTCACGCTACTTCATCGAACATGCGCCGATCACAGATTATGGCCAGCTCGACCAACGCATGCGAAGCGGCGAACTAAGTCTTGCCGTTGAAATTCCTCCAAACTTCGCCCGTGACATCCAACGCGGTCAGCATGCCGAAATTGGCGTCTGGGTCGACGCGGCCATGCCCACCCGCGCAGAGACGATTGATGGCTATATCCAAGCCATGCACGCCGCATGGCTCGTCGAGTATGCCAACCGCGCACTCGGTCTGGCGCTTCCCAGTGGCGCAGCCGGAATTGAAACGCGATTTCGTTACAACCCGAATGTGGAGAGCCTCGTTGCAATGGTCCCAGCAGTGATTCCTCTGCTGCTTCTGATGATCCCTGCGATGCTCACGTCGCTGAGCGTCGTGCGGGAAAAAGAACTGGGATCCATCATCAATTTCTACGTCACCCCAGTCAGCCGCCTCGAGTTCCTTCTTGGCAAGCAGCTTCCCTACGTCGCGCTGGCGATGTTCAACTTCCTGCTGCTATGGACATTTGCGGTCACGGTATTCGGTGTGCCCTTCACGGGTAGCTTTGCGGCATTGACAACCGCTGCGCTTTTATATGTCACCACTGCGACTGCCATAGGGCTGCTGATGTCAACCTTCCTCAGAACACAGATGGCCGCCATTTTGGGTACTGCCATTGGAACAATGCTGCCCGCGGCACAGTTCTCTGGAATGCTCAACCCGATATCCTCGCTGGAGGGCCCGGCAGCATGGATTGGGCAGATCTATCCGACCACGCATTTTTTAACCATCAGCCGCGGGGCCTTCTCAAAGGCTCTCGGATTCGCGGATATGGGCTATGCGTTCATCCCGCTTGCCTTGGCCATACCGGTGCTCATTGCATTGAGTGTGGCGCTGCTCAGGAAACAGGAGCGGTAACGATGCCCTCCGCCGCCAACGTCTTCCACCTTGCAGTCAAGGAGCTTCGCAGCCTATGGCATGACACCGCCATGCTGATGCTGATGGTTTTTGCTTTCACGGCCTCGATCTACACGGCCGCCAGCAGTATCCCCGAGACGCTGCATAGGGCTCCGTTGGCGATCGTCGATGAAGATCATTCCGCATTGTCGGCACGCATTCATGCGGCGTTTGCGCCGCCCTACTTCTTGCCACCGCCGTTGATCAACCAAGCGGAAGTGGACCCTGCGCTCGACGCCGGCCGTTACACGTTCGTCCTCGACATTCCACCAAACTTCCAACGTGACGTGGTCGGTGGCCGCCAGCCAGTCCTACAACTCAATGTCGATGCGACTCGCATGTCGCAGGCGTTCACCGGCAGCGGCTATGTCCAAGCGATCGTCAACGGCGAAATCGCCGAGTTCCTGCTGCGCCACCGAACCCAACAGACGTTACCTGTCGAGCTGGCGATACGCAACCGCTTCAATCCGGCGCTCTCTCAGTCATGGTTCGGCGCCATCGCCGAACTGATCAACAACATCACGATGCTCGGGATCGTACTCACCGGCGCCGCACTGATCCGTGAACGCGAACATGGCACCATAGAACACCTGCTGGCGATGCCTGTGACGCCATTCGAGATCATGGCAGCGAAAGTGCTCTCCATGGGCCTTGTCGTGTTGCTCGCCTCGACGCTGTCACTGATCATCATCGTGCATGGGCTCTTAGCGGTTCCACTCTTGGGGTCGCCTTGGTTGTTTGTCGGCGGCGCTGCACTGCAGATGTTCGCTGTCACTTCCATCGGCATCTTCATAGGAACCGTCGCACGCTCAATGCCGCAGATGGGTCTTCTTCTCATCCTTGTTCTATTGCCGCTGGAGATGCTCTCCGGGGGCATGACTCCGCAGGAGAGCATGCCCAAACTGATTCGCACTGTGATGTTGGCTGCGCCGACAACGCATTTCGTCAATCTCTCGCAAGCAATCCTCTTCCGCGGCGCCGGATTGGACGTCGTCTGGCCATCCCTTCTTGCCATCGCCATGATTGGCACGGTCTTCTTCCTGATCGCGTTGGCACTGCTGCGCTGGACGATTGGGAGAATGACTTGAGCGCAGCATAGACCCTGTTCCCACGCCCAAAGACTGAGGCCTGGTTACCAGCAACAGCTCAGCCCTTTCTGACGCCCCAAGCGAGCGATGGCTTGCCTTGGCACGTAAACGCCGCACCGGCCGCGTGGCTTGAACATGTGCCCGCGCATTCCCCTTCCTCGTCCGGCCCGACGCGCAGCGTCGCATAGGCAACGCCGTCCGGTCAGGAGGGGGTCAAGGCGGCCAAGCGGTTCGCCGGCTTTGCCGATCCCGATCCTGCCGGCTGGAAGCTGATGCAGCATGGCAAGAGTGGTGCCACGCTGCGTTTGGGCAGCGGAGTCGAGGCCATGTCGCTCCGCGCACGCGGGCGGCACCGCTTCGGGGTCGAGGCCCAGCCCAACGACATCACCCTCACGCGCAGGAATGGGCAGTGGTTTGTGTCGGTGACGCTGCGCGTGCCAGAGTCGGCATGCGTGCGAGCGCACGGATTCGATGCGCCGTGGCGTGGACTTCGGTATCAACGATTGGGCCACGTTCGACGATGGACGGGCTGTTCAGAAACCGCGCTGGGTGCGCGAGGAACTGCCGCGCCTTGCAGCGCTGCAGCGCGAGCGCGCCCGCAAGAAGAAAGGGTCGCTGCGCGACAAGCGGTTGAGCCACAGCATCGCCATCTTGCACGATCGGCTCTCCAATCTGCGCCGGGACTTCGTGCACAAGGAAACAACCAAGATGGTGCGGCAATGCGCCGTGCTGGCGACGGAGCAACTGGCTCCGAAGAATATGAGCTGCAGCGCGAAGGGCACGGGGCAAGCGCCGGGCCATCGCGTGCGGCAGAAGGCCGGACTCAACCGCGAGATCCTCTCGGCCGGGCTCGGCATGGCGCATCCGATGCTCGCGTACAAAGCGGAAGACGCTGGTACGCGGCTGCATCTGAGCGATACGCGCCAGCTCAAACCGTCGCAGCGTTGCTCGGCCTGTTGGGCCATCGTGCCCAAGCTGCTCTCCGAGCGCATGCCTGTCTGTCCGCACTGCGTGCATGTCATGCCGCGCGACCGCAACAGCGCGTGGTGGTTCTCATCGACGCGTTCAATAC
>JAKBCY010000075.1 GCA_021807445.1 Pseudomonadota bacterium
GCTGCATCCTGGTCTTTGATCCAGCCGAGAGGGGAACAACAAGCGAAAACCGCCCGCTTGACCCCCTCCTGACCGGACGGCGTTGCCTGGGCGACGCTGCGCGTCGGGCCGGACGAGGAAGGGGAATGCGCGGGCACATGTTCACTGTATTGGCTTGCCAAGACGCGCTGGGCTCTGCCGCGGCGCAGCAGAGCCCAGCATCGCGCACGGCGCCAGACCCGGATCAACGCAAGGGCGCTCGCACGCGTTGGCGCTGAAGCAATTGACTTGCCAGCTTCGATCAGGGGCATGAGAAAAGACGTTTGCAGCGCCGCAGTCGCGGTGCTTCAATGGAGACGCCGGCACGATACCGGTTTTTCGCACAAACCATGTGGAAGCTTACCGGCCCCATCCAGCACATTAGCAACTATCACGCCGAGCTGACCCGCATTCGGCGTGATTTGCATGCCCATCCCGAACTCGGATTCGAGGAGGCGCGCACGGCCAGTCTTGTCGCTGCAGAGCTGTCCAGCTATGGCGTGGACGAGGTCCACACCGGCATTGGCCGTACGGGCGTGGTGGGCGTTATACGCGGCACGCGCAATGTCGAGACCTGCCTCGATGGACCATCTGGCGGCGCAGCGGATCCATGCGTGCGCGCGGTGGCGTTGCGCGCTGACATGGATGCGCTGCCGATTAAGGAAGACAGCGATTTTCCTTGGCGCTCCAATCGCAGTGGTGTGATGCACGCTTGTGGCCATGATGGTCACACAACCATGCTCCTTGGCGCGGCGCGCTACCTGGCGGCCACGCGGAACTTCGCCGGCAGCGCGTATTGCATCTTCCAGCCCGGTGAAGAGGGACTGGGTGGCGCCAAGGCCATGATGGATGATGGTCTGTTCGAGCGATTTCCGACCGACTGGATCTTCGGCATGCATAACTGGCCGCAGCTACCGTCTGGAAAAATCGGCCTCGCGCCGGGCGCGATGATGGCGGCGGCAGACCGCATCACCATCAAAGTTACCGGTGAAGGCGGGCACGGCGCCCATCCCGACATGACCATCGACCCAGTCCTTGTCTCGGCCCACATCATTACTGCGGTGCAGAGCATCGTGGCGCGCAATGTCAACCCGCTGGATGAGGCCGTTGTCAGTATCTGCGCGCTGCAGGGTGGCGATCTGTCGGCCATGAGTGTGATCCCGCGCCAGGTCACCTTGGTGGGGACGGTGCGCAGTTTCCGCCCCGAAGTCCAGGCATTGATCGAAAAACGTCTGAACCACATCGTGCAATCGGTGGCGCAAGCCTTCGGCGCGAGCGCAGAAATGCGCTATGAGCGCATTTACCCCGCCACCATCAATACCCCACAGGCGGCGCATTATGCCGCAGAGGTTGCCGCCGAAATCGTGGGTGACGCCTCCGTGGTGCGTGATCTACCGCCCAGCATGGGTGCTGAGGATTTCGCTTTTATGTTGCAGGCCACGCAGGGCGCATACCTGCGCTTGGGGCAGGGCTCTGAGGGGGGATGTTTTCTTCATACGCCGCGTTTCGACTTCAACGACGCGGTCTTGCCCCTGGGGGCAGCGCTTTACGCGCGCTTGGCGGAAAAAATCCTGAGCCAACCGGTTGGCGCGATGCTCTAATCCGATTGGCCTTGCGCCGCCGCGCAATTGCCTTTAGGCTTGGCGAGCCGAATCCCTGTGTTGCGTCAGTGCTGCTCTGCGTGCCATTGAAAGGATAGCCATGCACTTGCTTGCGTTTCTCATCATCGGCGCCATTGCCGGTTGGCTCGCCGGGCTCATCACCAAGGGTGGTGGATTCGGATTGCTCGGCGATGTCGTGATTGGCGTCGTCGGAGCCTTCATCGGCGGATTCTTGTTCCGCATGCTGGGGTTTTTCCCGGGTGGGGGACTTATCCCCAGCCTCATTGTGGCGACGATCGGCGCTGTCGTGCTGTTGTTCTTGGTCCGCCTGATCAAGCGGGCCTGACGATTTACGCACATAGCCCGACGCAATACGTCGGGCTATGCCAAAATTCGGCATGGCCGTGTCAATTGGCCGCGCCGGGGCGCGTTCAGGCGAGAAAAACCCGGGCGAATTTGCGCTTGCCAACCTGAAGCACCACGGTTCCAGCGGCAAGCTTCAATGTGCGGTCTTCCACGAGCGTGCCATCCAGCCGCACCCCATGTTGGGCGATCATGCGTAGCGCCTCGGCGGTGGACGGCACCAGTCCTGCCTGTTTGAGCGCAGCGGGAAGCGGCAATCCGCCTTCGGGCAAAGTCAGTCGTATCTCGG
Organism: Pseudomonadota bacterium; assembly: GCA_021807445.1. Taxonomy (GTDB): domain Bacteria; phylum Pseudomonadota; class Gammaproteobacteria; order Burkholderiales; family Burkholderiaceae_C; genus Thiomonas_A. The sequence continues at coordinate 2,272 of JAKBCY010000075.1, forward strand.
GGATGTCGTCCGGGACGCCACCGCGGGCACGCAGTTCGAAATCAGCCTGAGCGGCCTCAGCGGCTTGTGCCGAGTGAAAGCGGGTGACGATCTCCTGCGCAAGCAAGACCTTGGCGTCTTTGGGGTTGCGCCCGGCGTCGACTTCGGCCTTCAGCGCGGCAATTTCGTCCAATGGGCGGAATGACAGCAGCTCGTAATACCGCCACATTAGCGCGTCACTGATTGACAGCAGCTTGGCGTACATGCTGGCGGGCGCCTCTTGGATGCCGATGTAATTGCCTTTGCTCTTGGACATTTTCTCGACCCCGTCCAGCCCCTCAAGGAGTGGCATGGTCAGGATGCACTGAGGTTCTTGCCCGTACTCCTTTTGCAGCTCACGCCCCACGAGAAGGTTGAATTTCTGGTCGGTCCCGCCGAGCTCCAGGTCACTGTGCAGCGCAACCGAGTCATAGCCCTGCATCAGCGGATAGAGGAGTTCGTGCATCGCAATTGGCACACCAGCCTTGAAGCGCTGTGTGAAGTCGTCACGCTCGAGAAGTCGCGCCAACGTGTACTTCGCCGCAAGGCGAATCATGCCGTCGGCCCCCAGCAGCTCGCTCCATTCCGAGTTGTAACGAATTTCTGTTCGTTCAGGGTCGAGTACCAGACTGGCCTGCGCGTAATAAGTCTGCGCATTGGCCTTGATCTGCTCGATCGTGAGCGGCGGGCGCGTGGTGTTGCGCCCGGAGGGGTCGCCGATTCGCGACGTGAAGTCGCCAATGAGAAATATCACCGTGTGGCCCAGATCTTGCAACTGTCGGAGCTTGTTGAGCACGACCGTGTGACCGAGGTGAATGTCTGGGGCCGTGGGATCGAGTCCGAGCTTGATGCGCAGCGGCTTGCCGGTGGTGGCGCTGCGTGCAAGCTTGGCCTCCCATTCGGATTGGACCAGGAGTTCGGAACACCCACGCTTGGTCACGGCCAGAGCTTGCTGCACGGTCTTGGCGAGTGGCCCCGAGGGCTGCGCTTCGCGTGCAAGCGCAGCGTCAGGATTGTGAAAAGAGGAATCAGTCATGGCTTTTGGGGAATTTTTGCAGGAAACGGCTGTTAAACTTGGGCCTATCCTGCATCCTGAACCGGGTAGCGTATCGCGCATGGGCACGTTTTTGCATGCGCATTTGCACCTCAGTTGTGCAGTGTATTGGACGCGTTCGCTTGTGCCGTCGCTCTCACTTGATTGTGGAGGCGGCAAGATGTCCCAGACGTTGCGCTTGCGCGGCAGTCTGATTAGGGAATGCGCTCCACCCAATCCGCCCTGGCCGGCTTCTGTCGGCTGGTTGTTCCGCCACTCGACAAACAAGGAGTGTGCATGACTTTTGTTGCCCAAACCCCAAGCCGGCTTCGCGCCGGGATCATTGCGCTGCGCGAAGCGGTCGAGCGCCACCCGGGCCGCGTTGCAGCCGCCGTCGGCTCTGCCCTATTGCTGTCTAGCGCAACTGCGTTCGGCCTTGCCGAATATGGGCCACAGCCCGAGCTTCCCCCGGCCACCACGCTCAGCATCCCCGTGGCCATCGACGTTGCACCGCAAGTGCAGGCCTTGGATGACCACCCGCAGTCGGTCTATACGACTGCTCATGTGCGCTCGTCCGACACCGTGGAGTCGCTTCTGCGACGCCTGCAAGTGACCGATCCGGCGCAGTTGAATCGGCTAGTCGCCAGTGCCAACCTGCACGCTCTTCTCGAGGCGCCGGGCCGGGTGGTGACGGCGAAGGTCAATTCCCTGGGCCAATTGGTGCAGCTTCAGGCAAGATTGACGCAAGCCGTGGACACTCGAGCTGAGAAAGCTTTACGGAGTGTTGGTGCGGGGCACTCCCAAGTTCCGGGTGGTGAGACTTGGCGTTTGCTCACCCTTAGCAGCCAGCCTGATGGAGGCTTTGCCAGCACGGTGACGCAGGAAAGCGCGCAACCCCAGTTGCGCATGGCCACCGGGGTCGTGCAGTCCACGCTGTTCGCTGCGGCGGACGCGGCACACATGCCCGATGCCGTGGCAACGCAATTGGTGAATCTTTTTGCCGGAGAGGTGGATTTCCGTCGCAGCTTGCGCCCTGGCGACCGTTTCACCGTGGTGTGGCGGCAGTATCAGGCCGGTGGCCAGACCCTGCGCGTGGGACGCATTCTTTCTGCTCAGTTCACCAATCGTGGCGTCACGCACGCCGCCGTATGGTTTGATCCCCGGGGCGACAAGCGTGTCGCCGGTTACTACAAGCCCAACGGCGGCAGTCTGACGCGCGCGTTTTTGCTCTCGCCCTTGCCCTATGACCGACTCACCTCGGGCTACGGCTGGCGCATCAGTCCCATCTTCCACAAACCCGAATTTCACAAAGGGATCGACTTGGCCATCCCGGTTGGTACACCCGTGCGGACCATTGCGGACGGGCGCGTGGTCTACGCGGGCTGGGGCACGGGGTACGGCAAGTACGTCAAGGTGGTGCATCCTGACGGGTTCGCAACGATCTACTCCCATTTAAGCCAGTTCGAGGTGCATGTGGGCGAGCACGTCAAACAGGGTGAAGTCGTGGCACGATCAGGCAATACGGGATGGTCAACGGGGCCGCACTTGTACTTCCAGTTTTTCGTTGATGGCAAGCCGGTGAACCCATTGACGATTGCGCACTATTCGCCGAAGGGAAGTGCCGTTCCAGCCGATTTGCGCAGCGCCTTTTTTGCGCAGACATCTGATCCTGCGAAAATGTTGGCTCTCGTCCCAGGGCCCGAGGTCGCCAGTGGTGTCGAACAGGTGCCTGCTCAAGTCGCGCAGCGCAACGGTTGAGGCATGACTCCCTCGAAGCTTTGAGATCTCCCCGGCCTGAGGCCGGGGGATTTCTACGGTGCTCCGACCTGGCATGGCGCCGCACCTGCGACAACGCCATGCGTTTAGCGGCTGGAGAGTTCGTGTCGACGACGGAGCATCAGGCAACAAATGACCAAGTTGAGCCACGACGGTCCGCAGGGCCCAGTTGACTTGTACATCGGTCTGATGTCGGGCACATCGCTTGATGGGGTGGATGGGGTCTTGCTGGAACTCCCACGGAACCTCGAATGGGCTCAGCAGTCTCGGGCGCCGTCGGCCAGTCGCATGCGCGTGCGGGCGCATGCGCATCAAAGTTTTCCGCGGAATTTGCGCGATGAACTGGTGGTCCTTACTCAGTCAGGCCCCGATGAAATTCATCGAGCGCAATGTGCGGCCATTGAGCTTGTGGGTGTCTATGAGCGGGTCGTCATCGCGTTATTGCGCGAGGAAACACTCGGGCCGGCAGCTGTGCGTGCGATTGGCGCACACGGACAGACGGTGCGGCACCGACCGGAGCGCGGATATAGCGTCCAGATCAACGCTCCGGCGCTACTGGCTGAGCGCACTGGAATCGCTGTGGTTGCCGACTTCCGCAGTCGCGATATTGCTGCTGGTGGGCAAGGGGCGCCGCTGGTGCCAGCGTTTCATCAGGCTGCGCTTTGGCACCCCGGTGAGGCTTTGGCCGTGCTCAATCTCGGTGGCATCGCGAACCTGACGTTGATCGATGACGTGGGTGGTGTGATCGGCTTCGACTGTGGTCCGGCCAACACCCTGATTGACGGATGGGTACGGAAACATCTTGGATTCGAATTCGACGCAGGTGGCTCCTGGGCAGCCGGCGGACGCGTGTCTGCCGCCCTGTTGCGGGACCTGCTTGCCGAACCTTACTTCGCCGCTCCGCCGCCCAAGAGCACAGGACAGGAACTCTTTAACCTCGCATGGCTGCAACGTGTCCTTGCTGTGCATGCCACACTGAATCCCCAGGACGTGCAGACCACATTAGCCGAGCTCACAGCCGCGACCGTGGCGCAAGATTTGCAGCGTCACTTGCCGGAGGCGCGCACCCTGCTTGTCTGTGGCGGGGGGTCGGAAAATGCCGATTTGGTGCAACGCTTGCGTCGACTCGTGCCGGGCGTGGACGTGATGAGCTCGTCCACGCGCGGCATGCCGCCGCAGCAGGTCGAAGCGGCAGCCTTCGCGTGGCTTGCAGCGCGGACGCTGGCGGATCTTCCCGGGAACGTCCCTGCGGTCACGGGTGCGGCAGGTCCACGCGTGCTTGGTGCCGTTTACGCATCTTGAGGCCCTAGGCTCTCCCACAGCTCAAAGACGCGCGTCCAGCGCTGCTCGCGGCCAAGCCGAAATGGAGCAATGCCCGCTTGGTCGAGCCACGGCGCGGCGGGCGGAAAAGAAAAAACCGCCCGGAGGCGGCTTGACGGAGGTTAACGCGACACTCACACGGAAAAAGACGAGCCGCACCCGCAAGTCGTTGTGGCATTCGGGTTTTTGATCACGAACTGCGCACCCTCCAGACCTTCCTTGTAGTCGATCTCGGCGCCGGTGAGGTATTGCAGACTCATGGCATCGATCAGCAAGGTGACGCCATTCTTCACCATCTGCATGTCGTCCTCGTTGACGGCCTCATCGAAAGTAAATCCATATTGGAAGCCCGAGCAGCCACCACCTTGCACGAACACGCGCAACTTCAGATCCGCATTGCCCTCTTCGTCAATCAGTTCCTTCACCTTGGCTGCAGCGCTGTCGGTAAACAGTAACGGGCCGGGTATTTCCGAGGTTGTGGCAGGGACGTGGGTGTCTTGCATGAGTGCGCTCACGGCGATCTCCTAATGAATGGTGCGATTTTAAGCCGCAGATTAACCGATGTGGCGCCGCGGCTGAAAACACCTACAAGCATCAGGGAAGCAGTGCCGGCCCCTCCAGGCCCGTCGTCTCGGGCAGGCCGAACATCAGATTCATGTTTTGCACGGCTTGGCCTGAAGCACCTTTGGTCAGATTGTCCTGCACAACCAGGATCATCGCCGTGTCTGGCATAGGCCTGTGTACCGCCAGGCGCAGCATGTTGGCGCCCCGCACGCTGCGCGTTTCGGGGGCGCTTCCTGCCGGCAGGACGTCAACGAAAGGTTCGTCGGCGTAAAAGTCTTCAAACAACCCCTGGATGTCGACTTTTGCACCTTGTGACGTCAGGCGTGCATACAGCGTGGCATGCATGCCGCGGATCATCGGTACCAGGTGCGGCACGAACAGGCAACGCACACGCTCGTCATCGTCGGCCAAGCCTGCAATGTGGCGTAGCTCTTGGTTGATTTCAGGGCTATGGCGGTGGCCCTTCACGCCGTAGGCCTTGAAATTGTCGGCCGTTTCCGCGAGAAGCAGACTGACCTCGGCCTTGCGACCAGCACCGGAGACGCCCGAAGCGCAATTGGCGATGAGATGTCCGCCGTCGACGAGATCGGGCGTACGCAGCAGCGGCGCCAGACCCAGCTGAACCGTCGTCGGGTAGCAACCGGGGTTGGCGACAATGCGTGCCTGGCGAATAGCCTGCCTGTTGAGTTCGGGCAAGCCGTAAGCGGCTTCCCGGAGCAGGTCTGGGCAGGTGTGGGGCATGCCGTACCAGCGCTCGAATGCCGCGATGTCACGCAGGCGGAAATCGGCCGCGAGGTCAATGATGCGCACGCCAGCCTCAAGAAGGCTGCGTGCCTGACTCATGGCGACGCCGTGCGGGGTTGCGAAGAACACCACGTCGCATTTCGTCAGCGGAGCGGCGTCGGGGCTCGAAAAGCGAAGGTCCGTATGCCCGCGCAAGCTGGGAAACATCTCAGACACTGCCAGGCCCGACTCTTTGCGCGACGTAATGGCCAAAAGCTCAGCATGGGGATGACGTACGAGCAAGCGCAAAAGTTCAACGCCTGTGTAACCCGTGCCCCCAACAATTCCGATCCGCAACCTTTCCATCGATTTGCCTCCGCCTCCGTATTGCAGCGATCAATGTTAGTGCGCGCAGTCCCCTCATGCAGGACGAGTCATGGTGGTCCATCGCGTGAGAATCGCGGACCCAGATGGTGCAGGCAGGGCATGACGATTCCATGCGTTCGGCTCCATGGGTCGCGCGTCACCGCCATCAATCGACCAGGGGACCAACGCCAATAATTGCGCCGAACCGCGCCCTCGACGATCGGTTTCATGCCGCGCCAAAAACAAAGGCCCGTCTTGTGACGGGCCTTTGCGGGTTTGCACCAGCTCGCACCGGCACAACACTCCATTGCCAAATTAGCGCTTGGAGAACTGTTTGCGGCGACGAGCGCCGTGCAAGCCAACTTTCTTGCGCTCCACTTCGCGAGCGTCGCGGGTGACGAAGCCCGCCTTCGACAGTGCCGACTTCAGCGCTGCGTCGTAGTCGATCAGCGCGCGCGTGATGCCATGGCGTACTGCTCCGGCTTGGCCGGATTCGCCACCGCCGCGCACGTTGACCTTGATGTCGAACAACGACTCGTTTTGTGTCAGGACCAACGGTTGTCTGACCACCATGATTGACGTCTGGCGACCGAAATATTCCTGAAGCGCCAAGCCATTGACGGTGATGTTGCCGTTGCCTTTTTTGATGAACACGCGGGCCACAGAACTCTTGCGGCGGCCGGTGCCGTAATTCCAATCTCCGATCATGGCCGCTCCTTAAAGGTCCAGGCTCTTCGGTTGCTGCGCACTGTGCGGATGTTCCGCGCCGGCGTAGACCTTGAGTTTCTTAATCATGGCGTAGCCCAGGGGCCCCTTGGGGAGCATGCCCTTGACCGCCAGTTGCAAGGCACGTCCGGGATGCTTGGCCTGCATGTCCTTGAACCGGGTGGCGTAGATCCCGCCTGGATAGCCCGTGTGACGGTAATAGATCTTGTCGTCCGCCTTGTTGCCGGTGACGCGCAGCTTGGAGGAGTTGACAACAATGATGAAGTCGCCGGTGTCGACGTGAGGCGTATAAATGGGTTTGTGCTTGCCGCGAAGGCGACGTGCCACTTCGCTGGCGACACGGCCGAGGACCTTGTCCGTCGCGTCAATCACAAACCATTCATGCTTCACTTCGGCCGGTTTGGCGCTGAAGGTTTTCATGGATGTGGGTACTGCTTGAAGCTTGTGGCCTTTCTGTCCCGCTCTTGATGACGCTGGCGGGCTCTCCCGTATCTGCTCGCGGTTGTATGACGTGCCGGCCTGAAAGGACCCGGGGAGGGCGTGACCTTCCTTCTATGCGGCAAACCACGAGCTATTTTTCCGGCGGCCCAAAAAACCGGAGCCTTTTATTCTAGCCAGAATGCGCCGTGTCTGCCAAGCCTTTGGCGCATCATGGCAGCCAGCTTCACCCCATGGGAAAACCTTGCTGCTTGCATTGTTGACGATTAAGCCTATATTTGCTGCATTGCAGCAATCAAGCATTTACTCCGGTTTCGGAGTTTGCTTTCCAGGACAATGACGATATCCCAAGACTCCTTCGCGGTTGACGGCGCCGTGCAGCCAAGCTACGAAGTCGACGTATTACCGTATTTTAATCGGCCTAGTCCGTCGGTGATTCCCATCCGTTCCATCGGTCTCGAGCACAAGACCGGGTTGGCTGCCCATTTTTTTGCGCTTTGCGAGGAAGACCGTTATCTGCGGTTTGGGCATGTGGCCAGTGATGCGGAAATTCAAACCTACGTGAATCGCATCGACTTCGCGCGCGACGAGGTCTTTGGCGTCTTCAACCGCAAACTCGAACTGGTTGCCGCGGCCCACATTGCCGTGTCTTGCGCGCCGGAAAAAACCTGCCAGGCTGAATTTGGTGTTTCCGTGCTTCCGGCCGGTCGGGGCAAGGGTATTGGAACGCGGCTTTTTCAGCGGGCAGCCATGTTCGCACGCAACCGTGGCATCGAGCGCATGGCGATGCAGTGCCTGACCGAAAACGCGGCCATGATGGGCATGGCGCGTCGCGCTGGCATGGAGGTCCACGTGGCGGGGAGCGAGACCGAGGCCTACCTCGAGGTGCCGCATCGAAGCCTTTTCAGTCATCTGGACGAATGGGTCGAAAACGCTACTGGCCAGCTTGATTTTGCGATCAAACTCAGCTTGCACCGCCCGCATCCGGCATAGGGTGAAGCGGTTTTCTGAGGTGGTTTTGCAGTTGGCTCAGGCGCTTGGCGCCGCGCACCGGTAGCCATCCTTCGGACGACCTGAACGCGACGTTTTTCAGCGGCCAGGTGTTGGGCCGCTGTATTGCCCACCGTCCAGGCGTCGCATCCGCCGGGGTTTACCACGCAGTTGTCGTCTCGGCCGTGTCGGCGAAAGCCCGCGCTGCGCGGCTTGGG
>JAKBCY010000004.1 GCA_021807445.1 Pseudomonadota bacterium
GGCTACTCAATCGAAATCACGGATTTCTCCGTACTTCTCTCATGAGCATTCAACTATCTCTTTTGCAAGACAGTCAAACGCCCACACTTATCGGCTGCTTCTTGTTAAGGATCCTGCCTTCCACACCCCTTGGCGCTTCCGGCAGCTGCTGCTTTTGCAGCGAAGAAAGAGATTTTTGCACAAGCCTAAACAGGTGTCAAGCATGAGATTAAAAATTTCGCTCAACAAGGTCAGAATCGTACGTTGAATCTCTTTTCGGCTTCAGCCGCGCATTCGTTAGAAGATGCGGCTGAAGCGAAGACAGAAATTATGCGCGATGGACAAAATCTTGTCAACGACTCCCCATCAAGTGCGCCGCCGATCGAACCGAGCATCGGCGCATTGCGGGAAGGGGCGCCACCGGGCAGGGGCGCGCATCGTCTCCGGCATAAAGCGTGGGCACCGCGGAAGGTCGGCTCGCGCGCCATGCCGCCCTAAATGGCCGGGGCAACCTATAAAACTACGGCGACCATGGGGTGCGCGGTCAGCTCCACGTACAACGCGTCAAGTTGCGCACGGCTTCTGGCCCGGATCGTGCAGGTACAGCTGAGATAGTTGCGCCCACTCGAGGGGCGCAACTCCATGCTAGAAGGATCGAAATCGGGTGCATGCTTCAACACCACGGCGGCAATCGCGCTGGCGAAACCGTCGGCGTTGCGACCCATCACCTTGATGGGAAAGTCACAGGGGAAGTCGATCAAACGGTCGGCATCCTGCGCGGGCGCGGGTCGCGAAACGGGCTTGAGCTTGGGCTTGGACATGTTGGAACTCGGCGAACCCGAACCATGGTCCGGAGCATGCGCATGAAAGGATGCGCCAATTGTCCGCCAGATGGCGACTTCGCGCACTGGGGCTCCGCATACCCCGGAAACAGCTGCAAGGCTGGCTACCGACCAGCCGCGCCTGGCTAAGAGGAAGGCTGTTCGGCCGGCGTCTTGGCCAATTGGTAGGCTGCATACAGCGCGGCGTACACCGGCCCCGGCGAGCCAGCCCCCACCGGGCGGTCGTCAAGCAGCGTCACGGCCAGCACCTCTTTCGTCGCTGAGGTGAGGAGGATTTCATCCGCGCATCGCAGCTCCCACTCTGCCACCGGACGGCGGCGCAGTGCTACGCCGACTGCAGCAGCGAGTTCATCCATCAGCGCCACGCGGATGCCCTCGAGCTTGAGGTTATCCATCGGGGGGCTAAGCAGCTGCCCGTGTCGCACAATCCAGACATTGGACGATGATGCCTCGGTGAGCCAACCGTCACGGATCAGGATGGTTTCCTGTGCGCCAACCTCGGCCGATGCCTGCCGCGCCAGGACGCTGCCGAGCAGCGAGATACTCTTGACGTGAGCGCTCAACCAGCGCATGTCGGGCAATGTGACCGCGGATGCACCGCTTTGGCGCAGCCGCAGCGGTGCATGTGGAAAGGGAAAACTGTAGGCAAACACGGTGGGCATCGTGTTTTCGGGGAAAGCGTGGTCGCGCTTCGCCACGCCACGTGTGACCTGGATGTAAATACACTGATCATTTGGATCGTTGTCGGCTAGCAAGCGCCCGACCAACGCAGACCATTGGCTGCGATCCATGGGATCACCCATCCCGACAGCCCTCAAGGATCGCCCTAGACGGGCAAGGTGTTCATCCAGGCAAAACGGGCGGCGAGCATAGGCTGGGATCACCTCGTATACCCCGTCGCCGAATATAAAGCCACGGTCTAACACCGATACCCGCGCTTCATCCAGCGGCACAAACGCGCCGCTGAGATAGCACCGTGACGGGCGCATGGTTATAGCCACGAAAATGCCCTCAAGGTTTGTCAACGCACCAGACCGCGCCGCGCCGCCTCCAACGCTGCCTCGGCTCGCGAGGAAATATCAAGCTTGCGGTAAATCTGCTTGACATAATCGGCGACCGTGTGCCGTGACAGTCCGAGCTGCTGCGCGATTTCCGGCAACGTGTAACCCTTTCCAACTCGCTGCAGAACCTCGGTTTCGCGCTCGGTAAGTATCACCACAGGCTCTTCCACCATGCCGGGGCGCGCCTGGCTCTGTGGGCTCAGATAGCGCGCCAGGTCTTGCGTATCTGCAGGTGGCGCGCATCCCACGTCCGTCACGCGGCGTCCCCATTTCACCTCGCCGGACGCCTGCGCCTGCCCACCGGGAGCGGTTGTCTGGCTGCGAATGGCCGCGAAGTGCTGCAGCATGCGACGGGCCACCGCAGAACTCAGCGGAGGCTCACCCTCCTGGATGCGCCGCAGTTGTGCCACCAGTTCGATTTCGGGCCGATCTTTCAGCACGTAGCCAAACGCACCTTCCTGCAGCGCAGGGAACAAGTGGGCATCGTCGTCAAACATGGTGACGACGACCGCGCGCGCCTGCGGTTGCGCAAGATGCAGGGCCCGCAACACGTCAAGGCCGCTGCCATCCGGCAGGCCAAAGTCGATCAGCGCCAACTCGACAGTGTGCGTGCGTATCAGCTTCTCGGCCTGCGCGCGGGTGCTGGCCTCACACACCGGAAGTTCAGGGAGAACTTGGCTCAGCAGTCGAGCCATCGCCGTGCGGGACTCGGCACTGTGTTCAACAATGAGGGTGCAGCGATGGGCGTGTGTCATGTGGGTTAAGTAGAGCCGAGGGCGCAAACCGCTTTCAGACGTACCACGTGCTGGATTTGTCAACCCGCATTGTAGGGGTCAGGCGAGGGAACTGTCGTGCGCGTCGCCCTCGCGCTGCATGCCGCACAATGATGGATGTGGCGGCCAGCCCGGCGTCAGCCCTTTTCATGCGGACAGTCTTTGATTCTCAAACACGATTTCTCCCCTGCGGACAACGTCCGCCTCGCCCATCTCTGCGGTCCGTTGGACGAAAACCTGCGTCAGATCGAGATTGCTTTCGATATCGCCATTCGTCGCCGCGCGCAGAACTTCACGCTCGAAGGTACGCGCGCACGCTCCGCCCTTGCGTTGCTGCAGGCCCTGTGGCTGCGGGCTGACCAGACACTCAGCCTTGATGACATCCAACTCGAACTGACGCAGGCTGCCCAAGGCCAGGAGCCGAGTCTCCAACCAGCGACCAACGAACCCGTGTTGCACACGCGCCGGGCCGGGCTGCACGGCCGCACGGCCCACCAGGCTGAATACATCCGCAACATTCTCGCCCATGACTTGAGCCTGGGCCTAGGGCCCGCCGGGACGGGCAAGACCTTTCTCGCTGTGGCCTGCGCAGTCGATGCGCTCGAGCGCAATGCTGTCGAGCGGTTGGTGCTCACCCGCCCGGCCGTGGAAGCGGGCGAGCGCCTGGGCTTCCTGCCCGGGGACCTGGCGCAAAAGATCGACCCCTATCTGCGCCCGCTGTATGACGCGCTCTATGACCTGCTGGGTTTCGAAAGCACGCAAAAGCTGTTTGAACGCGGCACCATCGAGATCGCCCCGCTGGCTTTCATGCGCGGAAGAACGCTGAACAATGCATTCATCATCCTCGATGAGGCCCAGAACACGACGCCGGAGCAAATGAAGATGTTCTTGACACGCATTGGGTTCGGCTCACGCGCTGTGATCACCGGCGACTTGAGCCAGGTCGACCTGCCGCGCGGCGCGCAAAGCGGTCTTACACAGGCGGAACGCATCCTTCAAGGCGTGCGCGGCGTGGCCATCACGCGGTTTACCACGGTGGATGTGGTGCGCCACCCGCTGGTGGCGCGCATCGTTGAAGCCTACGAAAAGGCCGAGAGCAGGCCTGCGGCGAGGAGCGCAGCAACCTCATCTCCGAGGCGCAAGCCTGCGCAGCGCCGCAGCACGCCGGAGTAAACGCTCATCATGTGCGCCACCGCCGTTTCAATGCACCTCTCAGTGCAGTTCGCAAACCCTGTGCACCGCGCGTTGCTGCCACGCCCGACCCTGCTGCGCTGGGTACGCGCTGCGATGCGATGCGGGCCTGCCGATGCCGCGTTTCTCGAAAACGCTCTGCCGGTTCCCCCATCGGCGCAAATCACGCTTCGATTCGTAGATGCAGAGGAAGGCCGTGATCTGAATCGCACCTATCGGGAGAAGGATTACGCAACTAACGTACTGACCTTCGATTACCAGCACTGGCCCCCTGCAGCTGACGTGGTGCTGTGCGCCGACGTTGTGGCGCGCGAGGCGGCGGCGCAGGGCAAGACATTGCAGGAACACTACGCCCACTTGGTCGTGCATGGCGTGCTTCACGCCCTGGGGTGGGATCATGAGCGCCCATCGGACGCCAAACTCATGGAAGCGGCCGAGCGCGAGACGCTTGCCCGCCTCGGCTTCCGTGATCCATATGCCGCAGCCGTGGCCGTAGCCGCGTCGAGAGACCGCACCGGTACACCGAGGAAAAACGCCCGCTCCGGCCTTGCGTTGGGCTCAGCAAGCATCGCCCTGACGTGCGAGAAGCGTGGCGCACTGGAGGCGAAGAAAGCGAAGCGAAAGCCCAAAGCCCGGACCGCCGATGCGTAAATTGTCCCTGCGCCGCGTCGCCACCGGCCTGCTTACCCTGCTCCTTGGCGTCGCCTTGGCCCAAACCTTCGGTCGCCCCCAGTTCGGCTCCCTGTCTGTTGTGATTATGGCCAGCTTCGCGGCACTGCTATGGCGCACGCCACTGCCTTCCGCACGCGCCCGTGCCAAGCGCGGTGCCCTGATGGGCCTGCTGTTCGGGCTGGGCTGGTTTGCCGGCGGACTGTGGTGGCTGTACATCAGCATGGCCGTGTACGGAGGCATGGCGGCGCCGCTGGCCGCATCGGCGGTGGTGCTGTTTTCGGCATATCTTGCCCTCTACCCACTACTTGCCGGCGCACTGGCTGCTGCGCTTGCACCGCCCGCAACACCAAGCCCCTGGCATGCGGCGCGCGGAGTGGGCGCGGCGCTGGCGTTCGCCGGAGCGTGGACCTTGGCCGAGGTCCTACGAGGCACGGTGTTCACTGGATTTCCTTGGCTGGCGCTCGGCTACGCCCAAGTGGGCAATCCGTTGGCCGGGTATGCGCCCATGCTCGGCATGTACGGCGTTGACTTCGCTGCTGCGCTAACCGCCGCACTTTTGGCAGCGCTGACCCAGGTGAGCCTGCGCGGAGCGGCGCTTGCAGTCGGCCTTCTGGTCGTTCTGGCCATGGCCGGGCAACAGTTCGCAAAGGTGCACTGGACCCGGCCCACGGGACCCCAGTTCACCGTGGCGCTTTTGCAAGGGGACGTGCCACAAGGTGAGAAATTCCGCCCCGAGCGCCTGGCGCCGACCCTGCGCCTGTATGGGGACTGGCTCACCACCTTGCGCGCCGATCTCATCGTCACACCCGAGACCGGGGTTCCCGTCCTTCCCGAAGATTTGCCACCGCACTATCTTCACACGATTGCCGCAGCCCTTAAGGCGCATCACGCTCAAGCCTTGCTCGGCATTCCCCTGACGCGCGGCGCCAACCAATACACCAACAGCGTGCTCGGCATGGGTGCCGCTACCCCCTACCGCTACGACAAGGCGCATCTCGTGCCCTTCGGCGAATTCATCCCCTATGGGTTTCACTGGTTCGTTCGCTTGATGCGCATACCCCTTGGCGATTTTGCGCACGGCACGCTCCACCAGCCGTCCTTCGCTGTTGACGGCGCCAGGGTGGCGCCCACAATCTGCTACGAGGATCTGTTTGGTGAGCAGTTAGCGCAGCGTTTTCGCAACCCGGCGCACGCGCCGAACGTCATCGCCAACCTGACGAATCTTGCGTGGTTCGGCGACACCATCGTGATCCCGCAGCACCTGGAAATCGCCCGCATGCGCTCGCTGGAGTTTCAGCTGCCGACCATTCGCGCGACCAACACGGGAGCGACGGCCATAATCGCCGCAAACGGCCGCGTGCAGGCGATGCTGCCACCGTTCACGGTGGGCGTTCTCACAGGCCATGTACAGGCGTACGCGGGTCTTACGCCGTTCGCCTGGGCTGCATCGCGATTCGGCTACGCGCCCATCGTGCTCATATGCCTGCTGGCTCTTGGCGCCGCGATCGCATTGGCCCGGACTCGGGCGCCGTGATTCGCGGCGCCGTGTGCGCAGCGAATCCGACTGATGCTCCTGAGCCGGAGACCGTGGTTTTCTACAATTTGTGTTTTCCAGGCGCCACCTATGCCCACCTTCCAACACATCATCTTGACGCTGCAGACCTACTGGGCAAGCCAGGGCTGCGCATTGCTGCAACCATACGACATGGAGGTCGGCGCGGGAACCAGCCACACGGCGACGTTTCTGCGCGCCATCGGCCCTGAGCCCTGGAGTGCTGCCTATGTGCAGCCCAGCCGCAGGCCAAAGGATGGTCGCTATGGAGACAACCCCAATCGCCTCCAGCACTATTACCAGTTCCAGGTTGTGCTCAAGCCGGCGCCAAGCAACATCCTCGACCTGTATCTCGGCAGCCTGCAGGCACTGGGGCTTGACTTGAAGGCCAACGATGTCCGCTTTGTCGAAGACGATTGGGAGAACCCCACGCTCGGCGCCTGGGGGCTCGGCTGGGAGGTGTGGCTGAACGGGATGGAGGTCACACAATTCACCTACTTCCAGCAAGTTGGCGGCATTGACTGCAAACCGATCACAGGCGAAATTACGTACGGCCTGGAGCGCTTGGCCATGTACCTCCAGGGAGTGCAAAGCGTCTATGACCTGGTATGGACTGAGACCATGGTCGCAGGCAACAAGCAGGTGCTGCGCTATGGCGACGTGTTTCACCAAAACGAGGTGGAGCAAAGCACCTACAACTTCGAGCAAAGTGATGTGGCCTTCTTGCTTCAGGCCTTCACTGCGCATGAGCGGCAAGCCCAGCACCTGATGAGCCAGCAACTGGCGCTTCCCGCCTATGAGCAAGTGCTCAAGTGCGGCCACACCTTTAATCTTCTTGACGCACGCGGATCCATTTCGGTGACTGAACGCGCGGCGTACATCGGACGCATCCGCCACCTCGCTCGCGGCGTGGCGCAGGAGTACCTGGATAGCCGCGTTCGCCTGGGTTTTCCGCTGGCGCCGCGTAACTGGGCGGAGGAAAGCGCGATCGCCCTGGCCCAGAAGAAAGCCGCGTGACCCGCCGGCCCTATGCCCCGAGTGCCTACACTTTCGATGCACCATCTGCATGCCAGGCTTGAAACTGCAAAACGCCCAAGCGGAAAGTCTTGCCGCCGAGAACGGTCGAGCCACGGGCTGCATGGGCCGGCATCGCGCTGCGCCCCCAAGTCACGACGACCATGGTTACGCAAGGCGGCCTGAATGCGCCGGGTGGCAGGCTCAAGCAAGACCTACTGCGACGCGATGCAACGGCCTGGCGCATGCGCGACGACGTGCTCGGTCGATGGCCGGCGCTTCGGCGGAATTCGGGAGCGCCTTTGTCCGGCGCCACAGACCCATGCGCGCGCGGCGCCGCGCATTCGTGATCGACGTCCCTCTGGTGCGACAACGCTTTGAACGCTAACGCCCGCGGCTTGGGCTTTCCACATTTACTCCATGACCCACCCCAACCTTCTCGTCGAGCTTTTTGTCGAAGAACTCCCGCCCAAAGCCCTGTCAGCCCTGGGCACGTCCTTTTGCCGCACCCTCACCGACAGTCTTCAGGCGCAAGGCTTGACCGAACTCGGTGCAGGAGCGACACCGTACAGCAGCCCACGCCGCCTAGCGGCGCTCGTGCACAGCGTCCTGCCCAAGGCGCCGGGTAAGACGCTGGCGCAAAAGCTCATGCCGGCGTCCGTGGGCTTGGATGCTCTCGGCAAGCCGACTCCGGCTCTGCTGAAGAAGCTTGCCGCCCTGGGTCTTGCCGATGATGCGATGACGCGGGTTCAGCGCGAGGGCACTGGTAAGGCCGAGACGTTGTTCATCGAAATCTCAACACCGGGCGTGGATCTCGCAGAGGGTCTGCAAAAGGCCCTGCTTGAGGCCCTCGCCAAGCTTCCCATCCCCAAGATGATGGGCTACCAATTGGCCGACGGCTGGACGACCGTGAAATTCGTCCGACCAGCCCATGGGCTCGTGGCGCTGTATGGCACGCAGGTGGTTCCCGTCCAAGCCTTGGGATTGCATGCGGGCCGGGAAACACACGGCCATCGCTTTGAGGCAACCGGCGATCCGATCGTGCTCGCCGATGCCGACAGCTACGCCACACAGTTGCGCCAGCAAGGCGCCGTGATCGCAAGTTTCGCCGAGCGTCGCGAAGAGATTGCGCGCCAACTCCGCGTTTGCGCACAATCCGCCGGCGACGGACTTCGCCCCATCGAAGACGCTTCGCTGCTTGACGAAGTCGCGGCCTTGGTTGAGCGCCCCAACGTCGTGCTTTGCCAGTTCGAGCGCGAGTTTCTTGAGGTGCCGCAGGAATGCCTGATTCTCACAATGAAGGCCAACCAGAAGTACTTCCCGTTGCTGGACGGCGGCGGAAAGCTGACACACCGGTTCCTCGTCGTCAGCAACATCAGTCCAGCGGATGCGAGCGCTGTGATCCAGGGCAACGAGCGGGTCGTGCGCCCACGTCTGGCCGACGCCAAGTTTTTCTACGACCAGGATCGGAAGAAACGTCTGGCAGACCGGGCGCAAGCACTTGGCACGGTGGTGTACCACGCCAAGCTCGGCTCACAGGGCCAGCGTGTTGAGCGTGTGAGGGCAATTGCACGCAGCATTGCAAACCTGCTGCGCTGGCCTGCTGAACACAGTGCGCTGGCCGACCGGGCGGCGTTCCTCGCCAAGGCGGATCTCCTCACGGACATGGTGGGCGAATTCCCCGAACTGCAAGGCGTCATGGGACGCTACTACGCCTTGCATGATGACGAGTCACCGCTGGTGGCTCAGGCAATCGAAGATCATTACAAGCCGCGATTCGCCGGCGATGACTTGCCACGCGGTGACGTGGGGATGTGCGTGGCACTTGCCGACAAACTGGAGACCTTGGCAGGATTGTTCGGAATCGGCGAGAGACCCAGCGGAGACAAGGATCCGTTCGCGCTGCGGCGGCATGCTCTGGGAGTCGTTCGCATGTTGACCGAGGGCGGAGCGGGTTTTGCCGACTTGGCGCTGCCGGCCATCGTGTCTGTGGCAGTGCACACGTTTCAGGGCTTGCCAGGCTACGCCGATATGGCCTCGGACATTGTCGAGTTTGTCTACGAACGGTATGCGCAAGCCCTCAAAGACCGCGGCTACACGGCGCAGGACATCGATTCCGTATTGTCGCTTCGCGTTCCTCGGCTTCTCGATATTCAGACGCGCATCGAAGCCGTTCGCGCATTCTGGTCCCTGCCAGAAGCTGCCGAACTCGCCTCAGCGAACAAGCGCGTCGCCAACATTCTCAAAAAAGCATCCAACGTCGAAAGTCTCGAGGCGACGCGGCAACATCTGTCCGAACCAGCCGAGATCGCTCTGGCCAATGCCCTCGACGATATCGGCCCCAAGGCCGAGGCAGCCTATCGGCGTGGTGACTACAAACAGGCGCTGCTGATTCTGGCCGGTCTGAAAACGCCGATTGATGCGTTTTTCGAACATGTCATGGTTAACGTTGAGGATGAAACCACGCGCAACAATCGCATCGCCCTTTTGATGCAACTGCGCGGCGCGATGAACCACGTGG
The DNA here is from genome assembly GCA_021807445.1 of Pseudomonadota bacterium. GTDB lineage: Bacteria > Pseudomonadota > Gammaproteobacteria > Burkholderiales > Burkholderiaceae_C > Thiomonas_A. The sequence continues at coordinate 9,606 of JAKBCY010000004.1, forward strand.
CCGACATCGCGCGCTTGGCTTCCTGAACCATTGCGAGACAATGCAGGCATGAAACTCGTCATCCTCGACCGCGACGGCGTGATCAACGAAGATCGCGATGATTACATTAAGTCCCCGGATGAATGGACCCCGATCCCGGGAAGTCTAGAGGCTATAGCGCGGCTGCACCGAGAAGGCTGGCGCGTGGCCATCGCGAGCAACCAGTCCGGGATTGGACGCGGGTTGTTCGACATGGCAACGCTAAATGCCATCCACCTCAAGATGGTCAAGGCGTTGGCCGCCGTGGGTGGGCGTATCGATGCGCTTTTTTTCTGCCCGCATGCCCCCGAGGACCATTGCAGCTGCCGCAAGCCCAAATCCGGTCTTTTCGACGACATCGCCGCGCGCTATGGCCTGGCTGATCTGCGGGATGTGCCGGCCGTAGGTGACACCTTGCGCGACCTCCAGGCAGCTGAACCCTTGGGTTGTACGCTGCATCTGGTGCGCAGCGGCAAGGGCGAGCGTACGCTGGCAGCTGAGACCCTGCCTGAGGGCACGCGCGTGCACGATGACCTCACCGCCTTCGCGCAGTGGTTGCTTGCCCAGCACGCCCAAGCCACGCCATGAGCCGAACCGCATGAAACTGCCCGAGCGCGCCTCCGGGCCAACCTCCGCTGACGTGGGCATGCAACGGGTCACGCCAGCACTGTGGCTGCGTTCTGCCGCCTATATGGCGTGGCTCATCGGCACGGTGGTGCCCTATGGCACGGCGGCCGTGATTCTTTCATTGTTCGTGCGCGGTACGCCGCTTTACCGCTTCTGCGTCGGCTGGGTACGCATGGCTTTGTGGGGATCGCGCGCCATTTGCGGCATCCGCTCACGCGTGCAGGGTATGGAAAACTTGCCCGATGGTCCCGTTATCTTGCTGGTCAAACACCAGTCCGCCTGGGAAACGCTGGCGCTGCCGGTGATGATGCCGCGCCCGCTGAGCTTTGTCTTCAAGCGAGAATTGCTCTACGTACCCTTTTTCGGCTGGGCGCTTGGACGGCTGGACATGGTGCACATCGACCGCAACAAACGCACCGAGGCATTTGGCCGCGTCGAGCAGCAGGGAGCGGATTTGCTGACGCGCGGAAACTGGATCATCATGTTTCCAGAAGGCACGCGAACGAAACGCGGCCATCAGGGGAAGTACAAAGCTGGTGGCACCAAGCTGGCCATCGTCACCGGAACACCCGTGCTGCCAATTGCCATCACCTCAGGAAAATGCTGGCCGCGCCAAGCCTTCATCAAGCGCCCGGGTGTGGTCGACGTATCCATTGGCCTGCCGATCAGCCCGGTCGGCCGCACCCCGGCCGACCTTATGGCGGAAGTGGAAGCATGGATTGAGGCCGAAATGCACAGGCTCGACCCGCTGGCTTATGGCGCAACCCGCCATGCCGAGCCGAAGGCTCGCGCGCAAATCTGATTACGCATGACCGACAAGACCGAATCCTTGCGGCAATTGAGTCTGTTTGACGGGGTGGACCTATTCATCCCGACGATTGACACGGCACCGTCTCCACTCCTTGGCGCAGCCACCCCGCAGCCCATTGAGCCACGGTCCGTTGCGTTTCGACCCGACGATAAGGGGCAACGCGCCATCGAGCCGGCACCTCCGCCGCTGCGACGCTACGACGACGGTACGCACCGATTCGACTATGTCCTGCGCCGCGCAAGCCGCCGCTCGATCGGCATCCGCATTGACGACCAGGGTATCGTCGTCAGCGCGCCTCGCTGGATTGGCATGGGCCAGGTCCAAGCCATGCTGGCTGACAAAGCCGGTTGGGTCGTGCGCCAGCACGGCTTGCGCGAACAGCGCCGCCATGCTCAGCAGGCCGCGCGCATCGATTGGCGCGAGGGCGGCCGCCTGCCCTACCTCGGCGGCACCCTTACGCTGCGTCTGGGCGCAGAAGGTGGCGATCCTGCACTCTCAGCCTGCGGCTCTGACCTGTGCCTCCCGCTGCCCGCGGATGCCGTGGCGCAGCGCGTGCGCGACACGGTACAAGCCTGGATGCAACGCGAAGCCATCGTCCTGTTCCGGGAACGGGCGACCCATTTCGCCACACGCCTGGGCGTCGAGGTGCAGGCGATCAAGCTGACCTCTGCATCCACCCGATGGGGAAGCGCCACGGCTTGCGGCGTTCTGCGCCTGCACTGGCGCCTTCTGCACTTCTCCCCGGCCATTGTGGACTATGTGGTGGCTCATGAGGTTGCCCACCTGCGTGAAATGAATCACAGCGCGCGTTTCTGGCAAACAGTCGGCGATCTATTCCCGACGTGGCGCGAAGCACGAAGCGCGCTTCGCCATAGTTTGCTGCCTCCCTGGTAGCGTCTGCGGGCGGCGTTGTGCACCGCGCGCGATATTTGCCGACAATGTGCGCTTTCCCCGCTGGCGCGCGGCGCCGGCACAACCGGAATTTATACATGCGTATCCTGCACACCATGCTGCGCGTCGGCGACATGCAGCGCTCCATCGATTTTTACACCCGCGTGCTCGGCATGAAACTCCTGCGCATGACAGATCGGCCCGAGCAGAAGTACAGTCTGGCTTTCGTCGGCTTCGAGTCCAATCCTCAACAGGCTGAGATCGAGCTGACCTACAACTACGGGGTTCACAACTACGAACTGGGCGCGGCCTACGGCCACATTGCGCTTGGCGTCGAGAACGCCTATGCAGCGTGCGCACGCATCAAGGACGCGGGCGGTCAAGTCACACGCGAAGCCGGACCGGTGGCAGGCGGCAAGACCATTATCGCCTTCGTGCAGGACCCGGACGGCTACAAGATTGAACTGATTCAACAAGACACGCATTGATCGTGAGCTCCATCATCGGCGCACGGCGCGTTTGCGCGCTGGACTGTCAACGCCCGCAGGCCCAAGGCCCGCACGGGCGCCTGCAGACGGCCCAGCGCATGTACAGCCCGAAAAGGTGGCGAGGCTGCGACGCACCCATAGCATGCTTATGCCTTCGGCACCGCCAACCGTCTGATCCATTGCGTGGCAGACCCCTGCGTTCAGGCGGGGGGGGATGGCAACAGATGCACGAAGGTCACACCGTATTTTTTGCGCGATGAAACCCTCCGCCGCCGACGACTCCCATGTCCGCCTCGACAAATGGTTGTGGGCGTCGCGGTGGTACAAGACTCGCGCTCTCGCCACCGAGGCGTGCAACAGCAACCGGGTATGGTTGCAGGGTGCGCCAGCCAAGCCCTCGCGGGAGCCTCGCGTGGGGGACCTGCTTGAGCTGCGCCACGAACGGGGCCGATTCACGATCGAGGTGCTGCAGATCTCCAAGCAGCGCCAGTCGGCCAACGTGGCCCAAATGCTATGGCGCGAGACACCGGAAAGCCTGCTCGCGCGCGAACAGGCTGCCAATCTGCGTCGGCTAGGTCCCGAGCCCGAGCACGACCGTCATGGCCGCCCGACCAAGCACGACAGACGCCAGTTGGACAGACTGCGGGGCCACGGTGATCCCGAAGGATGACAAGCACGTCATGATGCCCCTACCGACGAGCTCATCTCGCCATCTTGCACAATGATCTCTCGCGCCAGACTGCCCATCAAGCCTGCCCACTCAGCACGGTTCAAACCCCTGGCTGGGACGCGGGTGCTAAGCGTCGCCTTGAACCTCCCCGGACCCATGGCCCTAGCCCGTCTCCGTGCCATGGGGGCCGAAGTGCACAAAATCGAACCCCCGACAGGCGACCCCATGCGTGACATGTGCGCACCGCTGTATCGCGCAATGCACCAGGGTGTTGCCGTGCATGCGCTGGATCTCAAGACCGCATCGGGGCAGGCTGACTTGCAGACGCTGCTTGGACCGAGCGATCTGCTGATTACGTCCTTTCGCCCGACTGCGCTTGCGCGTTTGGGCATGGGCACTCGGCGCCTGGAAAAGGCCTACCCCCGGCTATCGGTCATCTCCATCGTCGGCCAAGGCGGGCTCCAGGCGCATGTGCCGGGACACGATTTGACGTACCAGGCCCAAGCCAACCTGCTGGACCGGGCAAGGCTTCCTGCCACGCTGCTCGCTGACATGACTGGCGCGCTGCTGACGGTGGAGGCCGCAATGGGTGCGGTGCTGCAGTCGCGGCACGATCAGTGCGGTGTTCGTCTGCAGGTGGCGCTGGCCGACGCAGCGGCCTACGCTGCGGTGCCCCGTCAAGTGGGACTCACGTCCCCGGGCGGCATGCTGGGAGGCGCCCTGCCAAACTACGCCGTCTATGCCTGTCGCGACGGCTTGGTCGCGATCGCCGCACTGGAGCCTCATTTTGCAGCGGCTTTGGCCGAGGCTGCGGGGGGATCGACGCGCAAGGCCATCGCGCGCTGGTGCAGGGCTCACAAGGCGTCCGAGCTTCAAACCATTGCCACGGCGCGGGACTTGCCGCTCGACGCATGGGCGCATGCAGTGCATTGATGCGCCAGAAATATGGATTTTCTCTGTGATTTAAGGGGCCGCACGACGCGTTCGGTCTACCCGCTCGACTCTTGGCTGAACCCGTGGCGTCCCTTTCATGGCGCAGCCGCGCCGCTTGCCCTAGACCTCGCCAAACGTGCCATCAGGACTCAGCTCCGGACCCCGCTTGCGTCATCTGGGGTTGACGAAGACCAAGATTTGCGACAATGCTGGTTTGTGCAAGACCTAGCGCGCGCGCCGTGGCGCGCTAGTCACAATCTCACTTTGAACGGAAGACTCCATGAATCTGATTTCTATCGCGCACGCTCAGGGCGCCGCCACCCAAGCGGGCCCCGAATCCACATTGGTGAGCCTGCTCCCTATCGTGGTGATGTTCGTCATTCTGTATTTCGTGATGATCCGCCCACAGATGAAGCGCCAGAAAGATGTCAAAACCATGATTGAGGCGCTTACCAAAGGCGACGAAGTGGTGACAACCGGCGGGTTGGTGGGGCGCGTGACGAAAGTTGGTGACAACTACATTAGCCTTGAAGTGGCCGACAAGTTGGAAGTTCAGGTGCAGCGTTCCGCGGTCAGCACCGTCCTCCCCAAAGGCACTGTCAAGCTCGGCTGAAGCGGCTGCTTCTCACCCTGATTTCACCTTCGTAGCGCGCATCGCGCCCGGTGCAGCCACCTGCTGCCATTGCACTGATGCCATCACGGCTGGCTCCGGCCGCCTGAGTCCGATATGAACCGTTATCCGCTTTGGAAATACCTCATCATGGCCGCCGTGCTCGTGGTGGGGTTCGTGTATGCGCTGCCAAATTTCTATGGCGAGGCCCCGGCCGTGCAGATCACGTCTGCCCACCCAGGGCGCGACCTGCCGAACGCTGCATTGCTCAATCAAGGTACGCAGGCGCTGAAGGTGGCAGGGATTACGCCTTTGCGCGGGTTCATCAGTAACTCCACGCTGAACTTCAGCTTCTCCACGACCGAAGTGCAATTGAAGGCACGGGACGTCCTGGCCCATACGCTGAACCCCAACCGTGACAACCCAAACTACATCGTGGCGGTCAATCTGCTGAGCCTGTCGCCCACTTGGCTAACCGCACTGCATGCGTTTCCCATGTACCTCGGACTGGACCTTCGCGGTGGGGTTCACTTTCTCTTGCAGGTGGACATGCAGGCGGCCATCCAGAAAAAACTGGATTCCATTAATGGCGAGCTGAAATCCGCGTTGCGCGACAAGGACGTGCGATACAGTGAGTTGCACCGCGTTGGCGACACCGTGCAACTTGACTTCCGCGACCCGGAAATGTTTCGTGCGGCACAACCCATCGTGAAGGCAGTCGCGGGCGACTCCATCATCACCAGCCAGCCCTCGGCAGCCGGTGGCAGCTTCAGCATCAAGCTCAGCCCCCAAACCATCCAGCAAACCGAAACGTACGCCATCAAGCAAAACATCACCACGCTGCACAACCGCATTAATGAGCTGGGTGTTGCAGAGCCGGTAATCCAGCAGCAAGGATCGGACCGCGTGGTGGTCGAGCTTCCCGGCATCCAGGATACGGCACGCGCCAAGGACATCCTGGGCCGCACCGCTTCACTCGAAGTGCGCATGGTTGACGACAGTGCTGAAGCGCAGACAGCCCTTGTCAGCGGCGGCCCCGCGCCTGCGGGCGACCAGAAACTCTACGACCGCTCCGGCAACGCACTGATGGTCAAAAAGGACGTGCTGCTCACCGGACAGAATCTCACGGACGCGGAAACGGGCTTCGACCCGCAAACCAACGCACCTGCTGTGTTTCTCACGCTGGATTCGCGGGGTTCGCGTATTTTCCGTGACGTCACCCGAGCCAATATCGGTAAGCGCACCGCTATGGTGCTCATTGACCGCCACCACGCGGAGGTTGTGACGGCTCCAGTCATCCGCAGTGAAATCGCCGGGGGCCGTGTGCAGATCTCTGGCAGCATGACGGTCCCCGAGGCCAATGACATTGCGTTGCTGCTGCGCGCAGGTGCTCTGGCAGCGCCCATGCAGATCATCGAGGAGCGCACCGTCGGCCCGAGTCTTGGCCAGCAAAATATCGCGCAAGGCTTCCACTCCGTGACGTGGGGCTTCATCGCGATCGTCGCGTTCATGTGCGTGTATTACATGCTCTTTGGAGCCGTATCCTCCATCGCGCTGGCGGTTAATCTCATGCTGCTCATCGCGCTGCTGTCAATGCTGCAGGCCACCCTCACGCTCCCAGGTATCGCTGCCATGGCGCTGGCGCTGGGCATGGCCATCGACTCGAACGTACTGATCAATGAACGCATTCGCGAAGAGCTGCGCAATGGCGCCAACCCCCAGGCAGCAATTGCCACTGGCTATGAGCGCGCCTGGTCCACGATTCTCGACTCGAACGTCACCACGCTTATCGCGGGTCTTGCGCTGCTCATTTTCGGTTCCGGCGCCGTGCGCGGCTTTGCAGTGGTGCACGTCCTTGGCATCCTGACCTCGATGTTCTCCGCAGTGTTCTTCTCGCGCGGACTGGTCAATCTGTGGTACGGACGCAAGCGCAGATTGCATTCGGTCTCGATCGGGCAGATCTGGAAACCTGAGGCCGCTGCGGTCAAATCTTCAGCCAAGCGCTGAGCGCCCCTCCCTGGAGCCACTGATGGAATTTTTCCGCATCCGGCGCGACATCCCGTTCATGCGCTTCGCGCCGGTGTTCAACATCGTCTCGGCGCTGATGTTTGTCGCTGCCGTCTTCTTCATCGTCAACCGTGGGTTACACCTGTCCATCGAATTCACGGGTGGCACCGTGATGGAGGTTGGCTATCCCCAACCCGCCAATCTCGACAGCATCCGCGGTGACGTGTCGAAACTCGGCTACGGCGACGTTCAGGTACAAACCTTTGGCAACGCACAGGACGTGGTCATCCGGCTTCCGCTGCGCGAGGGCCAGACGAGCGTGCAGCAAAGCGACAAGGTCCTTGCCGCGCTCAAGGCCACGGATCCACAGGTGCAGCTGCGCCGAACCGAATTCGTCGGCCCCCAGGTCGGCTCGGAACTCGCTACTGATGGACTCAAGGCACTGGCCTTCGTCGTTGTCGGCATCATGCTTTACTTGGCCATGCGATTCGAGTGGAAATTCTCGGTCGCTGCCATCATCGCCAATCTGCACGACGTGATCATCGTGCTCGGGTTCTTCGCGCTGTTCCAATGGGAATTCTCGCTCCCCGTTCTGGCTGCAGTGCTGGCCGTGCTCGGCTATTCGGTGAATGAATCCGTAGTGATTTTCGATCGCGTTCGGGAGAACTTTCGAAAATATCGCAAGTACACCACCGTACAGGTCATCGACAGTGCCATCACCAACACCATAAGCCGCACCATCATTACCCACGGCTCGACGTTGGCCATGGCGTTCTCAATGTTCTTTTTCGGGGGGCCCGCGCTGCACTTCTTTGCGCTAGCGCTGATCATTGGTATCTCCATGAGCATCTACAGCTCAGTGTTTGTTGCAGCAGCCATTGCCATGTGGCTGGGCGTCAAACGTGAGGACATGCTCAAGTCCGGCCCGGGTCGCCCGAAAAATCCGAACGATCCGAACGCTGGCGCTGTCGTGTAGCGGCGCGAGTGCCTTCGGGCCAGCCATCAAGCTCAGGCTATGGCTTGGCACGCGCCGCCCGTAGCTGGAGCGCTTCTGCGGGTCGCGGATGGACACGGTCCACGACCGTCGAAAAGCCTTTGTTGGCCCGACTTGTGCCGCCTTCGGCGCTGCCGCACCCGCTGCGGTTAAAGACTTCGGGGCGCCGCGCTCCCATACATCTCAATGCATGGGCATTGCGCAGTCGCTACGCGCAAACGACGGGCGCGCCCGCGACCGCCGGTTCGCATACATGACCACTCAGGGTACGCTGGCGGCTCGCTTGGCATGGACGATGTCTATGACCGAAAGCCGCACCCGGGCGTCAGTTGAACGTGAATGCCAGTGCAGTATTGTTGATAGCGTTATAAGCGTTGGTGTAATCGCCTTGCACATTGGAGGCGGTGAGGTTCCACGTCAACAGGTTGTTGGCCTTAGGGTCGTCAGTTGATGCCGGGGCAACGGCCATGTACTCTTGCACGCCCCTCAGCGCCTTGTCATACGCGTCACCCGAAACCGGGGCTGCATTGATGTTCAACCCACCAAGCTGAAATTCGGCCGCAACCTTGCTGGATGCCGCTGCGTAATTGGCTAGCGTAAGCCCGGTGTTGGGCGTGATCATGGCCGTCGCTATGGTCGTCAGTGGCGTCACCACCGCGTCAACCGTACCACCACCGCCAATGTTGACCAACGCTTGCAGACTCGCATTGGTGCTGGTGAGGTTGGACAGCGATGTCGTACCGCCCGCCACATTAGCAAAAGTTCCACCTGTGATCTGGATCAGGACGGGACCATAAAAACTCTTCAGATTGACGGAAAAATTGCCGTTGGCATCGGTTGGAATGCACCCGCTCGTCAACAGTGTCCCTGTGTTGGTCGCTGGCGATATCGAGGTGTTGAGAGGATTCCCCAATCCGCCGGTCACGGCGTAGAGGCAGACATTACCCGTGCCATTGCCGTTCACCGGCTGGCCCGCACCCATCAGCACCTGTCCGCTCAGAATGGAGCCCTCGTAGCTGGCGCTGGTCCCGCCCCCGCCGCAAGCGGCAAGCAGGAGGGTTAGGGGGAGCACCGCGCCCAAGGCAGCGCGGCTGTGTTTCCGAGGCATGAGTCGTTTCTCCTGGGGCAGCTGAGGTGGACACAAGGCCGGATGGACACCGGCCATTGCGATTGCGAATGCGAGTCAGTGAACCACCCGGTCGTCAGCCTCGACGAAGAGTTCATCGAGAATGAGCGCATCGGGTTCTTCGTCGAGGCGCCAAAAGACCATCAGCACTATCGTCTTGAGCTGCTCCAGGGGCAGTTGCTTGATCCCGGTTGCAAGCGCACGCTCCACCACGATTTCGCGAAGGTGAGGCTTGAGCGTGCCTGCAGACTCGAGGAAATTCAAGTATCCCACGGCGTCCACGCCAAGGCAGTCTAGCTCCTGCGCTGCGTACAGACGGATGGATTTTTCGCTGGGCGTACCGACCGTTTGGCTCCCCGCCACCGCCTGCTCCAAGCCACGCAGCCAATCGAGCGCGTCGCTGATCTCTTCGGTTTCAAAGCCAGCCGCACTCAACTTGCGCGACAACTGGCCAAGCTCCGGGCAGGCTTCCGGGTGCCAATAGGTTTCGTACACGTACATGAGGATATCGAACATGGTTTCATTCTATGCAAAAGACCGCGCCTGCCTGGCCACCCTGATCAATTGGCCTCAATCCGCAGCCTATCCGCACGGAGCGTCCGCGATGCAAACCAACCGATCTGTGCGGTTTGGCGGGCTCGGGGCCTCGAAGGGCGTACGCCAATTGTTGGCCACCAAGCGCCGCAACTTCGCGGCCGCCTAGCCGGTCACCCCCGCCGTCCTTGACTTCTCAGTACGCCCATTTTGGCGCCTGCGGGCTCGCTCTCAGCGCAATTGAGGCTGGGCTCGGCAAGACGCTCGTTGCAGCGCGGATGCCCGGCGGCTATCGCCGGGGCGACAAAACGCGAGGCGCGGTGCCGTGGCGGCCATGGCTGTGGCACCAAGGGCAGCGTCGGGTACCACAACGATGCCGCTGGCCCGCATCGCGCCAACCCATGCGCGCGTTCAGACTGGCCTTGTCGTACCGGCCAATCGCTTCAGGGCTGCGTCACGTGATCGGCGACCGCCACCGGTTCATTCGACGACAGCACCAAGCCGTACGCCACGTGATGGAAGGTGCGAAAGACCATCAAAAGGCCAACGCGCCGCGCTGGAATTTGGATCATCGGCTGACCTTTGACGGTGGTGTCCCGCACTTCACGCGGTCCCTGCTGGATGGCCAGCACGTCACCACGCTCCAGGCCATCCTCGGCCCCACGGTTAAGCGCCACCACGCTGTTTTTGCCCGCCAACTGCAGATTGCCGTAGATGGAAATGATCTGCGCGTCCACAGACTTGGCTGGCGCATGAGGCGTGAAATTGAGATATTGCCGAGGTGGCGTGGCGATGAGCCGATCGCCGACCCCCATCTCGCGGATGGTGGAGAGGACGCGCACCGTTGCCACACCATCCTTGCCCTGCGGCGGACGAATCACCTCAACCGAGCCCAGGTAATCGGACTCGTAAGCGATGACTTTCTTGGTGGTGGGGTCATGCAGCGGCCGCCCGGGTCGGTAAACGTCAAAGCGTGCAGTGGCCCCCAACGGTCCCCGCACATAGGCGCGATCCCCGGGCGAGAGCATCACATGGCCCGGTGCCAGCGCCACGATTCGCGGCGACTGGTCAAGTACATCCGGCTCGACGATGAGCGGACGGGTGAGAAAGGGGCCGATCAGCGCCGGGTCCAGGGCGGGGATGCCCGAGGGGGGAAGCTTCTCGCTGATCACGCCCGGCTCGAGCTTGACGGTTGGTATACCGCTTTCACCTTGCCCATTGACCAGCCCAAGCCTCGCACGGCCGTTCTCAACCGTCAACACCAGTACTTGGCCGGGAAAGATCCAGTGCGGGTTGCGAATCTGGGCCATATTCATGCCCCAGAGCTGCGGCCAGTTCCATGGCCTTTTCAGATACATCCCGGAAATGCCCCACAGCGTGTCGCCACGCTTGATGGTGTAGCGCTGCGGCGCATTGGCGGCCAGTTCGGAGATCGGCACACCCTGCTGCGCAGCCAACTCAGCCTGTGCGCGCTGCTGCGGCGCCACGGGATAGTTCGGCAACCCCTTGATGGAAGGTGCAGAAGCAGCCGGCTGCACGACCCCAGTCTGCGCCAGCGCCGCCCCCGCCCACAGCAGAAGACCTGCTGCGGCAAGGTGGTTGATGAGCTTGCATTGCATGAATCCGCCCCCAAGAAGAAAATATCGGTAATCGCAAACGATATGGTCGGCAAACTGCGGCTTCAGAGCAGAAGCTCCTGAATCGCGATGAAGGACCTTGCATTGCACAGAACTTCAAAGCCTTGTTACATTGTCTCCACAAGGTCGTGTTGCCGCAATGAAAAATGCTGTTTGTCCGCCGATCCAGTTGCATGAATGCTGCGCATTGCTCCCGAAACGCCAATTACGGGGCCTAGCGACGCACGGAGTCCCCAATGCCCCAACTTGCCATTCTTCAATATCCTGACCCGCGCCTTTATAAGGTAGCCAAGCCCGTCTCGAAGGTCGACGATCGTGTGCGCGCGCTGTTGGCGGATCTGTTCGAAACCATGTATGCAGCGAAAGGTGTCGGCCTGGCGGCCACCCAAGCCGACGTCCACGAGTGCATCATCGTGGCTGATGTCTCTGACGAGCGCAATCAGCCGCTCGTGCTGATCAACCCGGAACTCGTCGAGCGCAGCACTGAGCGAAAGGAATGGGAAGAGGGCTGCTTGTCCTTGCCCGGCATCTACGACAAGGTCACGCGTCCTGACCGCATCCGCGTGCGCGCGCTCAACGCCCAAGGCGAAATGTTTGAGCTGGAAGCTGACGGATTGCTCGCCGTGTGCATTCAGCACGAGATGGATCACCTTGCCGGGAAGGTCTTCGTCGACTATCTCTCGTCGCTCAAGCGCAACCGCATCAAGTCACGCATGCTCAAGCGCCAACGCGAAGCCGCCTGAGCGGGCTCGATACTTTGCAAGGCTCCGGCTTGCATTCCTCCCTGCCTACATCGACGCCGACGTTGTCAATGCGCGTCGCGTTCGCCGGCACCCCGGCCTTCGCTGCCGTTGCGCTGCAGGCGCTGCTGGCCGCAGGGGTCGATGTGCCACTGGTACTGACCCAGCCAGACCGCCCGGCTGGTCGCGGCCTGCATCTTCAGCCCAGCAGCGTCAAGCAGCTTGCCCTGCATCATGGGTTGCCCGTTGTCCAGCCGCGCGGGCTGCGCCTGGACGGGCGCTGGTCCGAGGACGCGGCCAGCGCGCGCACCGCCTTGGAACAAGCAGCGCCCGACGTGCTGGTGGTGGCCGCCTACGGCCTCATCCTTCCGCAGTGGGTGCTGGACCTGCCGCGTCTGGGGTGCGTCAACATCCACGCTTCTCTGCTGCCACGCTGGCGCGGTGCGGCACCCATCCACCGCGCGATCGAATCGGGCGACACAACCACCGGCGTCAGCATCATGCGCATGGATGTCGGGCTGGATACCGGACCGGTTTACCGCATGCAGGAGTTACCCATCGCGGCGACCGAAACCACTGCGAGCCTGCATGACAAGCTGGCTGTGCTGGGTAGCAAGTTGCTGCTGCAAACCCTTGCAGACCTGCAGGCTGACATCGCCGAGCCCACCTCGCAGGCCGCGGAGGACATCACGTATGCCGCGAAAATCGACAAAGCCGAATCCTGGCTTGACTGGACACGACCGGCAACCGAGCTCGAACGCCGCATTCGTGCTTTTCAGCCGGCGCCAGGCACGCAGTCCCGGCTGGGTCCGTCAACGCTGAAAATTCTCGCTGCACGAATACGCGGCGCCGCGCAGGCAACGCACGACGCGGGAACCATCGTGGCTGTCAGCCCCGATGGGGTTGAAGTGGCCTGCGGTGAGGGCACTTTGCTGTTGACTCGACTGCAAAGGCCAGGGGGAAAACCGCTGGACATCGGCCCCTTTTTGCTCAGCCACCCCCTGTCACCGGGTCAGCGCTTCGCTTCCGGTGCGCCTGCCGCGCAGGTTTGCTAACGCTATCGCAACGCGACGTGTTTGAACTTTCGAAACTGGCACAATCTACTACTTGTTTCGAGACGTAAACAGGAGGCCGGTGTGTTTAATCTGCTGAAGACCGCTGTGTTGATGGCGGCGATTACTGCCCTGTTCATGGTGATCGGCTCGTTCATTGGTGGCAGGCAAGGCATGATGCTTGCCCTGATGTTCGCGCTGGCGATGAATTTTTTCAGTTACTGGTTCTCGGACAAGATCGTGCTGCGCATGTACAACGCGCAGGAGGTGGACGCGAACAGCGCACCTCAGTTCTACCGCATGATGCAGGAACTCGCCCAGCGTGCTGGACTGCCGATGCCGCGGGTGTACGTCATCCAAGAGGACGCTCCGAATGCGTTCGCGACCGGGCGCAACCCCGAACATGCCGCCGTAGCTGCCACGACCGGCATCATGCGCGTATTGTCCGAGCGCGAGTTGCGTGCCGTGATGGCCCATGAACTCACACACGTCAAGCACCGCGACATCCTCATCTCAACGATCAGCGCCACCATGGCAGGCGCGATTTCAGCGCTCGCCAATTTCGCCATGTTCTTCGGCGGGCGTGACGAAAACGGGCGCCCGGTTAGCCCTGTCGCGGGTATTGCCTTGGCGCTTCTGGCGCCGCTGGCGGCTAGTCTGATTCAGATGGCGATCTCGCGTGCCCGCGAATTTGAGGCAGACCGCGGCGGCGCCGAAATCTCGGGCGACCCCGAAGCCCTTGCCTCAGCGCTGCGCAAGATCGAGGCTGTGGCTCGCGGCGTTACCTTCCCCACTGCCGAGGAGCATCCGGCCACCGCTCAGATGATGATCCTCAACCCTCTGCACGCTGGCGGCATCGGGAAGCTGTTCTCCACCCATCCGCCCACCGAGGAACGCGTCCTGCAGCTCGAGCACATTGCGCAGAGCATGCGCACTGGGAAATATCCAAATCCCGGTCTTTGACGCGCGCCCGATCAGGGAATCAGCGACGCCTCGGGAACGCGCCCTCAAGCGCGCTGTCGATGATCAGCCCCGCGGCGCTATACAGCAGCGAACCGATGATGGCCGCGCCGAAATCGCGCACGTGGAAGCCATCGCTCAGGCCTGATGCGGCATAGAACATCATGGCATTGATAATGAAGAAGAAGAAGCCGAGCGTGAGCACCGTGATCGGCAAGGTGAGAATAAATAGAACGGGACGCACCAAGGCATTAAGCAAGCCGATGATCAGTGCCGCCCACATTGCAGCAGCGAACCCGGCCACCTGCACGCCACTGTAGAGGTATGTCAGCGCCATCAAGGCTGTCGCTGACAAAAGCCATTTCGCAAGAAGCTTCAACATTGCGCGCCAAGTCTCAGATGCGTCGCGCCAACTCAGCCGCCTTGCCGGTATAGCTGGCGGGCGTGAGATCCAGCAGCCGTGCTTTGTCGGCCTCGGGAAGAGGCAATCCCGCGATGAATTCTCGCAGCACTTGGCGCGTGATTGGCTTGCCCCGGGTCAGATCCTTCAACTGTTCATACGGGTTAGGCAGTCCGTACCGGCGCATCACGGTCTGCACAGGCTCGGCTAGTACTTCCCAAGCGGCTTCGAGGTCCTCGGTCAAACGCTGCGGGTTTGGCTCGAGCTTGTCCAGCCCGCGTTGCAAACTGTCATAGGCCAGCAGGCCGTAACCGAGCGCAACGCCCATATTGCGTAGCACGGTGGAGTCGGTAAGGTCACGCTGGAAACGCGACAGGGGAAGCTTGTCGCTCAGATGGCGCAGAAGGGCGTTGGCCAAGCCAAGGTTACCCTCGGAATTCTCGAAATCGATGGGGTTGACCTTGTGCGGCATGGTCGATGAGCCAATCTCACCGGCCTTGGTGCGTTGCTTGAAATAGCCCCACGAAATGTAGCCCCAAATGTCGCGGTTCAGGTCCAGCAGTACCGTATTGGCGCGGGCAACTGCATCGAAGAGTTCAGCCATCGCGTCGTGGGGCTCGATCTGAATGGTGTAGGGGTTGAAACGAAGGTGCAGGTGCTGCTCCACGACACGGCGCGCAATCGCCTCCCAATCGACATCGGGATAAGCCGCCAGATGTGCGTTGTAGTTGCCAACGGCACCGTTCATCTTTGCCGTAAGCTCCACCGCCACGATTTGCGCGATGGCGCGTTCCAGCCGTGCGGCAACGTTGGCCATTTCCTTGCCCAACGTCGTTGGGCTGGCATTCTGCCCGTGCGTGCGCGACAGCATGGACGCGTCGGCCAGATCGTGCGCCAGCGATTTCAGGCGCGCGAGAATCGCACGCAGGGCGGGCAGCACAACCTGTTCGCGCGCGCCGCTGAGCATCAATCCGTGTGCGGTGTTGTTGATGTCTTCCGACGTACACGCAAAGTGCACAAATTCACTCGAACGCGCGAGCTCGGGCCAACCATTGAGGCGCTCCTTGATCCAATATTCCACGGCCTTGACGTCGTGGTTGGTCACGCGCTCGATAGCTTTGATAGCCTGCGCATCAACGTCGGTGAAGCCTGTCGCGACCGCGCGCAGCTCGCCCTGGACGGCGTTGGCAATCGGCGCCAGCTCCGGCAAGCCCGCCTGCGACAACGCGATCAGCCATTCGATTTCCACCTCGACTCGGCAGCGCATCAGCGCGGACTCGGACAGGTGCTGGCGCAAGGCGTCAACTTTAGTGGCGTAACGCCCGTCGAGCGGCGACAGTGCTGAAAGCATGGAGTGGCTCTGCGGTGTGGAAGAGATGGATTCGGTTTGCATGGCTGCATTGTAGAAAGGACAAAAGTGACCCCGCACTAACCCGGCTGCGGCAGACGGTCCGTGGCTTGCAACAGAAGCTCGACTTATACTCAGCGCGAAATTGCCTCCTTTCTATGGTCATAAAACTCATCGGCTCCTACACCAGCCCTTATGTGCGCAAGGTTCGCGTCGTATTGGCGGAAAAAAAGATCGAATACAAATTTGTCGAGGACAATGTGTGGGCGTCCGATTCGCAAATCCAGAACATCAACCCACTCGGCAAAGTTCCCTGCCTGGTCATGGAAGATGGCAGCGTCATTTATGACTCGGGCGTCATCGTGGAGTACCTCGACACCTTGACCCCCGTGGGCAAGCTGATCCCCGGCACCGGGCGTGAGCGTGCCGAGGTGCGAACCTGGGAAGCGCTTGCTGACGGCATGATGGACGCGACGGCGGCTGCACGCCTGGAGCAAACTTGGCTGGGACGCACCGAGGCTCAGCGCAGCCACGCTTGGATTGACCGTCAACTGGGCAAGGTACAAGCCGCCATCAAGGCCGCATCGGCTGGCTTGGGCGACGCACCCTGGTTGTGCGGAAACCACCTCACGCTGGCCGACATTGCGGTGGCCTCAGCTCTTGGGTATGTCGAGTTTCGCTACCCAGATATCGCCTGGAAACGGGAGCACCCCAACCTGGCCAAGCTGTACGACAAACTCATGCAACGCGCCTCTTTCAAGGATACGGTTCCGCCTACCGCATGAACGAAGCCTCAGGGGGTCGCCGCGCCTTGAGCTGCAGAACAATCCGCACCTTGGCGTGCACGCCCTCCGGCAGACCTGCACTGGCTCCTTCGCTTCTCAAGCTGACGCGCGTGGAGCAATGGCCCGGAGGTGTGGTGCCCGTGCCAAGGCGCTGCCGGTCAAGACCTAAGCAGCACGATCCTCACGGCGAACCCGTCGGGTTTTTCAGCCGCAACTGCAGAACAGCGAGTGCATGATGGGCCGAAGCCATGCGCACGGCTTGCCGATCGCCAGGCCAGACCACGGATTGGGTTTCACTGTGCACCCCCTGCCCCTCGCGCCAAGCCCAGCCAAACCATACCAAGCCAATCGGTTTATCCAGTGAGCCTCCACCCGGGCCGGCGATACCCGTCACGGCCAGCGCCGCCTGCACGGGGGCACGGGCAATGACGCCTTGCGCCATCGCCAGCGCCACCTCCCGGCTGACCGCCCCGTGAGTCGCAAGCAGAGCTTCAGGCACACCCAGCAACTCAGTCTTTGCGCGGTTGCTGTAGGTCACGAAACCGCGCTCAAACCACTCACTGGAGCCTGCAACGCTGGTGATTGCGGCTGCCACCAGACCGCCGGTACAGGACTCGGCGCAGCCGAGCATCCAGTGGCGTCCGAGTAGGTCGTCTCGCAGCGCCACGGCGCTACGGACCAGCTCCTGCCAGGTTGGTTCGCCCGCAATGTCTGCCACGCTCATGTCAGCACCCGCAAAGCGCCGAGCACAACGACCAGGGTCAGCAGGGCGGCAATCAGATCGTCAACCATGATGCCCAGGCCCCCCTTCACATGCCGATCGGCCCAACCCACGGGACCGCGCTTGACGGCGTCGAAGAGACGGAACAGGACGAACCCCAAAACCTGCATCCACCACGCTGCGGGCGTGTGGGGCGCAGGCTGCAGCATCCAAAGCACCAGCCAGATCGCGACAATCTCGTCCCACACCACAGGCGAGGGGTCATCGGTCTGCAGGGCTCGGGCCGCACGCCCGCACACCCACACGCCAAGGACAAAGCTGGCCAACAGCACCAACCCCCAGGCCTGGCTGGGTAACAGTCGCACAAGAACCAGATAGGTTGCCCAGCCGAGCAAACTTCCTGCTGTACCTGGCGCGACAGGCGAGAGTCCTGAGCCGAAACCCAGAGCGATGAGATTCAGGGGGTCGCGCAGCGCAAAGCGCCAGTCGCAACGGCTCAGGGTCGCGTGAGGCCTTACGGTATTCATGGAGTGCGGAAATGGTCGAATGCAGCGTAATGTGCGGCGACCGCTTGGCCCTGCGCATCGCGCAGGACCAGACCAGGCGCCGCGGTGATCTGACCGATGCGTGCCACAGGGGTATGCGCCGCATTGGCCGCCGCCAGCACGGCTTCGTGGCGCTCTGCTGGCGCGGTAAACAGCAATTCGTAATCGTCTCCACCGGCGAGTTGGCATATCCGCCGACGCTCCACAGGCTGCGTACGCATGACGGCGCTTGCGGGAACATCATCCACGGCGATCGACGCACCCACGCGGCTTGCGTGAAGCACATGCGCAAGGTCGCCCAGCAATCCGTCTGAAATGTCGATCGCTGCACGCGCGACCCCGCGCAGCGCGAGCCCCAGGGCGACGCGTGGCAACGGCCGATCCAACCGCTCGCGCAGCACGTCGAGATCATCAGCCGCCAATCGCCACTCCCCCCGAATGCCACCCAGGACCAACCGCGCATCGCCAGGCGTCCCCGAAACCCAGACCGAATCCCCCTCACGCGCTGCATCGCGCCGCAAGGCGCAACGCGGTGGCGCCAACCCCATCACCGTGATGCACAGATTCAGTGGACCTTTGGTCGTGTCGCCTCCAACGAGCTCGATGCCGTGCGCATCGGCCAACGCCAGTAACCCCGCGCTAAACGCCTCAAGCCAGGCGGCCTCGGCCTTGGGCAGGGCCAAGGCCAGCGTGAACGCCAAAGGCTCGGCGCCCATAGCAGCCAAGTCCGAAAGGTTCACCGCCAACGCCTTATGACCAAGATCCTTCGGGTTCGCACCCGGTATGAAATGGCGCCCTTCGACCAACATGTCGGTCGACACGGCAAGCTGCTGCCCCTGTGGGACGTCAAGCAGTGCGCAATCATCCCCCACGCCAAGAACCGCGCGCGCAGCAGGACGCGTGAAGTAGCGCGCAATGAGATCGAATTCACCGAGGTCTGTGCTCATCTTTCTATTGTCGCTGGGCGGCAGCACGTGGGCACGGCGGCTTTGCGACGGCAATGCGTTGGGACGCCTGGCGGTGGAAGACGTCGATGGCCCGTCCGCACCGGCCTAGAATCGTTTGTCATTCGTCAAAAATTCATCCGGTTTTTGGAGGCCACACATGCCCACCCCTGACGCCAAGGCCGAACTTCGCCGCGCGGCTTTGGAGTATCACGAATTCCCGCATCCTGGGAAGATAAGCGTCACGCCGACCAAGCAACTGTCAAACCAGCGCGACTTGGCGCTGGCATACTCGCCGGGCGTGGCCGCCGCCTGCGAGGACATCGTAAGCGACCCCAACTGCGCGGCGCGCTTCACTGCGCGCAGCAATCTGGTGGGCGTGATCACCAATGGCACGGCGGTACTGGGTCTCGGCGACATTGGCCCCCTTGCGGCCAAACCCGTGATGGAAGGCAAGGCGGTCCTGTTCAAGAAGTTCGCCAACATTGATGTGTTCGATATTGAGGTCAACGAGAAGGATCCCGAGCGCCTGATCGAGATCATCGCGGCGCTGGAGCCCACCTTCGGCGGCATCAATCTGGAAGACATCAAGGCTCCGGAATGCTTTCAGGTGGAACGGGAGTTGCGCAAGCGCATGCACATCCCCGTGTTTCACGATGACCAGCACGGCACGGCCATCATCGTGGGTGCGGCGGTGCTCAATGGCCTGCAAGTTCTGGGCAAGCGCATCGAAAACGTGAAATTCGTGTGCTCCGGTGCTGGCGCGGCGGCATTGGCCTGCCTGCGCCTGCTGGAGCATCTGGGTCTGCCGCGCGAGCACATCTGGGTGAGCGATCTCGCAGGTGTGGTCTGGACGGGCCGTACCGAGCTGATGGACCCGGACAAGGCCCGTTACGCACAGGACACCTCGGCGCGCAGCCTCGGCGAGATCATCAACGATGCCGATATCTTCCTTGGGCTGTCAGCGGGCGGGGTTCTCAAGCCGGAGATGGTGGCGCGCATGGCGGCCAAACCCCTGATTCTGGCTCTGGCCAACCCTACGCCGGAAATCCTGCCCGAGGAGGTCAGATCGGTTCGCGACGACGCCGTTATCGCCACCGGTCGCTCGGATTACCCGAACCAGGTCAACAACGTCCTTTGCTTCCCCTACATCTTCCGCGGGGCATTGGATTGCGGCGCCACCACCATCACCACTGAGATGGAAGTCGCCGCTGTGCGCGCGATCGCCGAGCTCGCTCAGATGGAGCAAAGCGATGTGGTCGCCGCTGCCTACGGCGGACAGGAAATTGGGTTCGGGGCGAACTACCTAATCCCCAAACCCTTTGACCCGCGCCTGATCCTTCACATCGCCCCCGCCGTGGCACAGGCGGCAGCCGACAGCGGTGTTGCGGCGCGCCCGATTCCCGACCTGGATGCCTACCGGGAGCAATTGCAGCAGTTCGTCTATCAGTCCGGTGTGGTCATGCGCCCCATTTTTTCCATCGCACGGCACGCCAAGAAGAAACGCATCGTCTACGCCGAAGGCGAGGAAGAGCGTGTGCTGCGCGCCGTGCGGACGGTCGTGGACGAGCAGCTCGCGCGTCCAATTCTCGTTGGCCGCCCGGCAGTTATCGCGCAGCGCATCGAGCGTTTCGGGCTGCGACTGCACGAAGGTCAGGACTACGAAGTGGTCAACACCGACCACGACGATCGCTACCGCGAGTTCTGGCAGACCTACCAGCAAATCGCCGGTCGCAAAGGCATCACGCCGCCCTTTGCCAAAATCGAGATGCGCCGTCGCCTCACCCTGATCTCCAGCATGATGGTCCACAAGGGTGAAGCCGATGGCCTCATTTGTGGAACTTGGGGGAACACCCACCTGCACCTGCATTACATCGACCAGGTCATCGGCAAGAGTCCCGGCGCCAAGGTGTACGCGGCGATGAGTGGACTGATTCTTCCAGGGCGTCAGGTGATGCTGGTGGACACCCATATCAACGTGGATCCGTGTGCGGATGAGGTGGCGGAGATCACGCTGATGGCGGCCGAGGAAATGCGGCGGGTCGGCATTACCCCCAAAGTGGCGCTGCTGTCGCACTCGAATTTCGGCTCGAGCAACGCACCTAGTGCGCTAAAAATGCGCGAAGCGCTCGAACTGTTGCATGAGCGCGACCCCGGCCTTGAGGTGGACGGGGAAATGCATGGCGACTGCGCGTTTGATCCAGCCCTGCGCTTGAACATGCTTCCCCAGACCACGCTGGCGGGCGAAGCCAATCTTCTGGTCTTTCCAAACCTGGATGCCGCCAATATTGCTTACAACCTGCTCAAAACAGCAGCTGCGAATAATGTGGTGATCGGTCCGGTCCTTTTGGGCGTGGCCAAGCCAGCCAATATCCTTACCGCCGCGAGCACGGTGCGACGCATTGTCAATGTGACGGCTCTCACCGTGATGGAGGCGAATACTGCACGTTGAATACGGCGGCAGGCCCGCACACCAACCACGAGCCAACGCGCCCGGCGAGGGCGCCCCGCCCACACTCCGGCACTCCTGATCTCCGGCACTCCACGAGATGGGGGCCGGGTGGCCGGCCCAGTCCTTCGAACGATCAGGACATGGCAGGCTTCCATGCACGTTGTGCACGATATGCACCGGCGGCGCCCCATTGATGCATGGGGCAGGAGCGCCTTGTTGCACAAAAAATAGGCGCATTTCTTGCTTTCAGTGGTCAATTCCAATACGATTCGACTTTGGCGTCCAGCGTTGTCAATCGAAAAAACGCGTAGTACGGGGCTTGGCGAGCATTGCTCGGGCTGGAAGTGGGCCTAGCCTGTGTAATTGGGATGTCGTATCTCGCGCGACAGGCCGGCTGCGCTGAACGTCTTTTGCCTCATTCGCCCCTTTGACGAATTTTTCATTGGGATCAGCAGAGTCGCCAAAATTGAATTCCGTGCTCAGGCTAACCGCCCGTATCAATCGATTTATCCAATCGAGATCGCACTCCACCCGGCATTGGACCCTTGGTGCGATCCTGGCGGTGGTGTCAGTGTGTACCTTCGCGGGCCCGTCAGTCCTTGGATGGAACCTGGCTCAGGCACGCGAGCACTCCGTCAGACCGGTCAATGCGCCGAAGGCGATCTCGGTTCGGCAGCTTCCCCGCGAAGCCCAACACACCTTGGTGCTCATTCGGCAGGGCGGCCCATTTCCATATGCCAAAGATGGCATCGTCTTTGGCAATTACGAGAAACTATTACCGCAGCGGCGGCGCGGTTATTACCACGAATACACCGTGCAAACTCCGAGAAGCCGCGATCGGGGTGCACGACGGATTATCTGCGGGGGACCCAAGCGCACCCCTGACCTTTGTTACTACACCCATGATCACTACGCAAGTTTCCAACCCATCGCTCAGTGAGGCCGAGGGCGGAGTCAATCTCAAAGCCCTGCGACCGAACATCGTGCAGTCGATTCGCGCTTATCGCGTGCCTGCCCTCATGTCCGCCGCCCAGGATCTTGGCCAGCATTTTCTCTACGCCAATCTGGCCGAAGGCACGACGAAGCAAGAGGTCCTTGAGACCGTTGCCCGGTCATTCCTGTTTCCAAAGCATTTTGGCAAAAATTTCGACGCCCTGCGCGACTGCCTCACGGATATGATCGCGGGCGCCGGGCCCCAACCCGGGTTCGTCATCGTGCTGGAGCAACTCCCCGTGACCCAGCGCTTCGACAAAGAGGCTCGGGAAACCCTGCTTGATGTGTTCCGCGATGCGGCCGATTTCTGGTACGAGAAGGGCGTGGAATTCCGGGTTTTCTACTCTTTTCTGTGACCCGCATGCCCACCCGGGGGGCATCGCGGGGCGAAGTTGAACCGGGTTATCGAGTGCGAAGCAAGGCCGCGTGTGCGCGACCCGCGCCTTGGTTTGGAGCGTGGTTCGCGGAAGCGGCATAGCGGGACGAACGAGAAGCCAAGCGCGTGGCTCATACGGCCCGCGACTCAATCGCCGCGAGTTCCAGAGCCAGATGCACGTACTCGTCTACGCCGACCTCCTCGGCACGACGGTGCATATCAAAACGACCACTGTAACCACGCGCAGCCAGCCAAGGCTCCAAGCTGTGGCGCATCAGCTTGCGACGCTGGGCAAAAGCTGCGCCCGTCACTTCCTGTAGCCGCTCAGGGGCGAGACCGTGCAGTTCACCTGCTGCGCGGGGCAGCATGCGTACCACGGCCGAGTTGACCCTAGGTGGCGGTGAAAAGGCCTGCGGACCAACGTGCAAGATATCCCACATGCGGTAGCGCCATTGCAGCATCACTGACATGCGACCGTAGTCGGCACATGCAGGCTGCGCCACCATGCGCTCCACGACCTCCTGTTGGAGCATGAAGTGCTGATCAAGCACCTGTTCAGCCGCACTCAACAGATGGAACAGCAGCGGGCTGGAGATGTTGTAGGGCAAGTTACCAAACACGCGCAATCGCGCGCCCAGCGTGGCGAAGTCCAGCGCCAGTGCATCCGACTCAATCACCCGCACCCGCTCCGCCTCGCGCGCGCGCCAGCGCGCCGCCAGATCGCGGTCCAGTTCAACCACCGTCAGGCGCTGTGCGCGATCAAGCACCGGCCACGTCAGGGCACCCAGGCCCGGGCCGATTTCCACGAGCTCTTGCCCAGGGCGGGGATTCAGCGCGGCCACGATCGCGTCGATCACCCCAGCATCGGTCAGAAAATGCTGGCCAAAGCGCTTGCGTGCCGTATGGCCCGAAATTCGGGTCGGACCGTCACTTGGACGGCGCGAAGAGGGCGACATGGGCGAGCGCTTCAAAGGGGCTGCGCGCCCATCACGAGTCCGAGCCGGGAATGCGCACATACGTGCGAGCGCGCACGTCCCTGACCAAGTTGTTAAAGTCTTTCGCTTCTTTTTGCTGCAGCAGAATGTTGCGCGCCACTGCGCGCTCCTGATCCTTCCCAAGGGGATGCTCGCGTCGATCCACGAGTTGCAGCAGCACAATCTGACCGGGCAACGCGATGGGCTCAGACACTTGTCCCGGGTTGAGCCGGTTCAGCGCAGCGTCCAGTGCCGGAGCCAACTGGCCCGGCAGCACCCAGCCGAGGTCGCCGCCGTTTTTCGATGTCGCCAGGTTTTGCGAAAGCTCACGCGCTTTTTCAGTGAATTGCACCTTGCCAGCATCGACAGCATCGCGAATGCTGGAGAGCTCCTTCGTGGCCGCATTGCGGGACTTGCTGCCGTCGGTGTCGAGCACGATCTCCCGCACATGGGCCTGCATGGCACTCGTTTTAGGGCTCTGTGCGCCCTGTTCCGCGACCAACTGAAGAATGTGGAACCCCGCTGGACTGCGGATCACACCGGTAATCTGCCCTGGCTGCAGGCCCTCGATCGCATTCATGAACAGACTAGGCCACTGCCCGACCGTGCGCACGCCGAGATTGCCGCCGTCCTTGGCCTCGGGACCCTGAGAATATTCCGCGGCGATCTGCGCAAAGTTGCGGCCCTGGCGCAGCTTGGCCAGTGCGGCGTCGATGCGGGCTTTGGCTTCTTGGACCTGCCCGGCACTGGGCTTGTCTGGCAGGGGAATAAAGATCTGCGCGAGCTCGACCTGTGTCTGCGCCCCCAAGCTCTGCTTGCCACGGTTGGCGAGGTATTCATCCACGTCCTGGTCGCTGATCGTGATGTGCGCGGTCACCTCACGCTCTCGCAGTCGCCCGATCAGGACCTCACGCTTGACTTGCTCCTTGTAATCGTCCCAGCCCAGGCCCTCGGCCTGGACCTGTGCGCGAAACTGCTGCGGCGTGAGTTTGTAGCCGGCCGCTACTTGGGCAATGGCCCGGTCAACCGTGTCGGGTGAGACGGTAATGCCGCTTTCCGTTGCGAACTGCGCAAGCGCGAGCTGGTCGATGAGTTGATTCAGCAGATCGGCGCGCAATTGCGCTCGTGGCGGCATGCGCGCACCCTGCTGCGCAATCTGCTGCTCGGCCGCGCGCATGCGCAGGTTCAAGTCATACTCAGTGATGACTTGGTTACCAACGACTGCGGCGATACCGTCGGTATCCGGCGCGGTTGGTTGCGGCAACGCCGCCGCGGGCGTCGCGGGCAGATTTGGGGTGCGCAGAAGCGTCGGGGAGCCCTGCACGGCTGGCCCGGGCCCCGTCGTCAGTCCCAAGCCCTGGGCCCAGGCGGCACCGCTGCTCAGCGTCGCGGCGGCGAGAACGGCACCGCACAGAATGCGTTTACTCATAGTTTGCATAACGGCTGGGTGGAGCCGTGGGTTGGTTCAGCAGTTGATAACCGGGGATATTTTGCTGCAGGGCTGAAATCGGGTTATTGCCCAGGCGCGAGAAACCCGAGAGCTCGAGCTGGAACAGCAGTCGCGTGGCCGCCGTGGCCGTGGTCAGAGAACTGCGCTGCACCACGATACGCCCAACCCAGCACCCTCCGTCGTACTCGAAACCGATGAGGCCGTCGTTAAAGCGCTTGTCACGAATGCTGTAGTTGACCTGGCCCACGGAGTACCAGCGGCTGGCCAAATGCCACTGCCACGCGGTGTTGACGTATTTGAGCGGAATCTGCGTAGCCGTTGCGCTTTGGATCTGGTAGGCAAGATTCAGGGTCTCGAACGGACGCGGGTGCCACTCCGCGCTGAACGCGCCCTGCACCAGCTGCCGGCCCCGCAAGTTGTAATCCACGCCTGACGTGGCACTCCAGGTTGGCGAAATTGCAAGGCTCAGCAATGCATAGGTGTCGTTAAGGCCGGCCGGCACTGGGCTGCCTGTCAACGTCACCCGTTGCTCCCGCAGTAAAACCCGCTGCGCCAATGTCAGGCGTGCGTACTCCATCCCGGTTTTCGGATCGAGGAATCGGGTGCTGACGCCACCGGTCAGGTTGTTCGCATCGGCAATGCGGTCGCTGCCTGAAAACACATTGTCCGTGTAGATCGTGGACAGGTTCAAGCCGAGAGGCGCACTGTCAAAATTGGGAAGATCCTGTTGATTGCGATAGGGCGTATAGACGTAATACAGGCGTGGCTCGAGGGTCTGCACGAGACTGCGCCCGAGTAGGTGCGTGTTGCGCTCGAAGACCAACCCCGAATCCAGACTGAACGTGGGCACGTTACGCACGGTCGAGCTCACGCCATTGGCCATGGGCGCATCCGTGTTGTAGTAGGTGCTGTTGAATGAAAGCTTCGGCGTGACGAAGCCCTCTGGGGCAATGAAGGGCCGTGACACACTCGGGTTGATGTAGAGCCTGTCGCCCGAGAGCAAGCCCGTTGTGGAGTTGGTGAATCGCGCCGCTTCAGTGTCAATGTTCCACTGCAGGCCTGTGTAATTTGGGCTGTGCCAAGTCCCGTACAGGCGCGGCTGAACGTTGTAGGGCACGCCGATTGGAGACGACGTGCTTTGCAAAGTCTGCCAGCTGTTGAAGCTTGCTTGCAACGATCCGTTGGCCTGGCTCCACGTAATCTGGCCTTGCTGTGGAAGGGTGCGGTTTGCAGCAATGACGGGATCCACGCCACCAAAGTCCCGCCACCAGTTGTTGTCGGACACGCGCTGCAGATTCAGGCCGTAGCTCACGCTGGGCGCGAGCGTCCCACCTTGCTGAAAGACTGCCGCCCAGCGCTGGGCTCCACCGGTGTGGCTATCCGAAGGCATGTAATCGAGGTAGCTGGTGCCGCCAAAGTTCGGCTGCAGCCAACGCACTTCAGCACTTCCCATGAAACCGCGGCGCAGCAGCAGGTGCGGCGTGAGGGTCGCGTCATAGTTGGGGGCAATGTTCCAGTAATAAGGTTGCGCGTAGTCCAATCCGTTTTGGCTATCGATGCCAATTGTTGGCGGCAGAAACCCTGATTTGCGCGCGTCGGTGAGCGGGAAACTGGCATAGGGAAGCGGCAATATCGTGGCGCCCTTGAACACCACGCGCCCGTCTCGTGCCACGCCGGTGTTGTCGCCAAGGTCCAAGTTGAGATGCGTGGCCTGAACGAACCAGTCAACGGGGCTTGCGGTACACGTGGTGTATGTTGCATTCTCGGCACTGACCACGTTGCGACTCAGGAATGTCACCACGTCGGCTTGGCCATGACCCTGGGTGCGATTGAAGTAATAGTGCGCATCCGGCATCTGTCCAGCGTAGGTATCGAGGTTGAACCGCAAGCTCGGCCCATTGAATACGTTGCCGTCACGGATGAGGCGAACGTTGCCCTGCGCGTCCACGGTGTCCTGCACCAGGTCGTCGCGCAGGCGGTCAGCCTTGAGGATCACACTGTGCTTGCGCAACTCCACCTTGCCGCGAGCACGTACTTCGATATCGGTCTGCCCCGTAAGTTCATCAGCCCAGATAAAAACGGGCTCGCGCAGCTGAGCTGCGGGCGAGAGGCGCTCAGCCAGACTTGGGCTCGGCACCAGTTGAAGGTGCTCAACCGGGGCGGCATTGCCCTGCTGCGCCTGGGCCGACGCCATCTCCGTCAGCGCCATGCTCAACGCCACCACGATCAGCCGCGGTCGCAGCCGCGTGCGGCACAGCAAGCGGGTCGGGATCGACGAAACGATGGGCACTGGGAATGCAATAGAAACGGCGTGGGCAAGCCGATAGTGGGAAAATGCGGCGTAACGCAGATGCTGCAGGGCTCACAACAAATCCGCAGCCCGCGGCGCGCGACTGCCCGAATCATCACGGCCGGCTGCAGGGCCCAAGCATGTAGCCGCAGCCTAAAATTCTTCGCGATTATAGGAAGCCCACCCCAACGGCTGGGCACACGCCCGCAATCCTTCACGCTTCCATGGCCGACTTCCCACCCGCACCAACTCATCGAACCCAAGCCGCGCCACCCCTTGAGTCCCAAGCCGGCTTCAAGTCGCCGCATACGGGCGATGCTTCCGACGCTCGCATCCAGGCCATTTACGCCTGGCTCGCCACGGCACCCGCGGGGCTGCATGCCGATGCCGCGAGCTTGCAACCAGCGTCAAGCGATGCCAGCTTCCGCCGTTATTTCCGCGTGCACTTGCAAAAGCCCCGGGCGCGCACGCTCATCGTCATGGACGCGCCTCCGGGGCGCGAGGACATTCAGCCGTTCCTGCGGGTCGCCGCACTGCTGAGGGCTGGCGGGCTTTGTGCACCTGAGGTCCTGGCGAGCAACGTCGAGCTGGGTCTGGTGCTGCTGACGGACTTCGGCTCCACGACATATCTCAAGGCCCTGCAGGCCGCTCGTGCCGAAGGCGACCTGCCGCAGTGCCAAGAGCTGATGCGGGATGCGCTGAGCGCGCTCGTGCGCCTCCAGGGCATTGACGCACCCGACCTCCCCCTCTATGACGCAAGCCGGCTGCGCGCCGAGCTTGAGCTGTTCCCGCAGTGGTATTTGGCACGACACATGGGCGCGGAGCTCTCGCTGGCCGAGCGCAACGCACTGCAAGGCGTGTTCGGAACGCTTCTCGCTAACAATCTGGCCCAGCCATGCGTGCTCGTGCACCGCGACTACCACAGTCGCAATCTGATGGCGCTTGAAGCCGGGCAGGAGCCCGGAAACCCGGGCGTGCTCGACTTCCAGGACGCCGTGCGTGGCCCCATCACCTACGACCTGGCCTCGCTGTTGCGCGACGCCTACATCAGTTGGCCCGAAGAGCAGCAACTCGACTGGGCCATCCGCTGGTGGGAGCAGGCCCGTAAGACGGGCCTGCCGGTGGACACCGACTTCTCGCTCTTTTATCGCGACTTTGAATGGATGGGGCTGCAGCGCCACCTCAAAGTGCTCGGCATCTTCGCGCGTCTGTTCTACCGCGACGGCAAGGCGAACTATCTGGCCGAGCTGCCGACCGTTTTGAGCTATGCCCGGGCGGTGGCCGCACGCTACCGCGAGTTCGCACCCCTGCTGCGCCTTTTCGACCGCGTCCAGGGTCTCGCCGCGCAGACCGCTTACACCTTTTGATGCGCGCCCTCATTCTCGCGGCTGGGCGCGGGTCGCGCATGCGACCGCTCTCGGACCAGAAGCCCAAACCGCTTCTGCTGCTCGCCCACAAAAGCCTCATCGCTTGGCAAATCGAGCGGCTGCGCAATGCCGGGATCACAGAGCTCGTCGTCAACACCGGCTGGCTTGGCGCACAACTTCCCGCTGCGCTTGGCGACGGCAGCGCCTTGGGCGTGCGCATCGAGTACTCCGTGGAGCCTGAGAACGCCTACGAGACCGGAGGAGCCATCGCGACGGCCCTGCCGCTGCTGGCAGATCCCGATCATGCCCCTTTCATCGTGGTGAGCGGCGACATCTACACCGACTATGACTATGCCCGCCTGCAGGCTGCTGCAGCGCGCATTGCGGCCGACCCGCATGCCACCACGGCACACTTCGTGCTCACCGACAACCCGGCGCACCACCCCGGGGGCGACATGGCGCTGGGCCCGGACGATCGCGTGCGCAGGCTCGGTCAACGCCTCTTCAACTATGGAAACATCGGCGTGTTCCACCCCGCCTTGTTTGCCATGCAACCGGTGCGCCAGCCATGGAAACTGTTTCCATGGCTGTACGCCGAGGTGGATGCGGGGCGCGTCAGCGGCGAATACTACAGCGGGGTGTGGCACAACATCGGGACCCCGTCACAACTCCAGTCTCTGGAAGCCGAACTCCTGGCCCACGCATCCCACCCTGCCGTCAGGGCAACATCCTTGGGACTAAGCTGACAATTGAAAGCATTGCAAAGATCCATGAATTATCCCGACCCCACCCTCCTCGTTCGCTGCGCACAACGCCGCGGACGCCTCGCCGCGCAAATGGCGCGAACCGGCGGTGGTGTCGCCATCGTGCCCACAGCGCCCGAAGTCATGCGCAACCGCGACAGCGACTATCCGTACCGGCACGATAGCTATTTCTATTACCTGAGCGGCTTCAGTGAGCCACAAAGCGTCCTGGTCCTGGTTGTCGAACCCGACGGCAGCAGCCACAGCACCCTCTTTTGCCGCGCCAAGGATCCCGAGCGCGAGATATGGGACGGCATTCGCTTCGGTCCGGACGCGGCCCGCGAGGTCTTCGGTTTTGATGCTGCCCGACCCGTGGCCGAGCTTGATGCGGAGGTGCCTCCGCTCCTGGCGGACCGAGCCGGGGTGTGGTGGCCTTTTGCTGTGCACACCGGGTTTGAGACTCGGGTCGAGCAGTGGCTTGCCGCCGTACGTGGCCAGTCGCGGGCGGGGCATCGCGCGCCAGCCGCGCAGTATGACCTGTGCGCCTTGCTGGACGAGATGCGCCTGTTCAAGGATGACTTTGAGCTGTCCGTGATCCGGCGTGCCGCAGCGATTTCAGCCGCTGGCCACCGCCGGGCCATGCAGGCCAGCGGTCGCGGATGCCGCCAGCCACCGTCGGGGGGACTGCGTGAATACCACCTTGAAGCCGAACTGCTGCACGCGTTCCGCGCAGGTGGCGCGCAAGCCCCGGCCTATGGCAGCATCGTCGCCGCTGGGGCCAATGCGTGCATCCTGCATTACCGCGCCGACAGCGCACCGGTCACCCCGGATCAACTCGTGCTGATCGACGCTGCCTGTGAGCTCGATGGCTACGCCAGCGACATCACCCGCACATTCCCGGCAGACGGCCGTTTTTACGGCCCACAGCGCACGCTGTACGCCATCGTGCTCGAGGCGCAAGAGGCGGCCCTGGCCGCCGCCCGCGCCGGCAACCGTTTCCATGAGCCGCATGACGCCGCGTTGCGCGTGCTGGCACAAGGCCTTCTCGATACGGGACTTGTGGCGCGCGATACCGCGCCTGACGTGGACGCCGTGATTGCCACGGGCGCCTACCGCCGCTTTTACATGCACCGAACCAGTCACTGGATGGGCATGGACGTGCACGATTGCGGCGACTACGCGGAACCCGGTGAGCCCGCGCAGACCCAGCCTGACGGCACGACGCGCCCAGCGGCGCGGATCCTTCGTCCGGGCATGGTGATGACCATCGAACCGGGTCTGTACATCCGAGCGGCCGCGGACGTTCCTGCCGCCTTCCACGACATCGGCATCCGCATCGAGGACGACGTACTCATCGGTGAGAACCGTTGTGAGGTGCTCACCGCAATGGCGCCCAAGACCATCGCCGAAATCGAAGACTGGATGCAAGCGGGCTGATGCCAAGGCATGCCATGCGCAGTGTTTCTCTCCATCCGTCGACCCAGGCCGCGCGCGAGCGGGCCATCGGGCACGCGCCGGGCCTGAACGCCCAGCCGTTCCGCGTGGCCGTCATTGGCGCCGGCCCTGTCGGCCTGAGCATGGCCCTGCACCTGCAACGATTGGGCGCAGGGGTCGACGTCACGGTCTTCGATGCCATGCCTGACCCCAACGCGGCATTGGCCGATCCGCGTGTCTTGGCCTTGTCGGAAGGCAGTAGGCAGTTGCTCGCGGCGGCTGGCGCTTGGCCCGATGCTGCTGCAACGGCCATTACGCGCATCCACGTTTCGCAAGCCGCGCCCGGTCTGGCTGCACTGCCTCGCGTGTGGCTCAACGCGCAGGAGGCCGGATTGCCGGCGCTCGGCTACACGCTGCGCTACGGGGAATTGCTCAAGGCTCTGCGGGCGGCGGCGCTCCAAGCGTGCATCAAGGTGCAATACGGCCAACCCATGCAAGCGCTGCCGGCCGAAGGCGGCGTGCTTTTGCGTCAGGCGTCTGCTGAAGATGAGGGGAAGCCCGCGCGCGCACAAGGCTTGCCGGCCAAGTCACCGGCAGCAACGTGCGAGCTTGCCCTTCTCGCCGAAGGTGGCGCCTTTCATACCCAGACGCCAC
>JAKBCY010000076.1 GCA_021807445.1 Pseudomonadota bacterium
GTTTTTCGGGCGCATGGCGACACATTTGCGCGCGGCGCGACTGGTGCCGGCCGGCAGCGTGCAGTCCGCCATCGGCGTGCGCAGTGAGCGCATCGTGCAGATTTCCCGCGGCTTCACGGCCGGCAGTTTCAACCTGCACGAGTTCTTCCATGGCCAAGGCGACACAGTTCTGCGCAGCGTGCAAAGCGGCGCCGTGCTGATGGGTTTTCTGGTCCCGCTGGGTCTGATCGGCGCAGGGATGGGTGCAAACCGACCCCTGGCGTGGATGATCGGGGCCTGGCTGACTCAGATGACTGGATTGGTTGCCGAGCGCTGGTATTTCTTTGCCCAAGTGAGTCACTCCCAAAATCGCTATTACGCCGCTGCACACTGATCAAGGGCGCCACGGAATATTCGGGGCAGGTTAGGGGTCTTGAGGATGCGCGGTCATCGCCCGACTCAAGTGGCGCTTGGCATGGGTGTTTCGCGGCGTCCAGGATCGCTGCCGGTGCAGAGGTTCGGCGCTCGCTGCCAGGCCCGTTTCAGACGTGTCCCGTCAAGAGATTTGCGGCGTCTGCGCACATCATGCGCACCACCAATGCGCATGATGTGCGCAGACGTGCATGTGCTGCCTCGGTGCCCGGGCGTGATCTCCCAGCACGCCGAGGATCGCTGCGACGGGTTAAGTTGGCGCATAGCGCTCAGGTCTAGCCGCGCACCCGCTTCCCCCGCGTGGTAAACAAGCATCGGATGCGCCATGCCGAACGATGCACCGAGCGCCTCAGACATGATCCGGATCGGCTGCGCGCGCGGTCCCGGCGCTCTTGCTCCATGCATTGGGCGCCGCAGGTCAAAGCGGAGTGCCATTCGCCTTGCTACCGCCAACTGCGGCTCCGGAAAACCTTTGTGGGGCGCCTACTCAACAGCTTGGCGCCCATGGCCGCTTAGCGGTCAATCGCGCCAAGGCAGAGATATTTCATTTCAACGTACTCGTCAATGCCGTGGTGTGAGCCCTCGCGGCCCAGCCCCGATTGCTTCACGCCACCAAAGGGCGCCACTTCGTTGGAAATCAAACCCGTGTTGATCCCCACCATGCCGTATTCCAAGGCCTCTCCGACGCGGAAGATGCGGCCCACGTCGCGACTGAAGAAGTAGGCTGCCAGTCCGAACTCTGTGGCGTTGGCGGCAGTGATGGCCTCGTCCTCGGTCTTGAAGCGGAACACGGGCGCCACGGGCCCGAATGTCTCTTCTCGTGCACACAGCATGTTGGCGGTGGCATCGGCCAGTACCGTTGGTGCGTAGAAGCGGCCGCCCGATTCTGCATTCAGGACCTTGCCGCCCGTGAGCATGCGTGCACCCTTGGCCAAGGCGTCATCGACGTGCCGCTGGACCTTCGACAGGGCCTGCTCGTCAATCAGGGGGCCAACTTGTACACCCTCGTCAAAACCGGAACCCACCTTCATCCCCGCCACTCGCGCGGAGAGCTTTTCGACGAAGCTCTCGTAGATGCCATCCTGCACGTATAGGCGGTTGGCGCAGACACAGGTCTGGCCGGCATTACGGTACTTGCTTTGCATCGCGCCGTCCACCGCAGCATCCACGTCCGCGTCATCGAAAACAATGAAGGGCGCGTTGCCGCCGAGTTCCAAGCCAAGTTTCTTGATGCTCGGAGCCGATTGCGCCATGAGAATGCGCCCGACTTCGGTGGAGCCGGTGAACGACAGATGGCGCACGATGGGGCTACCGCATAGGACCTTGCCGATGTCCACCGAACCGGCGGCATCGCTCGTTAGCAGATTGATCACCCCTGGCGGCATGCCGGCACGCTGTGCGAGTTCAGTTGCCGCGAGCGCGGTCAGCGGTGTCTGCTCGGCGGGTTTGATGACCACGGGGCAGCCTGCAGCCAGGGCTGGGGCGATTTTGCGCGTGATCATGGCTAGCGGGAAATTCCACGGTGTGATGGCAGCGCATACCCCGACCGGTTGGCGAATGACGAGCAGCCGTTTGGTCGGGTCCGGGCTGGGAATCGTCTCACCGTACACGCGCTTGGCTTCCTCGGCGAACCACTCGACAAAGCTTGCACCGTAAGTCACTTCGCCCTTGGCCTCAGCCAGAGGTTTGCCCTGCTCGGCGGTCATGATGCGCGCCAGATCGTCAGCGTGTTCCATCAGCAACTCGAACCAACGGCGCATCACCGCGGCACGCTGTTTAGCAGTCTTGGCACGCCAAGCAGGCCACGCCCGATCTGCCGCAGCGATCGCCGTCTCTGCCTCGCCGGCGCCGAGCTTGGGTACAAGCGCAAGCACGCGGCCGGTGGCCGGGTCATGGACCGGGACGGCGCTCACAGCGCCGATCCATTGGCCATCAATCAGTGCCTGGGTCTTGAGTAGTGAAGGGTCTTGCAGAAGAGCGAGGGGTGAGGTCGCGATGTCCATGGCGGTCTTTCAGGTGTGTGAACGAGGGCAGCCGCCAATTTAGCCTGACCGGAAGGCATTTGCACGGCGCCACCTTGGAGTCACCGAGGCAACCACTGGACGGCAGGCCTGGCATCCCGTGTCGTGCCATCGGAGGGGGTGGCGCCTAAAATTGTAGTTTTGCCACGGTTTGATCGCATTTGCCGCGCGAGCCAGCCGGGCGTCTTCCAGGTGCCTCGATGAACGTTTCCGACATCCGCGAGAAGTTTCTCGCTTACTTCGCGTCCCAAGGCCATGCCCGTGTGCCTTCGTCCCCTTTGGTGCCAGGGAATGATCCCACATTACTCTTTACCAACTCGGGCATGGTCCAGTTCAAGGATGTGTTCCTGGGTCAGGACCGTCGTCCGTATACGCGCGCGACCACGGCGCAGCGCTGTGTGCGCGCTGGGGGCAAGCACAACGACCTGGAGAACGTGGGCTACACCGCGCGTCACCACACCTTCTTCGAAATGCTGGGAAATTTCAGCTTCGGCGACTATTTCAAGCGCGATGCCATCCGTTATGCGTGGGAACTGCTGACCTCGGTGTACAAGCTGCCTGTCGACAATCTATGGGTCACCGTATATCAGGAGGACGATGAGGCGTACGCCATATGGGCCGAGGAGATGAAGGTTCCCCCCGAGCGTATCGTGCGCATTGGCGATAACAAGGGTGCGCGCTACGCCTCCGATAATTTCTGGCAAATGGCCGATACAGGGCCTTGCGGGCCATGTAGCGAAATTTTCTATGACCATGGCCCAGACGTTTGGGGTGGCCCGCCTGGATCCGCTGAAGGCGACGGAGACCGCTATATCGAAATCTGGAACCTGGTGTTCATGCAGTTCGAGCGCAGCGTGGCTGAGGAATGCAGCTTCCCCAGCGAGGTTGAAGCTCAGGCCGCGAAGGCGGAGATTGAGCGCAAGGGCGGCATTGCGCTTGTCGCACGCCAAGGTGACGCTTGGAAATGCACCTCGTACGCGCAAAAGCCGCTACCGCGGCCGTGCGTGGACACCGGCATGGGGCTCGAGCGCATTGCGGCGGTGCTGCAACATGTGCACAGCAATTACGACATTGATCTGTTCCAACGGTTGATCAAGGCCGCAGCCCGTGAGACCGGTTGCGCAGACCACGGTCATGCGTCGCTGAAGGTCATTGCGGACCATATTCGCGCCTGCGCGTTTCTGATCGTCGATGGCGTGATTCCGGGCAACGAGGGTCGTGGCTATGTGCTGCGCCGGATCGCTCGTCGCGCGCTGCGCCACGGATACAAGCTTGGCCAACACAAGCCTTTCTTTCACAAGTTGGTGCCTGATCTCGTCGCGGAGATGGGAACAGCGTACCCAGAGCTGGCAAAGGCCTCGGAGCGTATCCAGGAGGTCATCGAGGCTGAGGAAAAGCGGTTCGTGGAAACGCTGGAGAATGGCATGCGTATCCTCGACGCGGAGCTCGACACGCTGCGCGAGCGCGCAGGTACCACGCTCTCCGGCGATGTGGCGTTCACCTTATACGACACTTACGGTTTTCCACTGGACCTCACGGCTGATGTGTGCCGAGAGCGCAGTGTGGCCGTGGACGAGACGGGTTTTGATGCTGCGATGGACCGCCAGCGCGAACAGGCGCGAGCTGCTGGCAAGTTCAAGATGGCCGGCAATCTGGAGTACAGCGGCGAGATCACGCGGTTCGAGGGGTACGAGCACTTTCAACTGGACTCCTGCAAGGTCCTCGCGCTTTACGTGGGCGGCACGTCGGTGCCGTCCATGGAGACGGGCCAGGCCGGCGTTGTCGTGCTGGACCGCACGCCGTTTTATGCAGAGTCGGGTGGCCAGGTTGGCGACAGTGGCGTGCTTTTTGAGGGGGACGACTGCGGGTTGCGCTTCAGCGTGAATGACACGCAGAAGATCCAGAATGATGTCTTTGGACATCATGGTGTGGTTGATTCCGGACGACTGCGAGTCGGGGAGAGCGTTGCCGCCCGCGTTGACACCGAGCGCCGGCTGGCCACGATGCGCAACCACAGCGCTACTCACCTGCTGCACAAAGCGCTGCGTCTAGTCCTGGGCGATCATGTGCAGCAGAAAGGTTCCTTGGTCGATGCCGAGAAGACACGGTTTGACTTCGCTCACGACGGGCCAATTTCTGTCGACGAGATCGAAAGAATCGAACGCTGGGTGAACGCGCAGATTCTGCTGAATACCGCCACCACGGCGCGCGTGCTATCAATCGAAGACGCCAAGCACACGGGTGCGATGATGCTGTTCGGGGAAAAGTACGGTGACGAAGTGCGCGTACTCGATATCGGGGAAAGCCGCGAGCTTTGTGGCGGCACGCATGTGGCGCGTACCGGCGACATCGGGAGCCTGCGCATTGTCTCGCAAGGCGCAGTGGCAGCTGGGGTGCGTCGGGTGGAAGCAACCACGGGCATGAATGCGCTGGTCCTGGCGCAGCGGCAGAGCGCTGAATTGGGCACCCTGGCCGCCCTGCTCAAGACGCCCGAGAGCGAATTGGACAAGCGTGCAGCGCAAATGCTTGAACAACTGCGCGGAATGGAAAAGGAGATGGCTGCGCTCAAGGCCCATCAGGCTGCAGCGCGTGGCGTGGAACTGGCCGCACAGGCCCAGGAGCTGGGAGGCGTCAAGCTCCTGGCGGAGCGACTGGATGGCGCCGATGCGACTGCGTTGCGGAGCGTGATCGATCAGCTCAAGGCCAAGCTTAAGTCGGCCGTCATCCTGTTGGTGAGTGTGGACGGCGATAGGGTGCAGCTCGCTGCCGGCGTGACGGCAAATCTCACCGCCAGCATCAAGGCTGGCGAGCTGGTGAATATTGCCGCGCAGGCCGTCGGCGGCAAGGGAGGCGGCCGGCCGGATTTTGCCATGGCGGGAGGTACGCAGCCTCAAGCGATTGACGCGGCGTTAGCGGCGGGGCGCGAGTTCGTGGCGCAGCGTTTGATTGCGCAATCGGCCTGAGCCATGGACAGCACGCGCACGCAGACCCGCCACATCGTGCTTGGGGTGAGTGGCGGCGTAGCCGCATACAAGGCCTGTGAACTGACCCGCCTGCTGGTCAAGGCCGGGTATACCACTCAGGTCGTCATGACTGCAGCGGCAATGCGTTTTGTTGGCCCCGTGACGTTTCAGGCGTTGTCGGGCCGGGCGGTGGCTGCCGACCAGTGGCAGTCGCTTGCCGCCAATGGGATGGACCACATCGAGCTTGTGCGCGCGGCCGATGCTCTGGTCGTTGCTCCCGCCAGTGCTGATTGCATCGGCAAGGCTGCGAACGGCTTGGGCGATGACCTGCTTTCAACGCTTTTGCTTGCCCGTGACGCCATCCCCACCCTGCTTGCACCGGCGATGAACAGAGCGATGTGGGCCAATGCGTCCGTGCAGCGCAACGTCCAGCGCCTTCGCCTGGATGGTGTGGGGATCATTGGGCCTGCCAGCGGGGAGCAGGCGTGTGGCGAGGTCGGCGAAGGCAGGATGCTCGAGCCCGAGAGCATCCTGCTGGAAATAGAGGCGCTTTTTCAGCCCAAGCTGCTTGCTGGGCGCCGCGTCTTGATTACAGCCGGACCCACGTTTGAACCTTGGGACGCCGTGCGTGGCCTGACGAATCGATCAAGTGGCAAGATGGGCTGGGCGTTGGCGCGCGCAGCTTGGGAACAGGGCGCCGAGGTTACCTTGGTGGCGGGGCCCACGGCGCTGGCAATTCCATACGGGGTGAGAACCATCCAGGTGGAAACGGCGCGGGAGATGCGCGACGCTGTTCAGGCGGTGCTGGATGGGGTGGATGTGTTCATTGCCGCCGCCGCCGTGGCCGACTGGCGACCGTCGCGTGTGGAGGCTGGCAAGCTCAAGAAGCAAGGGAACGCCACACCACCCGTGCTGGAACTCGACACAAACCCTGACATCCTGGCTGAAGTCGCAGCGCGACCCGAGGCGCCGTTCTGCGTGGGCTTCGCCGCTGAAGCCGACGACCTCGTCGCCAACGCGCAGGCCAAGCGCGTGCGCAAGCGTGTACCGCTTTTAGTCGGCAACCTTGGCCCACAGACGTTTGGCCGCGACGATAACGCCTGTGTATTGATCGACGCGCAAGGCGTGCTTGAGCTGCCGCGGGGCGCGAAGCTGGATCTGGCCCGGCGCATTTTGGTCGAAATCGTATCCCGCATGTCATCCAAACCCTTATGACCCTGCCTATTGAGATTCTTTTGCTCGACTCCAGGCTGCGTGAGCAATTGCCTGCATACGCCACGCCGGGGGCCGCAGGCATGGACCTGCGCGCCTGCATCGACGCGCCGCTTGCGCTGGCTCCTGGACAAGCCGAGCTGATCAGTACGGGCCTGTCCATCCATGTGGCTGATCGCGGTCATGCCGCCATGATTTTGCCGCGTTCCGGGTTGGGCCATAAGCACGGGATCGTCTTGGGCAATCTCGTCGGGTTGATTGACTCAGACTACCAAGGCCCGCTAATGGTCAGTTGCTGGAACCGCGGCTTGCAGCCTTACACGATTCAGCCCCTTGAGCGCATCGCGCAACTGGTGATTGTTCCTGTGGTGCAGGCGCAGTGGCGGGTCGTTGACGCATTCACACCAAGCGCACGCGGCGAAGGTGGATTTGGTTCCACCGGCCGTACCTAGTCGGTAGCGGGTGGCGCCCAGGCTGGGTTGGGCGATTGCCGCACGTTTCGACACCATGCGTGGGCACACTGTGTTGCGTCCATTTGCCGCGCATATGCGTCACCCAGCGCTGTGGAGCCTGCAATGGTGCAGCGTAGCCCGCGGCGTTGCAGTCGGGCTACGCGTGCGGTGTCAGGATGCGAGGATGCGCGCGCACGGATTGTCCCGTATTTTGAAGTTTGGGATGTGCGCGCACTAGGACGACACAGCGTAGACCCAGGTCACGCTCGGCGCACGCCAGAACTGTCCTAGGCTGTGCCGCGCGGTATACCCGCGAAGAACATCCCGCTGTCCACATCATTCAGATGTGCACTTTGAGCCTCACGCTCGTCCGGGTCTGGCTCGCGGATTTCCAGAATCCTGTAGCGGACCCGTAGAGCCATCCCGGCCAAGGGATGGTTGCCATCGAGGATCACCTTGTTGTCGGCAAGGTCGGTGACGGTGAAAAGGGTTCCGGGCGGGGCCGGTGCGCAGCCGGCAGGTAACTGCTCAAACTGCAGCCCGGGTTCGAGTACATCGAGAAAGAGACGACGATCCTCCACACGCAGAAGTTCGGGGTCGTAGTCGCCAAAGGCGTCGTGGGGTTCAATCTGCAGTTGCCCGCTTTCGCCTACGTCCTTACCTAGAAGATCCTGGGTGATGACTGGCAGGAGGTCGGCTCCGCCCACGTAGAAATCCGTGCCTTCTTCGTCATCGGCAA
Source organism: Pseudomonadota bacterium (assembly GCA_021807445.1). GTDB lineage: Bacteria > Pseudomonadota > Gammaproteobacteria > Burkholderiales > Burkholderiaceae_C > Thiomonas_A. Next base: position 7,799 of record JAKBCY010000076.1, read on the forward strand.
TGGGTTCGTTTTGTGCGTCCGTGAGGTGCCAGGACAGCGTCACGACGGTATCGGGTGCGGCTTGCATAAGAGAGACATCGGAAAAGGCGAAAAGAAAATCGCTGCACGCGTGCACTGTAGCGCGCCGCAGCCCCAGCTTGCATTTGCAAGCTTAGCTCCTGGCGCCAACCCTGCACGATCCCTGACCGCCGCGCCGCTCGGCGCCGCCAGCGCGTGGTGGATGCCCATCGCCGCAATGGCCCAGCCTTGCGCTCCCGGTGCCGAAGGGGGAGCCGCATCGCGCGTCGATGCGCGTAAATTTGCGCACACAATGTATCCTGCTCTCCTTTTCGCCATGACGACCCTATGAGACGCTCTCCAGACAAGGCGCCCTGGCCGCTGCAAGGCATCAGTCACGCGCATTTCCTGCACCGGTATTGGCAGCGCCGGCCGCTCCTTCTGCGCCAGGCAATCCCCGATTTCCGGCCTTTGCTGACGCGAGCCGAATTATTCGCATTGGCGTGCGAGGAGGATACGGAGTCTCGCCTCGTGCAGCGTCAGGAAGACCGCTGGACGCTCAAGCAAGGCCCTTTCGCACACCGCTCGTTTCCCGCACTGCGCAAGGGCGATTGGACACTTCTGGTGCAGGGTGCCAACCTTTTGCACGACGGCGTGGCGGCGTTCCTCGAGCGCTTTCGCTTTCTTCCAGATGCGCGATTGGACGATGTGATGATCTCCTGGGCGAGTGACGGCGGCGGGGTGGGGCCTCATGTCGATGCCTATGACGTGTTTCTGGTGCAAGCCGAGGGACAACGGCGATGGCGCATCGGACCTGTCAACGTGCCAAATTTCGAGCCCGGGCAGCCGTTGAAGCTTCTCACGAATTTCGAGCACGACGCCGAATACCTGCTGGACCCGGGCGATGTGCTGTATCTGCCCCCAGGCTGGGGCCACGATGGCGTTGCTGTCGGTGCGTGCATGACGTATTCGGTTGGCTTTCGTGCACCACCTGAAGGCGAGCTTCTCCAGCAGTTGCTCTGGAAATTGGCCGAGGACCTTCCGTCCGGTCAGCGCTACAGCGACCGCGGCCGTGTTGATACGGCCGTGGCCGGGTACCCGGCGAAGCTGCCACGAGACCTGGTGATCTTCCTCCAAACCGCCTTTGCGCGCCTGAATCCCGGATCGCGCGCGATGGAGGCAGCCTTGGGTGAACTGCTCACTGAACCCAAACAGCAGGTTTGGTTTGAGGCGGCATCGCGCAAGTCGGCCCAGTTGCGGAAAGCCTGCGCCGCTGCAGGTTTGCGCTTGGACCGGCGAAGCCGGATGCTCTATACATCCAGGGATGTGATGATCAATGGTGAACGCGTCGCGCCAGGGCTTGCACGCTCCCGCTTGCTGCGCAAGCTCGCCGACCGGCACGCGATAACGGGCGATGACTGGAAAGCGGCACGTCCCGAAGAAATCCAGGCCTTGCTGCAGTGGTGTGAGCAGGGTTGGGCGCATCCAGAGCGCAAAGGAGAATTGGAGTGAACACGCGCACGCAGGAGACAGACGCTGTTGATGCCCAGGTGCAGGGGCGTGTGGCTTGGCGGCAGGCCATTCGCACGTTACTGACCCAACCCAGCGGCGCCATCCGTATGTATAGCCCCGATTATGCCGATTGGGGATTGGGGGATGCGGAGCTCATTGCAGGATTGGACGCGTGGGCTGTGGGGCGCAGCCAGCTGAGCGTGCGCATGCTGGGCCAACGGTTCGATGGCCTGCAGCGCGGGGACCCGCGGTTTGTTGAGTGGCGCGCACGGTTCGCGCATGTCATCGCTTGCCACGCATTGCCCGAGGAATCCGCTGGCCTCCACGAATGTCTGTTGCTGCCCGAGATCGGGTTGCTGGCCATCCCCAGCGAGAAATCGCGGCTTGCTATTTATTGCTCTGGTGAGCGCCTGCATGCAGCAGCACATGCGTTTGATCAGGCTTGGGAGCATTCGGCGCCCGCTTTTCCGGCATATACACTCGGGTTGTGAATAATTTGCAACACTGATGACCAAGTTATGCCTAGGCACCGGGGAAAACCCGCGCTGCCGCTATACTTCTGTACTGAACTTTGCATGGCCGCTGAGGCATGAGGGTTCGAGATTGAAAAAACTTCCCGGAATCGCCCGATTTCCATTGCTCGTTTGATTTGTCTGACGCTTTGAGGATACAAATGAAAAAGTCCCTTCTGTTGGCTTCCATGATCGCTGTCTTGGCCTTGGCTGCATGCGGTAAGAAAGAAGAAGCAGCTCCTGCTGCCTCGGCCCCCGCTTCGGCCGCCGCTCCTGCTTCCGCTGCCGCTCCTGCTGCTGCTTCCGCTCCTGCAGCCGCGTCTGCACCTGCTGCTGCTTCGGCTCCCGCCAGCGCCGCCAGCAAGTAAGCATATTGGGGCGCGTTTTGCGCCTGGTATGTCAAAGCCAGCGCAAGCTGGCTTTTTTTATGGTGCGCCCGGCAGGGCGCACTCACTTTGAGGTGGAAGTTCTCTAACGGTCCGGCAAGGGGAACGGTTAGCCGCAGGCAAGGGCTGTGCGGGCGACTGCGG
>JAKBCY010000077.1 GCA_021807445.1 Pseudomonadota bacterium
CTCGCAGGTCTGCGCACCCCCAGGCAGTTCGTGGTGGATGAGAGCGCTCCTGCAAGTACGGAATCGTGGCTTGGCATGGGTTTGCGCGACACGTCTGGCTCGGGGTGGCGTGAGATCAATCTGGCCGCGCTCGCCGACGACCCGCGCTTCCTGAGCGTTGTTTAATTCTCACACGAGTTCGCGATACCGCGCCAATTGGCCCATCGTTCAACTTACCACTCAATCATTTCCTCACATCAGCCGTAACGCCGGAGTCCCCATGGCCCTGTTTTCCCTGTTTGGTTCCAAACGCCCCGTTGAAGCACCCACCGCCATAAACGACGCTAGCGCATCCATGTCATCCACCGTGCAGATGGAAGGGAACCCCGCAGAGATAAGCACCAACGCAAATCGCGCCGCGCCCCTTCCACTAATTGGCAATCGGCCCGTTGGCGAGCAGCAACGCCTGCTGGCTGTGGCGCTGATCGTCGCCGTGATCTTGGGTGGTCTCGCACTCGCCATCACGCTGCACCTTGCCTCAAGCTCGGCCAAGCAGCTCGACACTACGGGCGACGCCCTGATGCAGTCCCAACGGGTTGCCAAATCCATCAGTGCTGCCCTTCTCGGCTCGAGCGAGGGTTTCAGTGAACTCAAGGCCAGTGCGGACGCGCTGGATACGGACATGCATGACCTGAGTGGCGACGCAACGCTAGGCGCCACTGGCTCGGATTTGGCCAAATTGCGACCCTTGGTCAAAACGACGGTGGAAAATGCCCGGGCCGTGGTGAAGTTGGAGCCCGTGCTGACTCAAACGAACAATGCGCTGCGCACGGTGAACCGGCAATCGGACAACCTGCTGGAAACCACCCAAACCATCACATCGCTCATGCTGCAGCAAAACGCTTCGGCCGCCGACATCGCCGCAGCAAGCCAGCTTGACATGCTGACCCAGCGCATTGGCAAGTCCGCCAATGAATTCCTCTCCTTCGAGGGCGTGAGCCCCGAAGCCGTGTTTTCGCTTGGCAAGGACCTCAACACGTTCAACGCTCTTTCCAAAGGCTTGCTTGATGGTGACGCCAATTTGCAGCTCAGCGCCGCGCGGGACCCGCAACTGCGCGCCCAACTCACTGCGCTGGCGAAGAGTTTCGGGACAACGCACCAGATTGCAACATCCATCTTGGCCAATCTGCAAGGCCTAAGCAGCGCTCGCGTAGCCCAGGCTGCAGTGGTGAAGGACTCGGTACCGCTACTCGCAGGACTTCAGGACCTGCAGCAGCAATATTCATCCCAGGCCGGCGTGAGCATGCCCGCCCTTCTGTTCCTTCTCGCCATGACCTTATTGTCCTTGCTAGCCTTGGCCGGTTTGGCGCGCCTATATGTGCAGGACACGCGGCAACGGACGCTGCAGTCCGAGCTGCAACGCCAGCAGGCAGAGCGCCAGGAATTGGAGGCACGGCGAACCAACGAGGCCAATCAGTCGGCGATTTTGCGTTTGATGAATGAACTGCAGAACGTGGCCGAAGGCGATCTCACGCAACAAGCCACTGTGACTGAAGACATCACGGGAGCGATCGCTGACTCGGTGAATTACACGGTCGAAGAGCTGCGCAACTTGGTGTCTCAGGTGCAGTCCACCGCCGACCAAGTCAGTCGTGCCTCGACTCAGGCGCAGACCACGTCCGGCAACTTGCTCAAGTCATCGGAGCAGCAACTGGTTGAAATCCGTGAAACCGGTCAGTCGGTGCTCGACATGGCTGAGCGTATCAACACAGTGTCGGCGCAAGCCCAGCAGTCAACCGAGGTGGCGCGTCAGTCCCTGGCCGCCGCCGAACAGGGACTGCAGGCGGTGCGCAATTCCATTGAGGGCATGAACGTGATCCGCACGCAGATACAGGACACCTCCAAACGCATCAAGCGTCTTGGCGAATCGTCCCAAGAGATTGGTGAAATCACGGAACTCATCTCCGACCTGACCGAACAGACCAACGTGTTGGCGCTGAACGCCGCCATTCAGGCGGCCTCGGCAGGCGACGCAGGCCGCGGATTCTCCGTCGTGGCCGAGGAAGTTCAGCGCTTGGCTGAGCGATCAGCTGAAGCCGCCAAACAAATTGCAGCGCTGGTTCGAGCCATTCAAACAGACACGCAAGACGCCGTGGCGGCCATGGAGAAAAGCACGCAGGGCGTGGTCGAAGGTGCCAAGCTGTCCGATAACGCCGGTGCCGCGCTGGCGGAGATTGACCGCGTGTCGCGTCAACTTGCTGAGCTGATTCAACGGATTTCCGAACAGGCCCTTACCGAGGCGCAATCGGCAAACAAGGTGGCGGGCAACATCCAGCACATCTTTGCGGTCACTGAGCAGACCAGCCAGGGAACACGCTCCACCGCTGATCTCGTGGCCGAGCTGGCGCGGGTCGCGGAGTCGCTGCGTGAGTCGGTATCACGATTCAAGATTGCCTAACCGGCCAGCTTTCAATCCCGAACCCCGACCGTCCAACTTCCCGCTTACGCGCGCCACATGGCATGAACCTCGCCGTCTCGACAACGCCCTCCCCCCTGCAGTTGGATGCTGGACCTTTGGCTTGGGTTATCGAGCAGGTGCGCGATAACCTTCTGGCCGCGCTCGCTGCCGTACGCAAAAATCAGCAGCTGCGCGCAATGAGCCAAGGCGATGACGGCCAATTGGCCAGCGGAAGCCTGCTACACGCCCGGCATCAGGTCCACCAAGCAGCGGGTGCCATCGATCTGCTCGGCTTTTTCGCCGCGGCACGTCTGGCGCAGGCGGCAGAACGTGTGCTTACGCGGTACATCGACCATCCGGAAGCCTTCGACGATGGCGCACAGTCGGCGCTGCAATCGGGCCTGCACGCGCTGCTTGACTATCTTGATGCCCAGCGCAGCGGCAAGCAAGAGCCGGCGCTCAAGCTTTTCAAGCAATACCGCGACCTCGTGGAACGCGCCGGCGGCGAGGCTGCGCACCCGGCGGATCTGTGGGATGTGGATTGGACTTGGCCGACAGACAACGACCGCCCGCAGTCTGCCCAACCGCTGCAGCAGCGCGACCGCGCAGAGTACGAGCGCGCGCTGCTTGACGTCCTGCGCCAGCGTGACCTCCCGGAGGCCTCAGCCACGTTGATTACGGTCGCCCGCAGCGCTCAAGCGACGGCCAGCGGGCATGAACGCGCGCTTTGGTGGTTTGCTGAGGGTTTTTTCGAAGCGGTAGGCGCCGGTCTTGTGCCCGCCGATATCTATGCCAAGCGCCTTTGCAACAGACTCAACTTGCAATTGAAGGGCCTGCTGGCGGACCAACAACAACCCTCTCAGCGTTTAGCACACGAACTGCTCTTCTTCTGCGCACAGGCAACGGGTCAGGCCCCGGACGAGTCCATGCTGCCCAGGACCTTGCATGCCATCAGCACGACGATGCACTTGGGTCACGCGCAGGCCGTGGACTACCAACGGGCGTACTTCGGCCTCCTTGATCCGGCGCTGATCCAGCAGGCACGCAAACGTATCGCGCTGGTCAAGGATGGCTGGTCCCAACTCAGCAACGAAGACTTCTCGCGCATTGGAAAACTTGTTGACTCGGCAGAACTCCTCGCTGAGTCGCTACGCGAGATTGCAGAAGGCTCGGAGGTGCTGCCTGCCGCCATTGAGCGCATGGTGCGCGCAATCTCGGAACAGCGCGATCTGCTGACCCCCGATCGCGTCCTTGAAGTCGCCACGTCCCTGCTTTTTCTGGAAGCGTCGTTTTCGCATTTTCAGGTCGACGACCTCGCGTTCCTGCCGCGTGCCCTTGAGCTTGCGCAGCGCCTGACGCGCAGCGCGGAGGGCGCCCCCGCAGGTACCTTTGCGCCTTGGATGGAGGATCTGTATCGGCGATCGTCTGAAAGCCAGACCCTTGGTAGCGTCGTGAATGAACTCCGGCATGACATGGGCACGGTGGAACGTCTACTGGACGCCTATTTCCGCGACCCCAGCACACAACCCGAGCTGGCGCCCGTACCTAAGCTGCTGGCACAAATGCGCGGTGTGCTATCGGTGCTCGGCATGGACGTCGGGGCTCAAGCGCTAGGGTCGATTCGCAACACGATTGAGACGATCATCAGCACGCCGCCCGCCGAAGAGCAGGCACGCGCAGTGGGCGGCATGTTCGACCAGCTAGCGGGGAACATCGGCACGCTCGGTTTCATGGTCGACATGCTGGGCTACCAGCCCGAGCTTGCCAAAACGCTGTTCCAGTTTGATGCCCTCACCGGGGAGCTGCGCGCAATCGTCCCCAGCACCCCTCACACCGCGCCACCAAGTTCGCGCCAGGACCTGCAGCGACAAGCGGCCCAGCTGGCAGACTCCATCGATCAGGGACTTGGCAGCGAGCAAGCGGCCGGTCGGATTGATCGTTTGCGCATGGAAGCGACAATCGCCCAGGAAGCGGACCTTTCGGCCCAATTGAGGCAGGTGCGTGAATTGCTTGGCGCCGGTCACGACGCCCGTGCTGCTGCCGAGTCGTTACGCGCCACAGCGACCGAGTCGGATATCCAAGCCACACCGGCTTCTGCGCCACCCGCGACCCTCGCCATAGCCAGCCACGCGGCCGCGAGCAATGCGACAACCACGCCGGTGACGCTTGCTGCTGACGCGAACGCGTCGGCGCTTTCCACCACTGCGGACGACGACCACGATCTGCTCGACATTTTCCTTGAGGAAGCCGAAGAAGTGATCGCCGCAGGGCGTGCCGGGGTGGCGCAATTGCGTACCCATGCAAGCGACGATGGGACGCTGACCGCTGTCCGGCGAGCGTTTCATACCCTCAAAGGTAGCTCGCGCATGGTTGGCCTCCGTGATTTTGGCGAAGCGGCTTGGGAACTGGAGCAGGTGTTCAACCAAGTTATAGCCGAGCAACGTTCAGCGTCGGGCGCTGTACTCGAATTAGCCGATAGAGCCTTTACGGGTCTGGAAGCGTGGACCCGGGCCCTGCGAGCTGGCGACGCAAGCGCTTTCTCGAGCGCCGCACTTTGCGAGGGCGCTCGCGCCATGCGTGGTCTGCCGCCCATCCAGCAAGTCGCACCCCCAGTCCCGCCAAAGGTGACCTCGAGCGATGCGGAGCCGATCGAAGTCAAGAGGCAAGAAATACGCCCCGCGCAATGGATTGCGGAGCCCGAGTTTGTCGACACTTGGCCTACGGGGCTTCCTCCTGAAATCTCAATGCAGGAGGAAACGGGGGATCTCTCTGCAAACGCGCAGGCCTCCGCAGATGAAGCTGCGCAACCGCAGACAGAATCCGATACGCCCCACGCGCGTGGCGAACAGCCTGGCGAGGCCGAAGCGCTTGAGCTCGCTGCCTTGTCACCAGTAGCGCCCGAACCGTCATCATCTGAGGCTGCGCCGCAGGGCGCCGCAGCCATCACCCTGCCACCGTTGACGTTTCCCGCACTTGAGCTGCCCGACGCAGCCGCGCTTGACCTTGATTTCGCACTGAACTCAGCCGAGCCCGCGATTCAGGCTTCCTTACCCCCAACGCAGACTGATGCACACCCTTCTATGGCCGAGCACGGCCATGACCAGCAGTCCCCATTGAGCGAACCCGAGTTACACGTCGACAGCGATCTCGGCACTTCGGAGAGTTTTGACACTTCTGGCTCCGAAGTGTCTGAAAGCGGCAGCGTCGAATTTCACGAATTCGATGCTCAGGCTTTCGACAGCCTGTTTGCACACCCTGATGCGATGGTTCCGCTGGACAGCTCACCGCTGATCACGGATCCCGGTACGGGCTCGCGCTTGGAGCAGCCCAGCATGGCGGAAGTGCCCGAACAAGGCGATTCACGAGGCGATCAAGCTGGCGCGGCTGACGCAGGGGCGCCGATTTTCGTTCACGAACGCGACGAGATTCCGGAGCTTCCCGCCGGGCCGACTCGGACCGAGCCCGAGGCCGAGGCGCATGACCCGCGGGCGCAATCGCCCGTGGCTCAAATCATCTCTCTGGAAGCGCACCGACCCTCGCAGCCGTTACCCGACGAAAACATCAAAGTCGTGGGTGACCTACGCATTCCCATTCCCCTGTACACGATCTACCTTAACGAGGCTGATGAACTCGTGCGCAGGCTGAGTAACGACATTGCGGCTTGGTCGCTACAGCCATCCAGCCCCATCGCTGAAGAAATTGCCGCCGCCGCTCACCAATTGCGGGGCAGCTCGCGCACCGTTGGCCTGCAAAGTGTGGGGCAGATGGCTGAGTGGCTCGAGCAGGCCTTGACATTGCAGCGTGAACACCCCACGGCACTGCAACCACAGGATCCCACGCTGCTGGTCCAGGTCACGGACGACATTCGGCGCTTACTGCATCAGTTTGCCGCTGGCTTCCTGCGCCCCCCACTCGAAGATCTCACCGAAGCTCTGCAAGCCTTCGTTTACCGCCTGCAGCACTACACCATCTCGACAAGCTCCGCACCGGCCGAAGACGACCCACAAGCAGTCGCACCTACCGTTGTGGAGACCCGGAGCACGACGCCGGAAGTGGGCACTGCTGCGGCGAGCCCTGTTCCTGCACCTTCAGAGGCGATCGTTGCGGTGGCTGACCTGACGCTGCGCGACACAATCGATCCGGAGCTCTTTCCCTTTTTCGAGGACGAAGCCAGCGAGATCCTGCCCGGACTGTCGGCGGCATTGAGGCAGTGGGAAACACGCCCGCATGACGCCGCGGCACCAAAGATGGCGATGCGGCTGCTGCACACGTTTAAGGGCAGCGCGCGCATGGCGGGTGCCATGGCCTTGGGCGATCTCGCGCATAGTCTCGAGTCGGACATTGAGGCGCTTGTCGCCACCGACGCGGATACTCCAAGCGAACAGGCTCTACTCGAACTCATTGCTCGCCAAGATGCGCTCAATGCTCGCTTCGAGCGCCTGCGCGAAGCGAGCAGTCGAGGTGAAACCGAACTTGGCGAACTCCATGTCGAACTCGGCCTGCAAGAGCAGGCCGTTGCCAGCGCGGATACGTGGCCGCAGCCGACCGAGATTGCATCCACCGCCCTGATCGCAGACGCCGGTGATGCCCATGGCAACATGGCAGCCGCGGTTGTGAACGGCCAGCCGGCGCCGCAACCGTCAACCCTGCCCCGAATCGCTGGGACCAACGTTCGCGTCGCGGCCCAACCGGTGCGCGTGCGTGCTGCACTGCTGGATCGGCTGGTCAACCAGGTGGGTGAGGTCAGCATCGCGCGCGCGCGCCTGGACAATGAATTCGGTCTTATTCGTGCCAGCACGCGCGACCTCGGCGACAACCTGGAGCGCCTGCGCGCTCAGGTGCGGGATATCGAACTGCAGGCAGATGCCCAGATGGCTGCTCGAGCCCAGGCCGCTCGGGAGGATGGGCGAGACTTCGACCCGCTGGAGTTCGACCGCTTCACGCGATTCCAGGAGCTCACGCGCATGATGGCTGAGTCGGTAAACGACTTGGCCTTGGTGCAGACCACGCTCAGCCGCACCCTGCAGTCCACCGATGACAACTTGATTCGGCAAGCGCGCCTCACGCGCGAGTTGCAGCGCGACCTTTTGCGCACGCGCATGGTCGAGTTCGACAGCATTTCCGAACGACTGTATCGCACCGTGCGCCAAGCTGGCAAAGACGCCAGCAGGGCCGTGCGTCTGGATATACAGGGCGGCACCATTGAAATCGACCGTGGTGTGCTTGACCGCATGGCCCCAACGTTCGAGCACATTCTGCGCAACGCCGTCGCGCACGGCCTGGAAACCGCCGCGGTGCGCGAGGCCGCCGGCAAGCCCCAAGCGGGCACCATCACGCTGCGATTGCATCAAGAAGGTAGCGAAGTTGTGGTGTCGATCGCCGATGACGGCGCTGGCCTCGACTACGCGGCGATCGAGCGCAAAGCACGCTCCACCGGGCTGCTCGAGCCTGGCCAAAGCGCCGATCAGCCCCTGCTCCGCGAGCTGATCTTCCGCCCTGGTTTTTCCAGCACGGAGCAGACCACAGAGATGGCTGGCCGTGGTGTAGGCCTGGACGTAGTACGCACGGATACCCGCGCGTTGGGCGGCCGTGTGGAACTCGACTCCGTGCCCGGCCAAGGCACGACGTTCACCCTCGTTTTGCCGCTGACGACCGCTGTCACGCAGGTTGTGCTTCTGCGCGCCGGCACAACGGCATATGCCGTGCCGGCAAGCTTGGTGGAATTGGTGCTGCGTCTCAAGCCAGCCGAGGTGGCTGCTGCCAATCGACATCGCCAGCTTGACCACGGCGGACAGGCCTTGCCGTTCTATTGGCTTGGCGCCCTCACGGCTGATTCGGGCGCGAGCGTAGAACCACCCGGGCGCACCATTCCGGTCGTGCTCATCCGCAGCGCCGCGCAGCGCTTGGCGCTGCAAGTCGACGAGGTACTCGGAAACCAGGAAGTTGTGGTCAAGAATTTGGGGCCGCAACTCTCACGCGTTCCGGGTTTGGCCGGTATTTCCGTCCTCCCTAACGGAAACCTGGTTTTGATCTACAACCCCGTGGCACTTGCCGCGATGTATGGCGAACAAGCGGTGCAACGCATGGAGCAGGCGGCACGCGATGAGTTGCCAGTCACGCCGAGCGCGGCAACGCTGGTGAGTACGTCGAGAGGATCGTTTGCCCTTCAGGGGGCCACGCCCGCGCACGCAGCGGGTAACACGGTTCTTGTCGTGGATGACTCAATTACCGTGAGGCGTGTCACTCAGCGCTTCCTCAGCCGCAACGGCTACATCGTCGTGCTGGCCAAGGACGGGCTGGATGCGCTCGAGCAGCTGCAAGGTGCATTGCCCGACGTCGTGCTCACCGATATCGAGATGCCGCGTATGGACGGTTTTGACCTCACGCGCAACATCCGCGCCGATGAGCGCACGCGTCACCTTCCTGTCATCATGATCACGTCGCGCATCGCAGATAAGCACCGCAACTATGCGCAAGAGCTGGGGGTGAATCACTACCTGGGCAAACCCTACTCGGAGGACGAGCTTCTAGGGCTGATTCGCAACTATATGCCGCAAAATACAGTCCACTGAATGGCCGACCGCGGTTACGCGCTCGGCCGCCGCCTGGGCGACCCTTCTGGATCGTCCCGACGCTTCATAACCATGTAACGGTTCAATGTGCGCTCGCGCGCGAGCTTGTGGTCCACCACGGGGAATGGGTAATCCGTGCCCAGGCGCACACCCGCTTGCTGTAGAACTGACACCTGCGCCTGCCAAGGCGCATGGATGCATGCATCGGGAAGAGCGGCGAGCTCCGGTACGTAACGCCTGATGAAACGTCCTTTCGGGTCGAATTTTTCACTTTGCGCAACCGGGTTAAATATCCGGAAATACGGCTGCGCGTCACAGCCGGTTGAAGCGACCCACTGCCAGCCGCCGTTGTTGGCCGCAAGATCAAAATCGTTAAGTTTGAGAGCAAAATAGCGCTCGCCAAGACGCCAGTCCAGACCCAAGTCCTTGATCAAAAAACTGGCTGTCACCATGCGCAGTCGGTTGTGCATATACCCGGTGGCATTGAGTTGGCGCATCCCCGCGTCCACCAGCGGGTAACCGGTGCGGCCTTCGCACCAGGCGACAAAGAATTCCGGGTTTTCGTCCCACTGCAGATTGCTGTACTCAGACTTGAACGCGCGGGACTCAACCTGGGGATAGTGATGCAGGATTTGAACGTAAAACTCCCGCCAGACAAGCTCCGACAACCAAATAGCGGCGCCGCTGCTGCCTGCCTGCATGCGCCGCCAAGCCTCGCGTGCCAGTTCGCGCACACTAATGGTGCCAAACCGAAGGTGCACCGACAAGTAGCTCGGCCCCCTGGCTGCAGGATAGTCACGTGCATCCGCATATGCGTCGATACGCTGCAGGAACTCGCGAAATAAGACCTTCGCGCCACGGCTGCCGGTGGGAATCCCGGGTGGGACCTCTGCCTTGGCGTCGAAGCCAATGTCAGTCAAGGCGGGCAGCTTTTGAGGCTGCTCGAAGGCAAGGACGCGCTCGCTAAGCCCGCCGCACTCCAGCGCGGCGAGATCGGCAAGCCCCCTAGCGCGCAGGTACTTGAACCAGGCATGCTTGTAGTGCGTAAACACGCTGTATGGCTGGCCCTTTCCGGTCAGGACAGCGCGCGGATCGACCATGACGTGATCGCAAAAACTGTGGAACTCCACCCCCAGTTCTGACAGTCGTCTGGCCACCTCGGCGTCTCGTTGCACGGCCTGTGGCTCATAGTCACAGTTGGCGTACACCGCCCGTGCCTGAACTCTCGCCGCAAGGCGTGGAATGCAATCTGCCGCTCTGCCATGTTCGACGAGGAGCGCTGAGCCCATGCCACGCAGAGCCTGGTCGAGTTCTGTC
>JAKBCY010000078.1 GCA_021807445.1 Pseudomonadota bacterium
GAAGCAGGAACCCACCGAAGCGACTGCGCACGAGGTCACGCATGCGTAGCGCCGCAGGAATCCCCGTCCTTCCCGCGCAAGCGGTGGCCGAAGGCCAAGGGCGGGGAGGACGTCAACGGGCACGAGCGCCTAAACTGCCGCCTGCCCTAGCGACGAGACGAGGCGATGCGATGCGCACCTACGAGATTCCCGATTTTGGCACCTTGCACCTGACCGACCTCGTGCTGGACTTCAACGGCACGCTGGCCGCCGACGGCCTGCTGCTGCCCGACCTTGGCGAGCGGCTGCAGCGCCTTGGGGCTGACATGACGCTGCACGTCGTCACGGGCGACACACACGGCACCGCGGCATTTGAGTTGCAGGGCCTGGACTGCAAGCTGCATGTGCTGCCGAGCACGGACCAGGGCCGCATCAAACGCGAATACGTACTGGCGCTTGGGCCGGCGGGGGTGGTGGCCATCGGCAATGGACGCAACGATGCACGGATGCTGCAAGCCGCGGCGCTGGGGCTTGCGGTGCTCGGCGCGGAGGGATGCGCTGCGCAGACCCTGATGGCCGCAGACCTGGTGGCGCCCTCGATCACGGACGCGCTCGATCTGTTGCTGCACCCCCAGCGCCTCGTGGCAACCTTGCGCGCGTAGCCCACGCGCCTGCTGCTGCGGCCCCTCGGGGATCGGGCTGGCGGGCGCCGGCGAGATACCAAGATCCCCCCAAGCGCCCTCGACGCCGCCGGGGGCGCAACGCCAGCCTGTGGCCAGGTGTTAGCCCAGCTTGACTTCCACCGTGCGCGGCTTGGCGTGCTCGGCCTTCGGAATGCGCAGGTTCAGCACGCCATCTTTCATGCTGGCCTGGATGTTGGCCGGCTCCAGCTCTCGCGATAGCGTGAAGCTACGCTCCCAGGCGCTGCTGCGCATTTCCGCGTAGAACGGATCCATGCCTTGCGGCAGGGGAATGCTCAACTCGCCGCGCAGCGTGAGCGTATCGCCCTCGACCTGGACGTGCAGGGATTCCTTGGGCACGCCCGGCATATCGGCGTACAGCGTGATGCCTTCGGCGTCTTCGATGATGTCCACGGCCGGGGTCAGCGGCTGGGTGCTGCGCACGGCCGCAGCTGTCGGGGCCTGCTCGGTCTTGCGGATTTCGCTATTCATGATGGGGTCTCCTAGGGCAAGATTTCAGTTCACCGTGATGCGGCGCGGCTGCACCGAGGCGCGGCGCGCAATGCTCACGTGCACAATGCCGTCCTTGTAATGGGCCTCGACCTTGGTCGGGTCCACGTCCTCGGGAAGGCTGATCACGCGGCGGAATCCACCAGAAAAGCGCTCTTGCGCATACACGTTGCTCTTGGCATCGGGCGCTTCAAGCTTGCGCTCGCCGGCCAGGGTCAGCAGATTGTTGTCCACCGTCACTTCCAGCTTGGAGGCGTCCAGGCCGGGTGCGAACGCATACACGTCGACGGCGCTGGGCGTGGACCCGATGTTGATGGCCGGAAAGGCTGCGCCGCTTGCGGCGCGGATGCTCACGGGCAACCCGAAAGTGCCGTAGCGACGATCCAATTCGCGCTGGAAGCGGTCGAGCTCACTGAGCCAGCTTGCCGGGGTTCTCATCAATGTACCAACCATGATGCATGCTCCTTGATTCGAGATGGCCGCACCTGGATGGGGCAGCCGGGGTCGATATAAAACGGTTTGCAAAGGGCTCTGCGCGGCGATGTGCGTCTGCGCAGACCACACCGCAGGCGGCAAACACCAAACACCGCACTACGTTGTGGCGTTCAAAGACCAGCCGAACGCCAGCGCCTTGAAGACTCCATTGCATTGCATCCTGGATATGCGAACGCCAGCCTGAAATTCAAGAGCACTGGCCGACAATGCCCAGCCGCGGCCCGTGCGTCTTACCAAACCCGGCCAACCGTCCGTCGACGTGGCCGCGTCTTGGCGCATGGCAGGATCCAGCGCATCCGCGAACAGCTCGGCACTGACCGCGCCCAGCTACCACCAGTGCTGGCGATGAACTCTCCCACCGCTACAACGCCATGCGCTTAGCGGTGGGAGAGTTCATGAGAAGATCCTGTGTTGCCTCATCGGGCGCGTCGTCCTGGTCAAAGTGCACGATCAGCACGGTCACGATCCGTCCATGGTTGTGCACAGGCAAGGCCGCGATCGCTCCCGACGCCGGCATGACGGCGTGCATCGGCGGTGGTGTTTCGCGCTGGTCTCTGGAGTTCTGGGGCTCGAACACGGCGCGAGCCTCCCGCCACGCCATGCGTGCCAAACGTTGCGCACTGGATCCCTCAAGCCGTGGGTCGATCCGGGCATCCGGAGAGCCGCCGCCGGGCGTGGACGCCACCAGAACATCCATTGCTTGCATGCACAGCTTCAAGTCATGGGTGATTCGACACGAGCGTGGCACGCAATCGTCATGGCGTTGCGCGACCCCGCTTCCAAGGGGCCCGGCAGGTTCGCGCACGGCGCGTTTGCCTGCGCGTCAACCGCTCCACCCGGAGCCGGGTCGCCGAGCTTCCGCAACAATGCAACGAGGCGCGCTGACACATCGGGGAGTGCGCCGTGCTGCAGCGCAAGCAGGACGGACTCCCGGTCCTCGCCGTCGGTCGCACGGCGCAGCAAGCGGCCAGCCATCGTGTGAAAGCGTGCATGCGCGGTCACCACGCGATCGAACAGGGGGCGTTGGTCGACGCGACACGTCTGGCGGTGCCGGTACAGCCAGCGTCCGAGGTGGCATTTGTCGTCACGGCACACCACTTGCCACGCCAGCGGTTTGCCCGGTGCAAAGAGGCGCCTTTCAAAGTCCTGGCGCCAGTGTTTGTGGGTTTCAATGGCGCGCTTCCAGTCAAGCGACAGGAATTCGCGGCTGTACGCCTGCGCGCGCTGTCCGAGCGCGTGTCGCGGCGTGTCCGCATTGAGGCTCCAGACCCAGCGGGTCGCCCAATCCGCCACGGCCTCGGGCGGCATCGGCTTGGCGATGGCGTGGCCTTGCCCCCAATCCACACCCAGGGCGGCGGCCATTTCAAGGAGATCGGGTGATTCCAGGCCCTCCATGGCCACGCGGATGCCCATGTCTTGCGTCATGCGCACGAGCGCACCGAGAAAGGGAACGGATTTCTTCGGCGAGTCCATCGCGTGGCGTACCGGGTACTGATCGATCTTGACGGCGTGAAATGGAAGCGCCTGCAGGCGCTGAAGGCTGCTGTAGCCGGCTCCCAGGTCATCCATGGCCAGGCTCACGCCGAGGTTTGCGAGTGCGGCGACGCTTGCATCGCGCCGGTCGATGTCCGCGCTCTCCTCGGATTCCAGGAGCTCCAGGGTGAGCCGTTGCGGTGCGACCTGGGCAGCGTGGAGCGCATGTTGCACCCAGGATGGGCAGTCCGGCATGACGAGGACCGATGGCGGCAGATTGACGCTCAGGTCGAGGATCAAGCCCGTTGCATCCCAGGTTCGCAGCCAGTGCAACGCCTGCGCCAGGCCGGTGCGAAACAGCCACGCCAGGTCCTGCTCGCCACAAGCTGGAAGAAAGCGCAGGGGCGGGATCATCTCGCCGCCATCATCGAGCCGCGCAAGGGCTTCGACCTTGACGAAACGCCCGGTATACAAGTCGACAATGGGCTGCATGTGCATGCGCAAGCCGTCTCCATGCAGCAGGCGGCGATAGCGCTCGCGGTCTTCGCGCGACTGCGCGGTATTGGGTGAGCCCTTGACCTGCGCCGCGTGGCGTTGAAAAATCTGCTGCAGCGAGCGTAACCAGAGCTGGGCGGACCACGACTCGAATTGATTGGGGTACGCGCCAAACAGCGTGAGCACCGCAGCGGGGTTGCCGGCTTTCCCGGCGAGCGGGATGGAGGCCGAACTGCGGATGCCGTGCCGCTGCGCAATGGGATGGATGGTGCTCAAGCCCGGATGCAGGGCATAGTTGGCTCGGGTGGCGATTTCGCCGCCGATCCAGGCACTGACCACGCTGGTCTGGTTCAGGGCCGGATTCGAGGCATGAAAGGTGAGCTCGAGCCCGGCATTGGTCAGGTCGGCAAAGTACGCCACCGAGCAGCCGATCGAGCCACGCAGAACGATGCTGTCTTCGCTGCTCGGTTCCAGATACGCGATGCCTTGAATGCCTTCGGGATGTTGAAAAATGGCCGACAGCGCCGTGTCGATGAACTCGCCCTCCTTGGCCCATGCGTCGGCCTTGGACTCCATCAACGCGAGCGCCGCCCGGCGGGCCTGGTCAACCTGGTTCATGCCCTCGAGCTCCCACTGCATTTCGCGCTTGAGACGCTCGTTGATGACGCCGAAGAGTGCGCCCCGTCGTTCCACGCGCCAGGCCAGCGCCTGAACCATGCCGTGCAGCAAGCTCGAGTAATCCTGCATCGCCAGAACCGCTGCGCTTGACCCCAGGCCCACCAGGGCCTGGATGCGACCGATTCGCAGGGCCTCGCTGCGGTGGCGGGACTCCAGCACGGCCGGGGCGAGGAGTTCCACGAGGTGATCCGCCTGGCACGTTTGCAGATGGGCGTATTCATCCGCGCTGAGCTGATTCAACACCGTCGTGGGTTCGCTGCGCCGGCGCACGCCTGCGTAAAACGTCTTGACGAACTGCGTGATGATTTTGCCCAGCGGTAACCGGATCTCCTCCAGCAATGCACACGCTTGCTCGCCGTAGGGGTCGAGCCCGGAGTCGTGCACGGACAGCTGAACATCCGACGCCTCCGATTCGCCCCACGCGCGCCACCACCGGGCGCCATCGTGCTTGTGCGCCTTGGCCTGATACAGCGCGGCATCGGCCAGACGCAACAGATGGTCGGGCTCGTCCCCGTGGCTGGGATACAGGGCCACGCCCATGCGCATGTCGACTTCTGCGAACTGCCCGGGCGTGACTTCAAAGGCAGACTCCACGGCGGCGTGAAGACGCTCGGCGAGGGCCGAGAGCTCATCGGCGGAGCGCCCTGCATCGAGGCCCTCCAGCACGATGACCAGCTCATCGCCACCGAGCCGTGCCAGATAATCGGCGGTGCGCAGGCTGCTCTGAAGGCGGCGGGCGAGCTCGCGTAGCAGCGTGTCGCCGGCTAGGTGCCCCCAGTTGTCGTTGACCGACTTGAAGTCGTCCAGGTCGATCATGCCCACGGCCAGCGCTGTGTGATTGCGTTTGGCGCGCACGATGGCATTGCCGACGTGCTGGGACAAGCCAAGCCGGTTGGGCAGGCCCGTCAGGGGATCGTGCCAGGCCTGGTGGCGCAATTGGTCGCGCAACAGCCGCTGTTTGGTGATATCGCGCTGCACACTGACGAAGTGCGTCACGCGCGCCTCGGTGTCGAGCATCGGGGTGATCGTGATGGCGTTCCAGAATGGCGCGCCATCCTTGCGATAGTTGAGAATTTCACCGCGGAACGTCTTGCCTTGCTCAAGCGCTTCGCGAATCTTGCGGACCACGCCGGGGTCAGTCTGAGGACCCTGCAGCAGGCGGCAGTCGCGCCCCACGATGTCATCGGGGGCATAGCCCGTGACCTCGGTGAAGGCTGGGTTGGCATACAGCACAAGCTGCTGGGCATCGGTGATCAGGGATGCCTCGGACATGGCGTTCAGCGCCTGGGCCATCAGGGCGTCCGCAATCGGCGCGTTCAACGTCCGCGTCCTTACGCCACAGCCATCAGCGCGTCGACTTCGCGGCCATAGAAGGACCAGAAGCATTCGCGGTGGGATTTGCTGGTGCGCGCGTTGTGCATGGCCTGCTGGGCATGGCGCAACAACTCGGGCGCGTCGACGTTGTCGTCCGGGAACACAGTGATGCCGATGCTCAGCGGACATTGCCAGATCACCGTATCTGACAGCGTGTAGGGCAGGTTCAAGTCCAGTTGCAGGCGTTCGAGCAAGGGAGCGACCGCCTCGATGCGGTAGATGTCTTCGAGCACCAGCGCAAAGCGGTCGCCGTCCAGCCGCGCCACAAGATCGGTCTTGCGCAGTGCATTGCGCAGCCGCTCGGCGAGTTGCTGCAGCACCGTATCGCCCACGGCGTTGCCCTGCGCCGCGACGAAGCCGTTAAAGTCATCGAATTCCAGCATCCCCACCATGACTTTGCTGCCATGCCGGCGGGCGCGATCCAGGGCACTGGGCAACATTTCCTGGAGGGCGGCGCGGTTGAGCGAGCCGGTCAGGGCGTCGCGCAAGGGGCTGCGTTCGAGTTTGCGGCGCACGCTTTCGGTGGCCTTTCGATAGCCTTCCATCTGCCAGGCTTCATCGCGCCGCAAACGCTTGTACAAGGCGCCCATGAGCGGGCGGCGCTGAGCCAGCGACAGATCGGCGGCAAACGCCTCGAACGCGGCGGCAAACAGCGCGGACATGGTCATGATCCACATCGGCGGCAGGCCCCAGCGGTAGTACAAAGCCCCGACCTCGACCATGTGGTGCTGCAGTTGTGGCGTGTACGCCGGGGCCAGCAGCTCGCGGTAATGGTCGGCCTGCATGGCAGCCACCGCGCTGCGCTGATCATGGCCGAGCGCGGCCAAGCCGCCGTCGTCCAAGGCTTGCGCATCGATGTGCTCCCCGAGTGTCGTGGCAAACGCGTCGAGCCGCCCGAGCAACTGGGGCGCGAACTGCGCCAGGGCCCGTACTTCATCTGCGGTGAGTTGCAGGAATTCCATCAAAATCTGCATCACGGGCTTCGCCAATGAAAGTCTCGCTTGTTGTTCGGAATGCTGCGGTACGGAGCGTCCAAAATTTTGATGGAAACATCGGACGCAGGCGCTGCAGGAATGGATCGAAGGACTGAACGCATTCTGGCCGAAACGCGTGGGCGCCGCCACCCACGCTGTCCGGAAAAAATGGCGAAAGTGTGAAATCGGTCACGCCCGAGGGACTTGGATTGATTTGGGTCACTGCGCCCGAGGCCCCGCGTGATTCCGGTTGAGATTCGCGATTCAGGCATGCGGCGACCCATGACGCGGCAAAGGCGCGGATTCCTGAGGCGGTATTGGGCATGGGTGAGTTCGTGTGCATACGCTTCGATGGGTTCGGCGTTCAAGGCCGACGGCCCGACTGCGCCGACTCTCCGCAAGCGGAGTGTCCCCCACGCCACAATGTTCAGATTGCAGACAGCCAATACCCAGCGTCAAGTCACCTCTGGCAACAGTGCCAAAACCCGGAATTCGCGCCCTCAATCCGCAGTGGGCACCTGTTGCCGACCCGGAGCGCGTTCGAGGATTGCTGTGCGACACCGCACAGACGAATTAGTTGTAACCGGATATTGTGTGGAAATTGGCGGATGCGGGTAGGACCAAGGGCGGCTTGCTTGGATGCTGAAGCAGCCCTTGGCCAATGCAATGGGCATTCTCATTATCCGCATCCATGGCCATCGAAATGCGTTTGGCGGTCTACTGGGAGTTCAGCATGTCTTTAGGCCTATTGCTCTTAATCATCCTTGTTTTGATGCTGATTGGTGTTCTCCCAAGTTGGCCGCATAGCAGAAGCTGGGGCTATTTCCCGAGTGGAATTCTCGGCTTTTTGCTCATCATTGTGCTTATTCTTTTCCTTACCGGGCGCATGTAACGATTGCTCCACGGCCCGAAACGTTATCTTTTTATTGATTTCACGGCTAGTTTGGCCGCGACCGATTAACTTATTGATAAAGGATTGATATGCGCCTACTCAAACCAATCTACGCCATCGTTCTGGCAATCTCAGCGGTCAGCATGGTCGGATGTGCTTCGACGCCGAAACAGGAGGGTACTGGTCAATATTTTGATGACAGTGCCATCACGGCCAAAGTCAAGGCGGCCATTTTCGGAGATGACGACCTCAAGGTTGCTGAAATTAATGTCGAGACCTTCAAGGGAGTGGTGCAGCTCAGTGGTTTTGTGAGTTCGCGCGCTGACGAGCTCAAGGCGATTGAAGTTGCCCGGGGCGTAGGCGGCGTCAAATCGGTGAAGGACGACATGCGCCTGAAGTGAACCGTTTGCCATGACGGAATGAGCTGCTTGTCAGGCGTCGCGTATTCAAGGGTCGGGGATTTGGGATGGAAGCCCTCGTCGAAGGTTCAAGATCGGCTCTCGCAGGTTTCACAGATCTGCATATTTAAGCGCGGCAAGGCCGGCTATGTCCGGCGAAAGCATGAAGAAATGGTTGAGAGATTTTATTTTCGCGCCAGGCGCATAGCCGGGTACTTCGATAACCCAAATAAAAAGGGGGTTTCATGAAAAACACGCAAAGGTTCATTCCCAGTGGTGTTGCGGCAGCAATGGTGTTGCTCGCCCTGGGCGGCTGCGCGGGGATGTCGGCGCAAGACAGGAACACGGCCATCGGAGCTGGAGTCGGGGCGGTGGGCGGCGCCGTTTTGTCGGGCGGCAGCGGCATCGGCACGGTCGGTGGCGCAGCCGTGGGCGGGGTCATTGGTCACGAAGTAAGCAAGTGATGAAGGAGCTGGCCAATAGGGGCGCCAGCCCAATGCGGTGGGTGGGGGGATCACCGCATCTGGCGCAGGAGCGGCGCGCGCGATCAGGGTGCACACCATCGGGACTCAAGCATGCCATATAGCCACAAGCAGAGGAAACGAGTTGTGGCGATCGTCGGCCTTGCCTTCGCCGCAAGCGCCTTGTCGGCCACGCTGTATGGCTGCCAAAAGCCAGAAGGCCCAGCCCAGAAGGCCGGCAAGGAAATCGACCAAGGCGCGGCCAAAGCTGGGCAGCAAATCGAAAAGGCGGGCCAAAGCATGCGGAACGCGGCGACGGGCGATCGGCAGCCGTGAGTCTTCATGAACGCTCCGGCGGTTACACCGGCTGAGCGGTTGTCGCGGTGTTTTCCGGTTCGGCGCCCCGCGCTGAACGACATTGCTGCCCTCCAGTCTGACCGCGATTTGCGTAGGCACTTCGAGTCGTTCCAACCTTGGTGGTTTCTGGCGCTGGCGCATCGTGCGCTCGCGCTCTCGATGCGAGCCTGCGAGAACCTGATCCACGCCGCCGTGCGCAATCAAGCGGGATGCGGTGCCAGAAGCGTCACCTCAAGCTGAACGACCACGCCGAGCGCAAGACTGCCGAGACCCTGAGGTTCGACATGCTGCCGCTCCAGCACCGCAAGCGCCTCAAGAGCGCCGACTGAACTGTATGGCTCAACGAGGAAATCAGGCACCGCACACGCCTCGTACGCCATTTCCCCAACCCTCAATCCTGCGTGCAACGCTGAGCGCTCCTTGCGCCGAATCCCGTGGGGCTTAGCCGGAGCACAGCCCACATATCACGACGCGAGAGGCGCAAAAGGGCCACCATGCCACTCGCAGGCGGACTCGTTTCCAAGCCTCAGCCCCAACCACGAATTCGCTTGAACATGTGCCCGCGCATTCCCCTTCCTCGTCCGGCCCGACGCGCAGCGTCGCCTAGGCAACGCCGTCCGGTCAGGAGGGGGTCAAGCGGGCGGTTTGCGCTTGTTGTTCTGCTCAATACTGGATACAATACCAGTATGCAGCGCCGCAAGGTCACGCTCAAGTTGGACCCCAATGCCGCGCAGTCTGCGCGGCTCGAGGCGTGGACGCGGCTGCACTGCGAGTTGTACAACGCGGCGCTGGAAGAGCGTATCGATGCCTGGCGCAAGGCTGGCAAGTCCATCTCCTACTTCGGTCAGCAAAACGCGCTTCCCGAGATCAAGGCCGATCGACCCGAATTCATTGCGCTCGGTAGCCACGCCTTGCAGCAGACGCTGCGCCGGCTCGATCTGGCCTTTGCCGCGTTCTTCCGCAGAGTCAAGGCCGGGCAGACGCCCGGCTTTCCGCGATTCAAGTCTGCGAAGCGGTTCGCCGGCTTCGCCTACCCCGACCCGGCTGGCTGGAAGCTGATGCAGCATGGCGGCAGCGGCGCCACGCTGCGCATCGGCAGTGGCAAAGAAGCGATGTCGCTCCGCGCACGCGGCCGGCACCGCTTCGGGCCGGATGCCCGGCCCAACGACATCACCCTCACGCGCAGGAACGGCCAGTGGTTTGTCTCGGTGACGCTGCGCGTCCCTGATGATGCCTGCGCGCGGCAGCGCACTGCGGACCTGCGCCGCGGGGTGGATTTCGGCATCACGGACTGGGCCACGTTCGACGATGGTCAGTCCATCGCGAACCCGCGCTGGGTGCGCGAGGAACTGCCCCGTCTTGCAGCGCTGCAGCAGCAGCGCGCCCGCAAGAAGAAAGGGTCGTTGCGCTTCAAGCGCCTTGGACGGCGCATCGCGCGGCTGCATGACCGGATCTCGAACCTGCGCCGGGACTTCGTGCACAAGGAAACGACCATGATGGTGCGGCAGTGCGCGGTGCTGGCCACCGAAGCACTCGCACCCAAG
>JAKBCY010000079.1 GCA_021807445.1 Pseudomonadota bacterium
CATTGGCCCGACGAAGCCCGCGAGAAGACCGAGAAGCGAGGCGTCCACCAGATCGATGAAGCTCACGGGCGGTACCGCATGCGCCAAATACAGCGGGCCCGTGGCGAAAAGACTTTGCGTGGTCAGTTCCCCGATCACGGCGGCGACCAGCACGGCGGCAATCTCGCGCAGTGGCAATCCTCCGAGGATGATCTCGGCCACGAACAGCGTTCCTGCGATGGGTGCGTGATAGGCACCTGCGAAACCGGCGGCTGCGCCGCAGGCAACAATGAGCCGTTGATGCGCCGCATCGGCGCGGCCAATGCGCCCGATGATGGATGAGATGACCGAGGCAAACTGAATCATCGTGCCTTCGCGGCCGATGGTGATGCCCCCGCTTACCGCCACCAGCGATGAACCTGTGCGCATGAGGTTGGGAACCAGCGGGAGTCTGCCATCGCCCACGCGCACCGCTTCCATGTACTCCGGGCCCCGCGGACGCTTGACCCAGCGGTGTCCAGCCCACATGACGAGGCCACCGGCCACGGCGGCGATCGGCGGGATGATCGCCCGTTTCCAGAGCGGCAAGCCCGCAGCTGCCGCCACCAGGTGCTCATGTGCGCTGTAAATCCGGATCACCGCGTACATGGCTTGGCGAAATCCCTCCACTGCCACCGAGCTGATAAACCCGACGGCGGCGGCGATCAGCATCATCGGCACCATCGGGTCAAGCCCGAAACGCATTTGGGCAAGCAGTGCAGATAAGCGGTCCGAGAAGGTGGATTCAGACATGGTGTGTCGGGTAAGTTGCGCGCGGCCATCGCGGCGAGGCAATCGGCAACCTCAAATGGTATCGGCTCGCGCGGCGGCAGACAGTGAAAAATGGTGAATGCCGAGTTCGCAGCCGCCTCGTCCATAGGGGTTTCGTCAGCTGGGCTGATGGCGTGCGCCGTCGGGTTCTCGTTCCGGCTTTGCGACAATGCGCAATATGTTCACCTTTCCAGTTTCCGATGCGCCTGTGGAGCCGTCTTTCCTTCGGAAGATTTGCCCGCGGGCGCTGTTGCTTCCAGCTGTGGATGGACTGCCGCGGCCGCTGGTGTTCACCAACGGGGTTTTCGATATCCTGCACCGCGGACATGTGACCTATTTGGCGCAGGCGCGCACGCTTGGGGCAAGCCTGATCGTGGGGCTTAATTCCGATAGCTCGGTGCGCACCCTGAACAAGGGACCGGACCGACCGCTTAACCCCCAAGACGACCGTGCTGTCGTGTTGGCCGCGCTCGAAAGCGTGAACCTGGTGACGCTGTACGACGAAACCACTCCGCTTTTACTTCTGGAGCAGGTGCGCCCGGACGTGTACGTTAAGGGTGGCGACTATGCCATTGAAAGCCTGGCTGAGACCGCACTGGTGAGAACCTGGGGTGGCAAGGCTCTGGCCATCCCCCTGGTGCCTGGCCGCTCGACGACGAATCTCGTGCAGCGCATCCGCGCCGGGCGGGGCTGAGAAAGCGATGAACGCCCCCGCGCCGGAGTCGCTGTTGCACTTCGGCAGCCTAGGCGCTCTTGCGCTGTGCCGTGGGTGGTATGCGCAGCGCTTCGCGATACTTGGCAACAGTGCGTCGAGCCACGCTTATGCCTTGTGCCGCCAGGCGTTCGGCTATCTCCCCATCGGACAAAGGCGTGGCCGGGTTCTCCTCCTGCACCATGGCGCGAATGATGGCGCGCACCGCAGTGCTTGAGGCATTGCCCCCAGTGTCCGTCGACAAGCCCGAGCCGAAGAAATATTTCAGCTCGAAGGTGCCGTAGGGCGTGAGTACGTATTTCTGTGTGGTCACGCGCGAGATCGTGGATTCGTGCAGCCCGAGCTCATCGGCGATTTCGCGCAGGACCAGCGGACGCATTCCGAGTTCGCCATGCGTAAAGAAATTCTGTTGTCGCTCGATCACCGCCTGCGCCACACGCGCGATGGTTTCAAAGCGCTGCTGCACATTACGAACGAACCAGCGTGCCTCCTGCAACTGACCTGACAAGCCTGCGCCGTCGCGCGAGCGGCGCAGCAGTTCGGCGTACAGGCTGTTGATACGCAGCTTGGGCATGACTTCGGGGTTGAGCACTGCGCGCCACCGCCGCCCCACGCGCTGAGCGATCACGTCTGGGGTGACGGCCTGCGCGGTCGACTGCGCGAAACGCGCCCCGGGGTGTGGATCCAGCCGAGCGATCAGTTGCTGAGCATCGCGCAACGCGGACTCGTCAGCGCCAAGTGCACGGGACAAGCGTTTCCAGTCGCGCTTGGACAGCAGTTCCAGGTGCCCACCCGCACACAGCGCTTGGGCCAGATCGCGCTGCGGGCTCGTCGGTTCGCGACCAAGCTGCAGACACATGCACTCCGCAAGCGTGGTGGCACCCACACCAGTCGGGTCGAAGCTCTGTATGAGTTTGAGTCCGATGCGCAGGGCATCGGCGAGCGCCTCCCGGTCCTCATCGCTGGCCAGTGGATTGAATTCGGCGGCAAGCTGCTCCGGCCCCTCAAGCAAATAGCCATCATCGTCCAACGAGTCGATGATGGCCTCCGCGGCGCCGCGCTCTGTCAAGGACAGACTCAGTCCGGCGAGCTGGCCTCGCAAATGGGCGCGCAGGTCAATATTCACGTGAGCCAGGCCCAAGGGGTCGAAGTCATCGTCAGCCTCGCCGCCGCCGCTGCCCTGCCAAGTCTCGCCTGGTGCAGCGTCCCACTCGCCCTGTTCCGCGCCAGATTGCCAGTCTTCCTG
Organism: Pseudomonadota bacterium; assembly: GCA_021807445.1. Taxonomy (GTDB): domain Bacteria; phylum Pseudomonadota; class Gammaproteobacteria; order Burkholderiales; family Burkholderiaceae_C; genus Thiomonas_A. Next base: position 2,748 of record JAKBCY010000079.1, read on the forward strand.
GTCGAGCTTGAGCTCTTGCGTCTCCTCGGAGGCTTCCTTGCGCGGATCAACGGTATCGGCCGCAGCTGGTGCTTCGGCACGTGTTTCGGATTCCGCTTCACCTTCCTCATGCTCAAGGAAAGGATTGGTTTCCAGCATTTGCTCGACTTCCTGCTGGAGCTCCAAGGTGGAGAGCTGAAGGAGGCGAATGGATTGCTGCAACTGGGGCGTGAGCGCCAGATGTTGCGAGAGTCGGAGATTGAGCGTTTGCTTCATAGCTGGACCCAACTCACAAGCGGAAGCTCTCGCCGAGGTAGACCTTTCGCACCGCCGGGTTGTTGACGATCTCCTCCGGTTGGCCCAGTGCGAGGACGCTACCTTCGCTGATGATGCAGGCGTGGTCGCAGATGCCGAGGGCCTCGCGCACGTTGTGGTCGGTAATCAGCACACCGATGCCGCGCGATTTGAGAAACTGCACGATTCGCTGGATCTCGATGACGGCAATAGGGTCCACTCCCGCGAAGGGTTCATCAAGCAGGATGAACTGCGGGTTCGTGGCCAGCGCGCGAGCAATCTCGACTCGCCGGCGTTCGCCGCCAGACAGGGCAGGCGCGGGACTTTCGGCCAGATGGTCGATGTGCAATTCGCGCAGGAGTTGTCCGAGTCGAGCGTCAATTTCGGCTTTTTTCAGCGCACGGCCCGTCGCATCGCGCTGGAGCTCAAGCACCGCACGCACGTTCTCGGAGGCCGTCAGCCCACGGAAGATCGATGCCTCTTGCGGCAGATATGACAATCCCAGACGCGCCCGCCGATACATGGGCTGGTGCGTGACGTCTTGGCCGTTCAGATGAATTTCGCCGCCATCGGCCCGCACAAGTCCGACGATCATGTAAAAAGACGTCGTCTTGCCGGCGCCGTTAGGCCCCAACAGCCCGACCACCTCGCCGCCGCGCACGTCCAGGCTCACGTCGCGCACCACAGTGCGGCCCCCGTAGCGCTTTTGTAGGCGCCGTATGCTCAGGAGGCCCGCGGGGTGCGCATGCGTCTGTTGGCCCCCCGCCATCTGTTCCAACGCTGCGGCGCTCATGGCTGGGATCTCAACCTTGGCGATAGCTTGAGCGCTGGCGCCGCTTGCGATGGAGCAGCCGGCGATGATGCTGCTGGGGTTTGCGCAGGACGCGGTGAGAGCATGACCCGCACACGGCCATCCGGATTGGATGTCGTGACGCCGCCCTTGCCACCGACGACCGCAAACACATCCGTCAGATTGTTGTACGTGATGACGCGCCCCTGGGCGCGATCACTCAGCTTGCCGTTGAGCAATCGGTCAAGCATCGCTTGGCCCGTGAACGTCACGACATCGGTCTTGCCGTCATAGTCGATCGTGACGGCGCGGCCGTGAATGGCTGGCGTGGGTTGGCCAGCTTGAGCATCCATGGTCTGCTCGTAGGTTGCGAGCTTGCCCGGACTTCCATAAGCGACCGCGTCACTGTAGCCATCCGGCGTCTGGCGTACATCGACCTTGGCGGCGCGGATCACGATGGACCCTTTCGTGACCACAACGTTCCCAGTGAACACGCTGATCTGCTTCACGTCGTTGTACTGCATCGCATCCGCTTCGACGTGGATCGATTGCGACTGGTCTGTCGCCAACGACTGCGCACGCACTCCGCCGGTTACGCACACCAGCAGACTCAATAGCAGCGAAACAGTGGGGCGAAGCATGGGCATGAAGTTTGCTTTCATGCGTCGCATTGTAGGCATCTGATTCAGGCTTGCCCGGTGCCGTGCGCTGAACCGCTTCCGCAGCACCCCTGCAGCCTTGCGATGACCCATGCCAACCTCGCGCAGATCTTGAATACTGCTCGCATATGCCCCTTCCGAGCCCGGCCTGACGCGCAGCGGCACTGAGGCGAAGCGGGCCAGGCAGGACGGGGACAAGCTGGCGGTATTTTGATTCTTGCTTCTCCAGATGCTGAAAAAAACAGCTTGCAGGCTGGATTGAGCTTTTGCGGTCATTCAACGGCCGCACGGTATGCGCGAGGCGCCCAGGACGCTGTTGCGCAAAGGCGTGGCGCGGTGCGGTGGGGGCAGGCTTATGGGCGGTCCTTCAGGAAGCCCGCAGGCGCTGTTCGAGCGCGAGGATCTGCGCAGGTGCCCAGTGGGCGCCGACCGTGGCCTGGCCATTGCCGCCGTGGCGTCCACTGGCCAGGCGTTCGACTTCTCCGATGCGCAGAGACAGCGCACGGCCAAGCAAGAGGCGTGCCGGGAGCGCAAGCGCACGATGCGCTTGCGCCACAAACCGCGAGGGCTGGAACGGTCCGAAGTGACGCCTGGCGAGACCGCGGTCAGCCGGACTGCTCGCAAGGGTTGTCCGCTCGGGGCAAGCAATCAGGAAACCTTCGCTACAACCGTGCTGGCGGCTGAGCGGCAGGGGCGTTCATACTGGCGCGAAACCAGGCTGCTGCGGCTACTTGGCAGACTTCGTCATGCTTTGGCGAACCTGGTTTACGAGGTAATCCACCGCCTGCAGAACCTTTTCGTTTGTCGGCGCCTCTGGCATCGAGGCCGATGTCGTGTACATGCCCTGCACGGCCATGGTTGGCACGCCCTGGATCTGGTAATCGGTCACCATCTGCGTGGCGCGCTTGGCTTCCATTTGCACGCCGAACGAGTTGTACGCGTTGAGGAACTGCTGTTTTGGAACCCCTTTGGTCTGCAACCAGTTCGCCATTTGATCGGCGCTCATAAGAGCAACGTGCTGCACGTGAATCGCGTTGAACACGGCACCCTGCAGGGCATTCACCTTGCCCAGCGCCTTGAGCGCGTAGTAAAGCCTTTGCTGAGGAACAAACTGCGGTGCAAAGGCTACCGGCACACGATCCAAAACCACGTCGGCTGGCTGCTTCTTGGCCCAGGCTTCAAGGAGAGGTTCGAATTCGAAACAGTGTGGGCAGTTGTACCAGAAGAACTCCGTCACGACGATTTTGCCTGGGGGGCTCACAGGCTGTGTGACGGCGAGTTTGTCGAACCCGAGCCCGACCTTGAACGGCGCAACCGCGGCGCTTGCCCCGACACTGAAACCAATCAAGAGCAATGCCGTGATGCGTGCGAACCAGCGAACCATGGTGCTTCCTTTCGATAATGGGTTGAGAGCTTGGAGTGGGGCAAGGCCCAAACGGCAGCCCCGGAACTTTACTTGGAGATTTTCACGACTGCAGATTCGATTCCGTTGTCATTCAGAAGTTTCTGCGCTTTATCCGCTTGTTTGCCCGTGGCGTAAGGCCCCACGCGCACGCGATACAGCGTGTGCCCGCCCACGATACGCTCATCCAGGTGCGCCTCCAACCCCGTGAAGGCCACCTTGGCTCGTTGGCTCTCGGCGTCATTGCGGTTGCTGTACGCGCCGATTTGCAGGATATATTGGAGATTGCCGGCGGTGCCTGGCGCCGCAGAAGGAGGTGTGCTGGTGGTGCCTGCGCCAGTCGTCGCCACGGGATTACCGGACTGCACAACGCCTGAGTGTGGCTGGCCAAGCGATTCGATCGCATGTGGGGAGAGTGGGGCGCTGCTAACTGGACCGGGTGCGGACCCTCCGGCCACAGGGGCCGGCGTGCCTCCGCCAGCCAGTCCCTGGTTCGGGTTCCAATTCGCGACGCCTGACGCAGCTCCGGCGGGTCGCTCCTGAAATCGGTTCATGAAGGGGAGCGGCGCCTTGGTGATATACATGGCTGTCACCAATGCAATGGCCAAGCCGAGCACCAATCCGACGATTAGGCCGATCAGGGTGCCGCCGCGCTGAGTGCGTTCGTGCCAACGGCGAACTGGTGTTGGATAGGACATGGCGTAAGAGGGATGTGGGGAATCGGAAGTCAGGCGCTGGGCGGGCTGACGCGGGTTGGCTCGCCGTTAAGGCTCACATTCGTTGCGGGCTGCTTACGCCCAATACATTGAGCGCATTGTGCAACACCTGGCGCACTGCAAGCAGCAGCGCCAGACGAGCGTGCTTGAGGGGCACATCGTCCACCAGGACGCGCTCGGCGTTGTAATACGCATGCAAACTCCCGGCGATGTGACGAAGATAAAACGCCACGTCGTGCGGGGTGAGGTCGAGCGCTGCTTGGCGCAACATCTCAGGATAGGCGGCCAACTGCATCATCAGGTCCAACTCACGCGGATGCGTGAGGGGTGAAAGATCGGTGTCGAGCAGATTCGCCTCGCAGCCGCCGTCGCGCTCGGCCCATTGGCCCAATACCGAGCAAATGCGTGCATGTGCGTATTGGACGTAGTACACGGGGTTCTCATCGTTTTGGGCGAGAGCGAGGTCGACGTCAAAGACAAACTCGGTGTCGGCCTTGCGCGAAACCAGGAAAAAGCGCACGGCATCGCGTCCACGCTGCAGCGCCGTGTCGCGCTCGGCCGGCGTCATCTCGTCGCGCACCCCGCCCGACCACTCGATCAGGTCGCGAACCGTGACGTAGCTGCCGGCGCGCTTTGAAATCTTGACCTCTTGGCCGCCGCGCATCACGGTCACCATCTTGTGGAGCACATAGTCGGGGAAATCTTTCGGAATGCTCGGGTTGGCGGCCTGCAGGCCTGCGCGCACGCGGGTCACCGTGCCATGGTGGTCTGAACCTTGGATGTTGATAGCCCGGCGGAATCCGCGTTCCCACTTGACCAAGTGATAAGCCACGTCAGGCACGAAATAGGTGTAGCTGCCGTCGGACTTGCGCATGACGCGGTCCTTGTCGTCCCCGAAGTCCGTCGTTCGTAGCCATAAGGCACCGTCGTGCTCATAGGTATGGCCGGACGCGATGAGGGCCTGAACCGTCCGATCCACGCGACCTTCTGCGTACAGGCTGGACTCAAGGTAGTAATTGTCGAAGGCGACGCCGAAGGTCTTCAGATCAATGTCCTGCTCGCGGCGAAGGCAGGTCACGGCGAATCGGCGGATTGCCTCGATGTCCGCGGCATCGCCGGCGCCTTGCACAGCCTCGCCATCGACAGCCTTGACGGTGGCGCGCGCGAGGTAGTCGCGCGCGATCTCGGCGATGTAATCGCCTTTGTAGGCGGCCTCCGGCCACTCGGCGTCGCCCGGTGACAAACCGCGCGCGCGGGCCTGCACAGACAGGGCGAGGTTGTAGATCTGCACCCCTGCGTCGTTGTAGTAAAACTCACGCGTCACGGCCCAACCCTGTGTTGCGAGCAGCTCGGCGATGGTGTCGCCCAGCGCTCCTTGGCGCCCATGCCCGACATGGAGCGGGCCCGTGGGGTTGGCCGAGACGAATTCGACAAGCACTGGGCGGTCCGCATCCCGCATTAGGCGACCGAACTGCGAGGCGCTGCGATTGACATGCCGAACGATTGCCTGTTTGACCCTCGGCGCAAGTGTGAAGTTGATGAACCCCGCACCAGCCAGTTCGATGTGGTCGAGTCCGCCGGCCAGATCAGCGTCAGCTTGGATGGAGTCAATCAGGTGCTGCGCGATCTCGCGCGGATTACGCTTGAGCGTGCGCGCGAGTTGCATGGCCACTGTGCAGGAATAGTCGCCATGTCCTGCGGATTTGGGTCGGTCCAGTGCTGCAGCGGGGGCCTGTGGATAGAGCTTCGCAGCAGCTGCCGAAAGCGCGCTTGTCAACCGGGATACATATTCAAGCATTATGGGCACTGTGGCAATGCAAATCCACGCATTTTAGGGTGACGGGCCGCATTTGGCCCAATGCACTCGGCGTGGGCCCAAACGCTCGCGCTGCAGGGTGCGATTGAGCTTGCCATTACCGAGCTGCTCCGTTTCGTTTTCCTCGTTTTAAAACCTCGCTTGGAGTCTGAATATGAAAAAACTCATCATCGCCATCGGCCTGACCTTCGCCGCAATCACCGTGCAGGGCCTGGTTTCGGCGCAGGCAGCGACCACGCAAACCAGCAAGATGACCCAGTGCAACGCTGACGCCAAGGCCAAAGCCCTCAAGGGCGAAGGGCGCAAGAAGTTCATGAAGGAGTGCCTCAGTGCGAAGGCCGCTGAACCCGCGAAGCCTGCGGTGGCAGAAAAGAAGGCGATGCCCGCGGCACATGACGGCAAGAAGCTGAGCGCGCAGCAAGAAAAGATGGTGACCTGCAATGCCGATGCCAAGACCAAGGCGCTCAAAGGTGAAGCACGCAAGAAATTTATGAAGGAATGCCTGAGCACCAAGAAATAAGCCGAGGAAAGACGCGGGCCCGCATCAAGACGATTCGTCGCGAGTCCGCGCGCCTTTCGTGGTGAGTCATCCCTAGGACACAGGGCGCTGCGATGCAGCGCCCTGCTGTTTTGGGGCGGCGCTGTTCAGTCCGGCACGATGGAGTAGGACGTGAAGCCAAGCGTTTGAAGCTTCTGCTGCAGCGCAGTCGGCGGGGTTGCCGCAGGCAGCGGACCGATCTGTACGCGGTAATAGCTTTGTCCATGGATGAGGCCAGGGACGATTTGGACGGGCCCGATGCCGGCCGATTGCAGGCGAGAGCGTTCGTCTTGTGCGTTTTGTTCGACGGTGAAGGCGCCGGTTTGCAGATAGCTTTGCGGTGGAGTCACCATCAACGGTTCCTGCGCGGGCAAGGGCGGCGCCTTGGGCACGGGAGGCGGAGCGGCGCCGACTGATCCGGGCGGCGGCGAGTCTGCGGATTCCGCCGTTGGAGTGCTGGGCTGCAACGGAGCGAGTGCTTGCACCGTAATTCCAGGGCTTTGCATGGCAGACGCGAGCGCGGCCGGGTTGGCCGCCGGATCCAACAGGGGTTGTGAGTCTGGCGGATGTTGTGCCGGCTCGGCGGCGATGGTGGGTGCTGCGCTGGCCACAAGAGCCGCAGGGAGCGTTCCCGTCACGGGTGCGCCTTCGGCCGGCTCCGGCCTGCGAGCGGCCACATCGCCTTCAAGAGCCACGATGCGCACAGGCGCGGTTCCCGTGCTTGCCACGCCAAGGGCTTTCGCCGCCGCGTAGGATAGATCCAAGACGCGGCTGTCCACGAAGGGGCCGCGGTCATTGACGAGTACCAAGGCGCTGCGGCCATTGTTCAAGTTGGTCACCTGCACGCAGCTCGGAAGCGGCAGGATGCGGCTCGCGGCGCTAAACGCCCGTGGGCTGAAGGCCGTCCCCATCGCGGTCGTGGAGCCGGATTCCCACCCATACCAGGACGCGATGCCATCGGCCTCATAGCCATCGGCGCTTTGCAGGGGGGTATAGGTGCGCCCAAGCACCGTATAGGTGCGGTTGTAGGCAGCGTGCAGATTCGGTGGTGGCGCATAGCAGTTTGTGCCCCCATTGACCACGCCCGTGGATCCCGCGCGCTCGGAAGGCGTTGGGACGCTGGCGCAACCCGCAAGCAGCGAGGCGAGCAAAAGGGCCTGCAATAGACGCGTGTGCGCCCGATTGGAGGTCTCGGGCACGGCATCAAGGCCTCGCGGGCCGGCGCTCATCGGTGCATGCATCGGATCGGTTGCGCGTGATGGTCACGTGCTTCATCCTACACAGCCGTGTGGCCGAGTGCACGATTCCCGGCGTG
>JAKBCY010000080.1 GCA_021807445.1 Pseudomonadota bacterium
ACCACCCCGGCGTTGCGATCCTCATCGACGGCATCCGCGCCACATTAGACGGCGACCTCGGATCCTTGCAACGCCACTACGACCTGACTCTGAATGGGCAGGCCGCACACTGGACCCTGACACTCGTTCCGCGTAATGCCAAGGCGCATCAGGAGATAAGCGACATCCGCATCAGTGGACATGAAGGCATCGTGCGCACGGTTGCTGTCGAGCAGGCCGACGGTGACCATTCGATCATGCACATCCTCCCTGCCACAGCCCCCCCATGAGCCGGCGTGCCGCTGTCCCGGTGATGCTGTGGCTGGCCGCATTGCTGGCCTGCGCGGTGGTCATCGCCAAGAGCCGCTTCACTGCGGACATGTCAGCCTTCCTGCCGCAGGCGCCCACTGCGCAGGAACGCGTCCTGGTTGAGCAGCTACGCCGCGGCCTGGTGTCGCGGCTGATCCTCCTGGGGATTGACGGTGCCGACGCGGCCACACGCGCTGATCTGTCAAAGTCGCTGGCGGCGCGTCTGCGAGCGAACCGCACTTTTGTCACCGTGGAGAACGGCCAAGCCCTGAACGCGCAGGGCGACGAGCACTTGCTGTTCCAGTACCGTTACGTGCTGGCACCTACCACTACGTCTCAGTTCAGCGTCCTGGGTCTGCACCACGCGCTCGCCAACAGTATCGACCGCCTTGCGTCCCCCATGGGGCAAAGCCTAAAGGCTCTGCTGCCCTCTGACCCGACCGGCGCCCTTATGGATCTCGTGCAAGGCCTTGCGCCGAACCGGGGACCCGAGCGAGTCGATGGCGTGTGGGCCGCACCTGGCATGCCACGCGCCCTGTTGCTGGTGCAAACGCGGGCACAGGGCACCGACACCGATGCCATGCAAGCCGCAATGGCGACGATCCGCGACGCGTTTGCCCAGGCACAGCGCCAGTGCGTTGGAAAAGCGCGGCAAACCACATTAGTGATGAGCGGGTCAGGTGTGTTCGCCGTGCAATCGCGAGCACTGATCAAGCGAGCAGTAGAACGCGTGTCGCTTCTCGGCGCCGCGCTCATCGCTGGCCTGTTGCTGCTTGTCTATCGCTCACCGACAGTCTTGGCATTGGGTCTGCTGCCGGTGCTGTCGGGTGTCCTGACCGGAATCGCCGCTGTCAGCCTTGGCTTCGGTGCCGTGCAAGGCGTGACCTTGGGTTTTGGCACCACACTCATGGGCGAAGCGGTGGACTATGCGATCTACCTTTTTGTGCAGTCCGCTCGGTCCACGGTCACCGACCATGCCATCTGGCTTCAGAGCTTCTGGCCCACCGTTCGATTAGGCATGCTGACATCTGTACTTGGCTTTGCCACCCTGCTCATGTCGGGCTTCCCCGGGCTTGCCCAGCTCGGCCTGTACTCCATCGCTGGCCTGATCGCTGCAGCACTCGTCACGCGCTTTGTGCTACCGCCGTTGATCCCTGCGCGCCTGCCAATGCGCGACCTCGCCCCGTTCGGTGAATCGCTGACAGCGCGCCTACCGGCGCTGAGGCGCCTGCGCTGGGTGCTTGGCGTTACCGCGCTGATTGCTTTGTGCGTGCTGATCGTGCAACGCGACGCCATGTGGAATACGCGACTCGCCGCACTCAGCCCGGTGACCCCAGCGGCGCTCAAGCTGGATGCTCAACTGCGCATGCAGATCGGCGCACCCGGTTCCGGCGATCTGGTCGTCGTCGACGAGAAGAGTGCAGACGCCGCGCTGAGGGCAGCAGAAGTCCTGGGCCCCCGCTTGCAGGAGCTGGTCGCACGTGGCGTCATCGCCGGTTTTGACAGCCCAAGCCGGTACCTTCCGAGTGCAGCGACCCAGCGTCACCGTCTTGCCGCCTTGCCCGATGCGAACGCTCTGCATCGCCGACTGGAAAAGGCTGTCATCGGACTGCCGGTCAGGGCCCGCTTGTTTGAGCCGTTTGTGCGCGATGTGCAAACTGCGCGAACGCAGGGCTTGCTCACGCGTCAGCAGCTGACGCATACCTCTTTTGCACTCGCCCTGGATGGCATGCTGCTGAGCCAGCCTGATGGTCACTGGCTGGCCGTGTTGCCGCTGCATGCGAAGGCCAATCAAAATATCGATGAAGCAAAGGTGCGAGCTGCACTGGCTGGCACTGCAGCCAGCTACATCAACTTGGGCCAACTCAGCAACAGCCTCTATGACAGCTACCTGCACACTGCAGCTTGGCTGTCGCTGGCGGGCATGGTTTGCATTGCGCTCCTGCTCGTGCTCACCCTTCGCTCCGTATCGCGCGCGCTACGGGTGCTTGCGCCTCTCCTGAGCGCCGTACTTGTGGTCGCCGCCGGGCTTCTGCTCGCTGGACAGCAATTGACTTTGCTGCACCTCATCGGCCTGATGCTCATCGTGGCGGTCGGCTCGAACTATGCACTATTTTTCGATCAAGGCGCGCAACGTGGGGGCATCGCGCCGCGAACGCTTGCTTCGCTGCTCGTTGCCAATCTCACCACGGTGCTTGGCTTCGGGCCGCTGGCCCTATCCGGCGTTCCCGTTCTGCAGGCTCTGGGCATGACTGTAGGCCCTGGGGTGCTGCTGGCCCTACTGTTCTCGGCCATGCTGTCGGCCTCACCACCCACCTCCACGCGGCCAAGCGCTGCTGCCTGGGAGTAAGCCCGCATGCATCGATCCAGACCCGCACAGCAACCGGCCCCCGGCGCCGGCTGGCGCCCCGCGCCGCTCCTTGCAGCCTCAGTGATCCTGCACCCGCTAGCGCTCGGCGCCGTGTTCGTGCAACCCACTCTATGGCCTTGGAGCCTGGTGCTTCTGGCGGCCGACCACTTGGTACTTGCCGGGGCCGGGCTGTGGCCGCGCAGCAAACTCCTCGGCCCCAACCACACACGTCTGCCCCATACGGCGGTGGCGCGCCGCGAGGTCGCTCTGACCATCGACGACGGACCCGACCCGCAAGTCACGCCCGCCGTGCTGGATGTCCTTGATGCACACAACGCGAAAGCGACTTTTTTTTGCATCGGCGAGCGCGCCGGTGCGCATCCGGATTTGTGCCGTGACATCGTGCGGCGCGGCCACGCCGTGGAAAACCACAGTCACCACCACCGCCACAGCTTCTCGCTGTCAGGCCCTGGAGGCTTCGTGCGCGAATTGGAGACTGCCCAAGCCACCCTGGCTGGCATCACCGGCCAGGCGCCAACCTTTTTCCGCGCTCCAGCCGGGCTACGCAACCCTTTTCTCGATCCCGTGCTTAGCCGACTCGGCCTGCAGCTGGCGAGTTGGACGCGGCGCGGCTTTGATACGCGCGAACGTGATCCAATGAAGGTTCTGCATCGCCTGCGGTACGGCATGCGCGCGGGAGATATCCTGCTGCTGCATGATGGCCATGCCGCGCGCACCGCATCGGGGCAACCTGCAATTCTCGAAGTGCTGCCCGTCCTGTTGGATTCCATCGCTAGCGCCGGCCTGCGGCCTGTCACCTTGCGTCAAGCCTTTTCATGCGCCTAAATCGATTCCTTTCGCATTTAACCGACGCCGTCGCACCCCTCAATAGCGTTAGCGATCGCTTCGCTTGGCGTGACGCCTGGCTCAAGAGCACTGGCGAGCTGGCCTTCGTCAAGCGGCCGCCCCCGCGGCGACAGAGCGCCCAAGCCGCTTGGGCCCTTCTGCGACAAACGCCCGCGTTGCATGCCGCCGAGCGTCCTCGCATGGACAATGTTGGCTGCGGCCGCCAGTTCCGTCGGGCCGATGCGCTACGTGCCACAGCAGCCTCGGTTACCGCAGACGATCAGGCCAGCGAGACAGTTCGCCGGGCACGAGAGCGCGTCGCGGGGCGGCATTCGACGGCAAATGCGGAGATCTGACTGCGATGTCCATGGCACCACTGCCGCGCGTGGCGCTGACGCACTACACCGTCAGTAGCTGCTTAGGCCACGGGTTGGCGCCCACGCTCGACGCCTTGCGCGAAACGCGTGGCGGGCTGCGCCCGGAAGGCTTCGATCTGTTTGACCTTCCAGGCTGGACTGGCGCTGTGCCGGACGTGGATACGGTCCGCCTGCCGCAAGCCCTGCAACGTTATGACTGCCGCAACAACCGCTTGGCCGAACTCGGCCTGCGTCAAGACGGATTCGCCGCTAGAGTGCAGCAAGCCGCTGCACGCGTGGGCACGCACCGGGTGGGCGTATTTATCGGGACCAGTACCTCTGGCATTCTGCAAACCGAACTGGCCTACCGTGAGCGCGATGCCAACGGCGCCTTACCCGCATCCTTCAGGTATTCGGAAACGCACAATCCGTACTCCATTACGGCCTATGTGCGCGAGCGCCTGGGGTTGCGCGGGCCGGCTTACACCATTTCGTCGGCCTGCTCGTCCAGCGCGAAGGTCTTCGCCACGGCCCAGCGTCTTCTGGCTTGCGGCGTGATCGATGCCGCAGTGGTTGGGGGTGTCGACAGCCTGTGTTTGACAACGCTTTACGGATTTAACTCGCTTCAATTGATATCCAGCGATCGCTGCCGCCCGTTCGACGCGCAGCGCAACGGACTGTCCATCGGCGAAGCGGCCGCTTTCGCATTGCTGGAGCGTGCTGCGCAGCCCGTGGCCCCGGACACGGTGTGTCTGCTCGGCGCTGGCGAATCCAGCGATGCCCACCATATGTCATCGCCCCATCCGGACGGCATGGGTGCACGCATGGCGATGCAACAGGCGCTTGTCCAGGCGTGTCTGAATCCCAACGATATCGACTACATCAACATGCACGGCACCGCGACGGCAAGCAACGACTTGGCTGAAGGCCGCGCCGTGGCTGCACTATTCGGTGCGGCCACTCCCTGCAGCTCGACCAAGGGCGCCACCGGCCATACCTTGGGCGCCGCCGGCGCGGTCGAGGCCGTGTTCTGCGCTCTTGCGCTGCACCATGGCTTCATGCCCGGTAGCGCCGGCACGCGCGTTCTGGACCCAGAAATCATCACAGCAGGCGGCGCGCTGGATTACCTGCTACAAACGCGCGAGCAGGCCCCGCGCCGCGTGTTAAGCAACTCCTTCGGTTTTGGCGGCACCAATTGCTGCTTGGTCTTTGGCGCGGGGGAACCGGCATGAGCCCTCTGCGTGTCTGCGCAATGGGGTCGGCAGAGAGCGACTGCTTTCTTCATGGAAACCCACGAATCGCGAGGCGACCGTCATGAGCAAAGCCGCGACACAGTCCGCACCGATTGAAGCATGGGTCGACGGCGTCGGACTGCTCGGGCCTGGCCTCTCTGGCTGGCCACAGACCAGCGCCGTGCTGCGCAGGCAGACGACTTACATCCCGCAAAGAACCCTACTCCCCACGCCGCAGACCTTGCAGGCGGCGGAACGGCGGCGCGCAGCAACCGTGGTCAAGCTCGCCTTGGCAGTTGGGCTTGAAGCGGCGCAGGCTGCCGGGATGGATCCGGCTCAGCTTGCCACGGTGTTCACCTCATCCGGAGGCGACAGCCACAATTGCCATGCCGTTTGCGATGCGCTGGCGTCGAGCGATCGGTTGATCTCTCCCACGCGCTTTCACAATTCGGTCCACAACGCCGCGTCCGGCTACTGGGGCATTGCCACTGGCGCCATGGCGCCTTCGACCGTGCTGTGTGCCTACGATGGATGCTTCGCCGCCGGTCTGCTGGAAGCGCTCGCTCAGGTAGCGTTAACACAGGCGCCAATCCTGCTTCTGGCCTACGACACGGATTATCCAGAGCCACTGCACGCAGTGCGCCCAATTCCGGACAGTCTGGGCGTTGCCCTAGCCCTCGCGCCGCGGCCAGGTCCGCAGAGCCTGGGCCGTATCGCCATCGATGCGGCGGCGCCATGCAGCGACGAGCCGTCCAACACGCTGGACCTTCCGCTTCTCGAAGCCGTGCGCCAGACGATACCCGCCGCCCGCGCGCTGCCTCTTCTTTCTGCCCTGGCCTACCGCGCTTCCGAGTCCGTACACTTGGACTATTTACCCGGCCAGACGCTGGCCGCCGAGATCACGCCATGCTGAATATTGCCACTTTGCATGGTCAGGCGCTCGACCATGACTGGATCGCTGCGCGCATTCCGCATCAGAGCACCATGTGCTTACTCGATACGGTACGCGCATGGGACGCAGTGCATGTTCTGTGTACCGCCCAAAGCCACCGCAGCCCAGCCAATCCGCTACGTCAATACGGCCGACTGGGCGTGGCCTGCGGCATCGAATATGCCGCCCAGGCCATGGCCGTGCATGGCGCGCTGCGTGCATCGGGTCTGCCCGTTACTGCGCCGCATCCCGGTATGCTGATTAGCGCGCGTGACGTGCGCTGGCACGTGGCCCGACTCGACACCATTGCCGCCGAACTTCTGGTTCGCGCGACTTGCCATGCAGCCGATGCCAACCTGCTGCGCTACACGTTTGAATTGCGCGCCGAAGAACACGTGCTGATCGAAGGGCAAGCCACCGTCATGCTCGATGCGCAGGCGCCCGGCATCCCCGGACTTGGTCCAGCGGCATCCACACGCATCGCCCTTTCCACGCCATGAGCAAACCGGCGTTCGCGCATTCCCGCCGCGCCTTGGTCACGGGCGGTAGCGGCGAGATCGGCACTGCCATCTGCCGCCGTTTGGCTGCAGACGGTTGCCACGTGATCGTGCATGCCAACCACAGCGTTGACCGTGCCGAAGCGCTCGCTGCAGCGATGCGCGAGCAAGGCGGCAGCGCGCAGGCGGTGTCGTTTGACATCACCGATCCCCATGCCACGGCGGCAGCTATTGCCAGCGTCCTCGCGCACGGCCCCATCCAGGTTCTCGTGAATAACGCGGGCGTCCACGACGACGCTGTATTTCCAGGCATGAGCGCAGCGCAATGGCAGCGCGTAATCGATGTCAGCCTCAATGGCTTTTTCCACGTTACTCAGCCGCTCATGCTGCCCATGATCCGTACCCGCTGGGGCCGCATCCTGAATATCACCTCGGTGGCTGGCATCACCGGCAACCGCGGCCAAGTCAACTACGCCGCGGCCAAAGGCGCGCTGCACGCGGCCACCAAGTCACTCGCCCTCGAGGTGGCGAGCCGTGGCATCACAGTCAACGCCGTGGCCCCTGGCATCATCGCCACGACCATGAGCGCCGGGGCTTTCGACGCCGAATCCATCGCGCGGATGGTCCCGATGAAACGCGCTGGACGACCCGAGGAGGTGGCAGACCTCGTGGGCTTTCTCGCTTCAGATCAAGCGGCGTACATCAGCGGCCAAATCATATCGATTAACGGCGGGATCATCTGACACTGCGCTGTAGCGCGAGCCCCCGCTCATGCCCTTGCGCCAGCATGCACGGCCGCGAAAGGGCCACAAGCGAACGCGAACGAACGCGGCGGCCACCACGGCTGACGTCCCCGGCGGCGCATCGCCAAAAGAGATCGCCGCGCCGCCACCGACGTGCCATCGTGCCGTCGAGGTGTCCAATCCATGCAGCCCCAGGCGCCTCAGCGCTTGATCAGCCGCCGCCAAAGCAGCAGCGGCAGCCGCAATAGGAACCCCATCAACAACCTCGTGTGCATCCAGGTCAGCAGCGTGTTGTCGCGCAGATACTTGAAGTGTGAGACTCCACCCTCGTCCGCGCGCAGGTAACGCACGGGCGCGGGAAGGTTGATCGCCCGCACACCAAGCCAACTCAGCCGCACCACCGCCTCTGGATCGAAGTCAAATCGTCGCATCCATGCTTGATGGTGCATGATCCGACGCAAGGGCTCGACGGGATAAACGCGAAAACCGTACAGCGAATCCCCGATCCCGGCCCAGAGAGTCTCCAAATTGGCCCAGGCGTTTGACACTTTGCGTCCTTGCACGCGCAGTGCGGGCGCGCTGGAGTCAAACACCGGAACGCCCAATACCATGGCTTTCGGATGCTCCTGGGACGCGGCCATGAAGCTGGCGATCTGCGCGGTTGGGTGCTGACCATCGCAGTCCATGGTGAGCGCATGCGTATAGCCCGCGACTGCCGCTGCGTCCAGGCCATGCAAAACGGCGGCGCCCTTGCCTTGATTTTCGGGCAGGATCATCACGCGCAATTGCGGATCGCCCGCAGCCAATGCCTGCAAGCCTTTGGCGGTGCCGTCCGTGCTACCGTCCACGACCACCCAGACTGGCGCCCAGTGAGCGCGCGCTGCACGCACGGTGTCGTAAACCTTGGCGCCCGGGTTGTAGCTGGGAATAAGAACGAGGTGGGTGGACGAAGGTTGCGGTTGCTCGCGGTCAGCGGTCCCCAGAGAGTGGTCAGTCATCGTCCTCGGCTCGCGTCGGCGATACGGACAGGCCGGCGTCAGCCAGCGCGTTGTTGAAATAAGCGTCAAGCTCGGCCACGAAACTCTGCACATCCTGGGGTGGCGCGAACCGGCGCCCCAGACGCAGGCGATAGGTAATGGGCATGCGAGGACAACGAAACAAGGGCCATCCCTTGGCGAGGAACGGAGAATCCATCTCGATGAGTACGGTCTGCACCGGAACCTGCGCCTGCTTGGCAATCAGCCCGACGCTTCCGCGCACCGGCCCGATGGGCGGGTGCGCGGATCGCGTGCCCTCGGGAAACAGCAAAAGGTGATGGCCATGCCGCAGGTCGGCCACGGAGAGCGTAATCATGTTGCGAAGCGAATCATTGCGAATGTAGCGCGCCAGGCGCGCGCCGGCGCCCAGCGATGGGTTGTCGAGAATGCTCGCCTTCATGATGCACGCAATCCCTGGCAAGCGCGAGAGGACAAGCACTGCATCGATCAGCGATGGATGGTTGGGCGCGATGATCATTGCGGGCTCGCCGCGAAGCGCATCCAGCGCCGAAAGATCGAAGCGACAGGCACCGATGGCAGCGAGGGTTCGAAGGTAGAAACGAAATGCGTGGTAGACCAGCGAGCGGCCAAGCGCAATCCCGAACCGGCGCGGCAGAACGTAGTAAAGCGGGGCTGCGAGCAGAGACCACAAGAAGCCAAGGACCCCGAGCATCCCCAACCCGAAATACAAGCGCAGCACATCCCACTTGCTCCGCAGGTAACCCTGCATCGGCACCGCGCGCATCACATCCTCATTCATGACTCTCAACCATTTGTGATGATTGCCCCAGGATCCAGGTGATGCCAAAACCTGCGGACAAATTGTGGTTGCGGCGCACGAGAGGGCTGTCGGCAAACACCGCACCAGAGACATTGTCGTATCGGGTGAACGCCCCCACCCAGAAACCGACAAATCGCTTGCTCAGCGCAAGGGTGAACTGACTGCCGGCATAGCCACCGTGCGCGCTGTAGGCAGGCCGAATGGGCGTGGCGTCTGATCGTGCCACGCCATAGAGGGTCTGGGTATAGCTGCGGTCGGCGAAGATTGGCCCGGTCTGCGCTCCGAGGTTGAACCCGTGCATGCCCGCCACATCAGCCATATCCAGATTCAGCACGGGCGCCAGGAGCCATCCGACGTCGCGCGGATGGGACTCTACGGTGACCACCGTGCGCAGCGGCGCCCGAAAGTCAAGGCGCATGCGCCGCGCGGAGGAAGCCCACAGGCGCACCTTCAGTGCTGGGCCAAATTCAACCATGGGCTTGAGGTCGGCCATACCGCTGCGTGCGCGGTTGTCGGTGCTGTTGACAGGCGGCGAGGCGCCAAGACTGAGATAGGCATCAGTATGCTCGCTACCGAACAACCTCGCCTGTACGCCATTGCGGTCGGCTCTGACGATCGGGCCACGGTAGACGAAATATGGAACGGGAAGAAGGTAATTGTGCTGTTGGTCCGAGCCAACGTAGTCGGGGAAGCTCAGTGTCCCTACTCCCAGCCCTGCCTCCCAAAGCGGCTTTTGGGCTGCCTGGGCCCGCGCCGGCAAAGCGCCCAGCGCCAAGACAGTCAGCGCGGCCACGACATGGCGGTTGAGCATAAGATTTCGCATCAAGAAAGCGCGCTCCCTGCGCACGGCTTTGTGTTCCTGCCCCGGCCCTCGTCGCTGAACGAACATGCAGCAGACCGACCTTTTCCTCAGGGGTACCTTCCCCCTCAGCGGCTGTGTAAAAATCCGGGCCCTGCGCTGAAACGCTGCCCTCCATATCCTGCCCAGACGCCGCAAGGCGCAATGAAAGAAGATGGCCTTGAACTGGCGAAGCGCACCCCACCCAGCTCGGCGTCCTACCGAAGATATCGCCGGCTAGCATCATCCACAGCGCATCCTTCATCCGCAAAATATTGCTCGGCCC
>JAKBCY010000081.1 GCA_021807445.1 Pseudomonadota bacterium
GCCGTGGTGCGCACGGTCTTCGGCTATGCGCACATCCCGCAACGCCACACGCTTCAACCCCGTCTGGGTCGAGCACCTCAACCCCTTCCTGAACTCCCACCGCCCCTGCCTGTTCGCCACCGCGCTGCCGGAGATCAAGGCCGATCGGCCTCAGTTCATCGCGCTGGGCAGCCATGCCTTTCAACAGACGCTGCGCCGCCTGGACCTTGCCTTTCAATCGTTCTTCCGTCGCGTCAAGGCAGCCAAGCCGTTCGCGGGCTTTGCCGATCCCGACCCGGCCGGGTGGAAGCTCATGCCGCATGGCGGCAGCGGCGCCACCCTGCGCATCGGCAGTGGCAAAGAGGCCATGTCCATCCGGGCGCGCGGGCGGCACCGCTTCGGGGTTGAGGCCCAGCCCAATGACATCACCCTCACGCGCAGGAATGGGCAGTGGTTCGTGTCGGTGACGTTGCGCGTCCCTGATGATGCCTGTGCGCGCCAACGCACCGATGATCAGCGCCGTGGTGTGGATTTCGGCATCACGGACTGGGCGACGTTCGACGACGGTCAGTCCATCGCGAACCCGCGCTGGGTGCGCGAGGAACTGCCCCGTCTTGCGGCGCTGCAGCAGCAGCGCGCCCGCAAGACGAAAGGGTCGCTGCGCTTCAAGCGCCTTGGCAAGCGCATCGCGCGGCTGCATGATCGCATCGCCAACTTGCGCCGGGACTTCGTGCACAAGGAAACAACCAGGATGGTGCGGCAATGCGCCGTGCTGGCCACGGAGCAACTGACTCCGAAGAGTATGAGCCGCAGCGCGAAGGGCACGGTGGAAGCACCGGGACGCCGCGTGCGGCAGAAGGCCGGACTCAACCGCGAGATCCTCTCGGCCGGGCTCGGCATGGCGCATCCGATGCTCGCGTACAAAGCGGAAGAAGCTGGTACGCGGCTGCATCTGAGCGATACGCGCCAGCTCAAACCGTCGCAGCGCTGCTCGGCCTGTTGGGCCATCGTGCCCAAGCTGCTCTCCGAGCGCATGCCTGTCTGTCCGCACTGCGGGCACATCATGCAGCGCGACCGCAACAGTGCGTTGATGGTGCTCATCGACGCGTTCAATACGCAAAACACGCCTGGAACGGGCGTGGCGGCGAGACCCAAACCTCTGCCACGGCAACGGGGCAAGTCCAGGTCTGTGACCCGCGAAACCCCCACTAGAACCGCACCAGCGGTTTAGTGGCGGGAGAGTTCATGGCTGATCCTGCTCGAAGCTTGGAAGAATAAGGATAGGGCTTGCGGCGCATCCAAGCCCGGCCTGCGCCCAGCGTTACCAATGGCGAGGGGAGCCGGTGCGCCCGACCCGAAAACGCCCGCCAACGTCAGGTGATGCGGCCGCAAAGCGCTGGAGCAATTGAGCGCCTCACCCATCGCGGCCTCAGCATAAAAAACTGTTCAGCATAAATTATGGGTATTCCCTTATGTCACAGGGACCGACCCAAGACTGCGCCATGAATTCCCTAATAACCTCCTGACCATCCTCCTCGGCGCGCGCAATGGCGATTCGGACGCAGTCAAACGCATCGTCGTCCGCGCACCGAGCCTCGACGAGTTGGAACGCATGCCCCAAAATTGGGAGCGCCGTGCCGGGCGCGCGCTGTGACGCATGCGGGTTGCGTGCCTCTCAAAACATGGGGTAGATCTGCTGCAGCCACAACGAGGTTTCACGCGCAAGCGCCAAGCATTTTTTCTTGTTCTTCGAACTGACGCCCGCTCGAGCCTGAAGAGGCTTTCGCGCGCCAAATCAACTCTGGCTTGATCCGTTCCGCTCGATGCGCGGCGTGGACTCGCTGTCGCGTCGTCGAACACAAGGCCCGGAATGCCCGGCGCAGCCCTGCCCGCCTCAGTGCACCCTCAGCCGGAATCCAGCTAAGCTTCATCCGCGCCCGCTGCGCTCCACTGCGTGTGCGAGAGGCGCCTCGGCATAATTAGCGGCTTGATCCCCTTTGCTCATACGGCACCCCATCGGCTGTGGCCACAGAACAAGAACTTTCGGAATTTCTGCGCAGCGTTGAAAAGCGCGCATTCAAGCGAGCGCTATTCGCCACCCAGAGCGCGGATACGGCTCTGGACCTGGTGCAGGACTCCATGATCCGTCTTGCCGAGAAATACGCGGACCATGACCCCGCCGAGTGGCCCATGCTTTTCCAGCGTATCCTCACCAACGCCCTCCTCGACTGGCACCGCAGACACAAGGTACGCTCGGCGTGGATGAGCAACCTTTCGGACTTTCAGAGCGGAGGGGAAGGCGATGATTTTGATTTGCTGGAAACGCTGGCACTTGAGGCGAGCGCTGAGCATCTCGAAGGCCCTGACCAACAGATGGAACGGGCCCAGACATTGGCCATGCTCGATATCGAAATCCAGAAGCTGCCCGATCGTCAACGCGAAGCCTTCCTCATGCGTTATTGGGAGGGGTTGGACGTTGCTGAAACGGCGGCGGCGATGGAGTGTTCAGAAGGTAGTGTAAAAACGCATTGTTCACGCGCGACGCACACTCTAGCCAAGGCGCTCAAAGCACAGGGTTTTGATCATGGACACAGATAACAACAAACTGAGATTAACGGCGGCGGAGGCGCGCTTCGGCTATCAGGTCGCAGCGCGCTTGACTGAAGACACCGAGCATTTGCCCGACGACGTGGTGCAAAGGCTCAAGGGCATTCGGCACATGGTGGTCGACCGCGCTACGGCGCGGCGCCGAGCCGTAGCGCGATCGTCGGTGGTGACGCAAGGCCATGCCGCGGTCCTCGGTGGCCCAGGGGAGTCTTCGTCCTGGAGGCTGCGTTTGGGATTGCTACTGGCCATCCCCACGTTACTTTTCGGTTTATATGCGCTGCAGCATTACCAGCAGGAACGCTTTGTGCGGAAGATCGCCGATATCGACACCGCGTTGCTACTCGACAATCTGCCCCCGCAGGCTTACGTCGATCCGGGATTTACCAGCTACCTGCGGCAGGGCGGCTGATGGCGACACTACGCGGTCGCCACTCGAGTTTGGTTGCGTTTTTCCTGCACTTTTTGTTTGCCACGCTCCTGCTCGCAATGGCATCTGCGCCCGCGGATGCCACCGGACCAACACAGTCGCCGCCTTCGTGGGCGCAACTCAGTCCCATGCAAAAGGAAGCGCTGGGCCCGCTGCAAGCCGAGTGGGCGCATTTCGATGCGGACAGGAAGCGCAAATGGCTCAATATCGCCTCGCGCTACCCCGCCATGAGCCTGCCACAGCGCGCGACGTTGCACCACCGCATGACGGAATGGGTACACATGACCCCGCAGCAGCGGCGCCTCGCCCGGGAAAATTTCCTGGCAACTGGCAAGGCTCCGCTGAACACGCGTAAAGAGGCCTGGGAGCGCTACCAAAAGCTGCCGGCGGCTCGCAAGCATGAACTGGCGCGCGAGGCCAAGAGCCCACCTCACGTGCCAGCCCGTGTCGGACGCTACGAATCCGAGCACCGCCTCCGGCGGCAGCCTGCGCGGCTTCGTGCTGCGCCTGCGACGTCGCCCCAAGCGGGAAAAACCTTGCCTGGAACGAAGGCGCCTGTTCCCGCACCCGCGAAACCCGTCGCACCGCCTTACCCGGCATCAGCCGCTAGGAGTCCGGGCGCTGCCCCTGCGCCAGCAGCTGCTGCCGCCTCGGCAAGCGTCAATCACTGACACCGTTGCCATTGAGCCAAACTCCGGTTGAGGAGCAGGACGCCGCTCCTGCCATGACGATGCCCGCGCCCCCTTTATTCCGCAGGCTGGCTGCGCTCCTCTACGAGTCTGTCGTGCTGTTCGGAGTGCTGTGGGTGGCTGCGCTGGTCTACGGGCTGGCAGTTGGCCAGCGCAGTGGCATCGCCGACAGGCATGGTCTGCAAGCGACCGTTTTTTTCGCCTTAGCCTTCTATTTCATCGGTTTCTGGACCGTCGCGGGACAAACTGTGGCGATGCGCGCGTGGCGCCTGCGCGTGGTGGACGCACGCGGGCAGCGCCTGCCGCTGTGGCGCGCCGGATTGCGCTTCCTGTTGGGGTGGCTGTGGGTGCTGCCGCCTCTTGCGCTGGCCTGGGGTCTGGGCTTGGAGCATGCGGCGGCGCTGCTGATGCTTGGGGCTTGGATCGTCCTGTGGGCGGCCGCCTCGCAACTGCGTGCGGACCGGCAGTTCTGGCATGACACCTGGGCCGGAACGCGGTTGATTGACGCGGCGGCCTGATCTCCCCGGTTCGGCCGATGACGCCTCATAAGCGTCATCCTCCTGTCACAAGCCGGCGCTGCAATGGCGGCATGCAGACACGCGAATTCGCCAGCTCAACGCCTAGCGCCACCCTCCTGGCTCAGGCGCTGTCCGCTCCCGGCGAGCATGACGCCGCCGATGACTCCCAGGCGCCACACCAGTACCGGACGTTGTGGCTCTCCGATATTCAC
The DNA here is from genome assembly GCA_021807445.1 of Pseudomonadota bacterium. Lineage (GTDB taxonomy): Bacteria > Pseudomonadota > Gammaproteobacteria > Burkholderiales > Burkholderiaceae_C > Thiomonas_A. Next base: position 4,433 of record JAKBCY010000081.1, read on the forward strand.
CTCGGCACGCGCGACTGCAAAGCGAAAGCCCTGCTTGATCTCTTGCGTCATTGCCACGCGGGGACCATCTATCTGGTAGGGGACATTATTGACGGCTGGCAGTTGCGAAAAGGCTGGTATTGGCCCCAGGCGCACAACGATGTGGTGCAAAAAATCTTGCGCAAGACGCGCAAGGGATGCCGTGTCGTGTTCATTCCCGGCAACCATGACGAATTTGCACGCCACTATTCGGGGCTGCACTTCGGCGGCGTTGAGGTGCAATCCGACGCCGTTCACGTCACCGCGGACGGGACACGTCTTTGGATCGTGCATGGCGACTGGTTCGACGGCGTGGTGATGCACGCGAAATGGCTCGCCCACCTGGGCGACGCCCTGTACGTGTTTACCCTCAAACTCAACCGCTGGCTTAATCATGTGCGCCACCGCTTGGGATTTTCCTACTGGTCCCTCTCGCAATACCTGAAAGGCAAGGTGAAGAACGCCGTGAGCTTCATCTCCAGCTTTGAGCAACTGCTGGCTGAGGAAGCTGCCCGGCGCGGATGCGAGGGCGTGGTCTGCGGACATATCCACCGCGCCGAGCTGCGCCGCATCGGTCGCACCATCTACGCCAATTGCGGAGATTGGGTCGAAAGCCTCACGGCCGTGGCCGAGCGAGACGACGGAACCCTGCAGTTGCTGATGTGGAAATCGGCGACGACCGGCCCCCAGGTTCTCGCTGAACTGAACCCAGGCCGCACACCGGCTGCAACGCAAACTGAAGCCATGGAAGGTGCCGTGCCATGCGCATCCTGATCGTGACCGACGCGTGGAGCCCACAAGTCAACGGTGTGGTGCGAACGCTTAAAACCACAATCGATCACCTTCGCGCGCAAGGCGAAGATGTTGAGGTGATTGAGCCCAGTCTGTTTCGTACGGTATCGTGTCCGACCTACCCCGAAATTCGGTTGAGCTGGCGGCCTTACCGCAGTGTGATCCAGCGCCTTACTGCGTTCAGCCCGGACGTCGTGCATGTTGCCACCGAAGGCCCGTTAGGCCTGGCGGCGCGGCGCGCCGCGCTGCAGCTCGGTATTCCCCTGACAACGGCGTATCACACCCGTTTTCCGGAATACGTGAAGGCGCGCTTTGGTATTCCGCTCGCGTGGACTTATGCCTATTTGCGCTGGTTTCATAACGCCGCGAGCATTACGCTTGTGCCAACGCTTGTCGTTCGCAGTGACCTGACTGCGCGCGGATTGTCGCGCCTGGCGATCTGGTCGCGGGGCGTGGACGCGCGCGTCTTCTACCCGCGCGTGGGCCAGCGACTGGAAGGCAATCCACCGGTGTTCCTGTACGTGGGCCGCGTGGCGGTGGAGAAAAACATCGATGCCTTTCTCGAACTTGACCTGCCAGGCACCAAATGGGTCGTTGGCGAGGGCCCGGAACTCCAACGCATCCAGCGCCAGTATCCGGATGTGCGCTTTCTTGGCGTGCTGACCCAAGACAAGCTTGCCGAGGTGTATTCCGGGGCCGACGTCTTTGTGTTTCCAAGCCGCACGGACACGTTCGGTCTGGTTCTGATTGAGGCGCTGGCGTGCGGCTGCCCGGTCGCGGCATTCCCGGTCACCGGCCCTGTGGACGTGATTGGTGACGCCCCAGCGGGCGCCCTCGATGAGGACCTGCGCGCGGCCTGCCTGAGCGCCCTGCGTATCCCTCGCCAGAACGCCGTGGCCCATGCCCGCCAGTTCACCTGGCAGCGCGCGACCAGCCAGTTCATCGACCATCTGCGACGTGCCACGGATCGCGCCAACCCATACCCCGATTGACCCCCAACCCCTACAAAAATAAGACCGGGCTCGCGCGCTTGGTCCAGGCTCTGCGGAACTCTGTCAGTGGCATGCGCGCGGCATGGCGCACCGAGTCGGCCTTCCGTCAGGAAGGTGCCTTGATCCTCGTGCTGGTCCCTTTGGCCTTCTGGGTGGGGCACGATGGCATGCAGCGCGCAGCGCTGGCCGGTTCGGCGTTGCTCGTGCTGGTGGTGGAGTTGCTCAATACCGCAATCGAATACACCTTGGACCGGGTGTCGCTGGAGCCGCATGAACTGAGCAAAACCGCGAAAGACATGGGTAGTGCCGCAGTCTTGCTAACCTTGGTGCTTTGCGCCGTCGTGTGGGTGGCCATCCTGCTGCCACGCCTTGCCTGAAAGTCCAGTGAACATGCATGCTGTTTGCGTCTATTGCGGCTCTAGCGCCGGAACCGATCCCCTTTATGCGCAGGCTGCCGTGGCCATCGGTCACGCCATCGCCTCACGCGCCATGACGCTCATCTATGGTGGCGGCAGCGTCGGGTTGATGAACGTCACAGCCGACGCTGCGCTGGCCAGTGGCGGCCGCGTGGTGGGGGTCATCACCGAGCTTCTGATGGAGCGTGAGGTGGGCCACATGGGCCTGAGCGAGCTGCATATCGTGGAAAACATGCACCAGCGCAAAAAAATGATGGCCGACTACGCCGATGCGTTCATCGCCCTTCCTGGCGGGTTGGGCACCCTTGAGGAGTTGTTCGAGGTCTGGACCTGGCGCCAACTCGGCTATCACAACAAGCCGATCGGGCTGCTCAACGTGCAGGGGTATTACGACCCGCTGCTGGACTTTCTCGCACAAAGCCACGAGCAGGGTTTCGTGCGAACCGAGGTGCTTGCCCCGCTTGTCGTCGATACCGACCCCGCCCGGCTTCTGGACCGCATGGCAGGCAGCCAAGCCATGCAGGATGACCCTTGGTGGCGCATGCGAGAAGCGATTTGAGGTGTTGCCGCAGTTGCCGATCAGACCGCTGCTTCGCCCGTTTCGCTGGTGCGGATGCGGATGACCTGTTCAACGCTGGTGACGAAAATCTTGCCGTCGCCGATCTTCCCGGTGCGCGCCGCCTTGACAATGGCATCGATGGCCGGCTCGACTTCACCTTCCTTGACCACGACTTCGATCTTCACCTTGGGCAGGAAGTCGACCACGTACTCCGCCCCCCGGTATAGCTCCGTGTGACCCTTTTGCCGGCCGAACCCCTTGACCTCCGTCACGGTCAGGCCTGTCACGCCCACCTCGGCTAGGGCCTCACGCACTTCGTCGAGCTTGAACGGTTTGATAATGGCGGTGATCTGTTTCATGGATGTCCTCGTCGCAGTCGTTGATAGATTTCGTTTCGATCGTTGCTCCGAGCTTAACCGATCCGCGCTGCATCCTGCGGAGCCTGCGGCGGCAGTGCCGAGACGCTTTCCAGCCAGTGTGACGTGATGGGGTAGCGCCAGTCGCGTCCAAACGCCCGGTGTGTGATGCGCACTCCGGGCGGGGCCTGGCGGCGCTTGTATTCATTCATCTTGATCAGGCGCAGAACCTGCGCCACCGCCTCAGCGGAAAGGCCCGCGGCGAGCATCTCCCGTGGGCTTTGATCATTCTCCATGTAGCGCTCCAGGATCGCGTCGAGCAGGGCATACGGCGGAAGGCTGTCCTGGTCCGTCTGATCCGGGCGCAGCTCTGCCGAGGGTGGGCGTGTGATGATCCGCTCGGGAATCACAGGCGCCTGCCCCTGTTGCACAGCCAGCGCGTTGCGCCAGTTCGCGAGCTCCCAAACCAGTGTCTTGCGCACGTCTTTGATCACTGCGAAGCCCCCGGCCATATCGCCATACAGCGTGGCGTAACCGGTTGCCATCTCGCTTTTATTGCCCGTCGTCAGCACCATCCAGCCCGTGTTATTCGAAAGCGCCATCAGTAGCGTGCCCCGGATGCGCGCCTGCAGGTTCTCCTCGGTTGTATCGACCTCGCGCACCACCAGCAGCGGATGCAGCGTCGCGCGGAAGGCGTCGAACATCGGCGTGATCGACATCTCCTCGTATCGCACACGCAGGCCCTGCGCCATTTCCCGGGCGTCCTGCCAGGAAATGTCGGCGGTATAGGGCGATGGCATCATGACCGTGCGCACGCACTGCGGCCCCAGGGCATCCACGGCGATGGCCAACACCAGGGCCGAGTCCACCCCCCCGGATAGTCCAATCAACACGCCAGGAAACCCGTTTTTCTGCACATAATCGCGCGTGCCGGTCACCAGCGCGCCCCACGCCTGGGCATGCAAGGACTGCACGGGCGCCACACTGCCCGGCTGGGGCGAGCCCGCGCCGTCGAACGTCACGCTCAGCAGGGCCTCATCGAATTGCGGTGCTCGCGCCCGCACGCAACCCGCAGCGTCCATGACGAAGGATCCGCCGTCAAAGACCAACTCGTCCTGCCCACCAACACCGTGTGCGAACGCCAAAGCCATGCCCGTTTCGTGACACCGTGTGCGCATGATGGCTTCGCGCTCACCGCTTTTACCCAAGTGAAATGGCGATGCATTCAGCACCAGCAGGACCTGTGCACCAGCGTCGCGTGCCCGGCGCGGGGCTTCGGCAAACCAGGCGTCCTCGCAGATGTTTACACCGAAGCGCACGCCACCGGCCTCAAACACCACGGGCTCGCCAGCGCGCGCGAAATAGCGCCTCTCGTCGAACACCTGGTAGTTGGGCAGCTCGAGTTTGCCATACGTCGCCTCGATATGCCCGCGGCGCAGCACGGAGGCGGCATTCCAGCGCAGCGGTTGCTGCGTGGATGGCGTGCGAACATCGGCCTGATGACCGGGCACGTGAGGGTGCCCCACGACCACGGTCAAATCCGGATACTGCGCCAGGCTATGCGCCAGCTGGTGCAATGCAGCATCGCACGCCTGTAAAAAGGCGGGGCGCAGCAGCAAATCTTCGGGCGGATAGCCGGTGAGCGCGAGCTCCGGCGTGAGCAATACGGTCGCGCCCTGGGCATGGGCGCGCTCTGCCATGGCCATAATGGCCTTGCAGTTGCCGGCCAAGTCGCCCACGGTACCGTTGAACTGAGCAATCGCGATGGATAGAGACATGGAAGAGGATTTTCGCATTGAGATGGTCCAGGGCATGGCCAAGGTCGTTGGCCCCGAGTGGGATGCGTTGGTTGCGTGCACGCCCGACAGTACGGTTTTCCAGCGTCACGCATGGCTGATGGCGCTCGAAACGCACCATTGCGCAACCGCGCAGACTGGGTGGCAGCCGCTGGTCCTGCAGTTGCGAGATCAGCGGGGCGGGCTCGCCGCTGCGTGCATGCTGTATGCCAAAAGTCATTCGATGGGCGAGTATGTCTTTGACTGGGCCTGGGCGGATGCCTATGCGCGCCACGGTCTGCACTACTACCCCAAATTGCTGTCGGCCACCCCTTTTACGCCAGTGACGGGGGCACGCCTGCTGGGGCGTGACATGCAAGCGCGACGCGCACTGCTGCACGCCGTGCTCGAGCTGGCGCGCGAGAGCGGTCTGTCGTCGCTTCATCTGCTGTTCCTGACCGATGCCGAGCGTGACCTGTGTGCCGAGGCTGGCTTGCTACTGCGCCACGCCGTGCAATTCCACTGGCATCAGGCGACCCCGCCATGGCCCGATTTCGACGCCTTTCTCGGTTCGATGAGCCACGACAAGCGCAAGAAGGTGCGTCAGGAGCGCCGCAAGGTCGTTGAAGCCGGAGTGCGATTCCGGCGCCTGAGCGGTCACGACGCAAGACCCGAGGACTGGGCGCACTTCGCGCGCTGTTACGACGCGACCTATGCCGCGCACGGCTCGCCACCGTATTTGAATCTGGGCTTTTTCTGCGCGCTTGGTGAGCAATTGCCTGATCACGTGTTG
>JAKBCY010000082.1 GCA_021807445.1 Pseudomonadota bacterium
GTTCGGGCCAATCCTTGCTGCAGGGTGCGAAGACGGGTGCGCGTGTTCTCAGGCAGGTCGGTGTGTGCCAGGTTCTCGGCTTGCAGGCTCAGCGCCGCGATGGGCGTGCGCAACTCGTGAGCGGCATCGGCCACGAACCGGCGTTCACGCTCGAGCATGGTGGCCACGCGTGCCAGCAGACGATTGATGGAGGCGATGAATGGCAGCACTTCCTGCGGCACGCGCTCGACGGGAAGCGGGTCAAGCCTGCTGTCATCGCGCGCATCGACTTCTCGCGCGAGCTCGCGCACGGGGCGCAGGGCACGCCGCACGACCCAGGCGGCCAGCAGGGCAAGCAAAGGAATGAGGGCCAGCAACGGAAAGAGGGTGCGCTGGGCACTGTCGATGGCCGCGTCCGAGCGCAAATCCGTGCGCTGCGCAACCGCGATGCGCCCGCTCGGGCCGTCACGCACGAAGACGCGCCAGGAATGCCCGCCGGACTCCACCACATGCATGCCCGCGGGGAGTTGCCTTGGAAGGGGCAGTCCGCGAAAAGGCACCGCACCGCCAAGGCGCTCGACGATGATGCGAGCGTCCTTGTCGACATTGGCGCCCTGCGGCTCAAGGACGGCTTGAGGGAGATGGCCCCAGCGATGCACGAGGCTCGCGATCTGGCGCAATTGTGCATCCTGCAGTTCATTGGCTTCCTGGTAGCCAAACACGTAGGACACAGCCGCAGTGCTCACCCCCACCACGGCCACAATCACGGTCATCCACAGCCAGAGTCGGCGCAGGAGCGATTGCGCCGCCCAGTGGTGCAGCATGGCGTGCAACCTCATGGTGACGGGTGCAGGCCTTGCCCGGCGTCGCGGTCCACCATCCAGCCGACGCCGCGCACGTTCTTGATGGCAGACTGGCCGAGCTTTTTCCGGATGCCGTGGATCAGAAATTCCACGGCATTGCTCTCCACTTCCTCGTTCCAGCCGTAGATGCGGTCTTCCAGTTCCTTGCGCGAGAGGATTGCGCCCGGGCGCAAGAGCAGGGCATGCAGCAGCGCGTACTCGCGTGCCGACAGTCGCACCTTGTGGGTCCCGTCGCTGGCCTCGCGCGTGGTTGGATCCAGCGTCAGGGCGCCGTTGCCGAGCAGGGGTTGGCCTTGGCCACCCTTGCGCCGTGCCACGGCACGCAGCCGCGCCAGCAGTTCGCCGGATTCGAAGGGTTTGACCAGGTAGTCGTCCGCGCCCAGATCCAGCCCCCGAATGCAGTCTTCCACGGCATCGCGCGCCGTGACGATGAGAACGGGCACATTGTTTCCGCCCTGCCGAATGGCTTGAAGCACGGAAAGGCCGTCGCGCTTGGGCAGGCCCAAGTCAAGCAGCATGGCCTCGTAGGCCGTGGATCGTACGGCGGCCAACGCCGACTCGCCATCCACCACCCAGTCCACCGCGTGCGCCGCGTCGCGCAGTGCCTCCTGCGTGGCGGCGCCCAGCATCTGATCGTCTTCAACCAGCAAAATGCGCATCGTCATTGACCTCATCTTGCGCGGCACCCTCGTCTTCCTCGCTGACGAGGCTGCCCCCCATGAGCTTAAACAGTGCGGGCATGAGCAGGAGCACCAGCGGGAGTTGCACGGCAAGCCCGGAAATAATCGCAACCGCCAGCGGTTGCTGCATGGCCGAGCCTTGCCCCATGCCAAGCGCCAACGGGGCAAGGGTCAGCATGGCCGCCAGCGTCGTCATGGCGATGGGGCGCATCCGGTTGATGCCTGCTTGCACCAGCGCCGTGTCTGCCGGCATTGTCGGCATCGTACGGTGCAGTTCCTGAACCTCGCTGAAATAGAAGATTGCGACTTCGGTGACGATGCCAACAATCATGGTCATGCCCATCATGGCCGAGATGTTGAGCTCGATGCCCGAGACCCATAAGCCGACGAATACAGCGGGCAAGGCCGCCAGCGGCATGGCCAGGATGGCCAGCGCCACCTTGAAGCGCTCATAGAGGAACAACAGCAGGAAGAACACCAGCAGCACGGCCGCCACCAAAACCTCAAGCAGGCCCTTGAAGGCAATTTGCTGCTGCTTGTACAGACCGCCGAGCTTGAAGTACGCATCCGAGGGGTAATACCCTGGCGCGTCAATCACCCGTTTGACCGCAGCAATGGTGGTGCCCAGGTCGCGTCCGCTGATGCGCGCCGTCACTGCGGCCATGCGCTTGAGATTTTCCCGGGTGATCTCAGGCTGCCCGATCAACACGCTGGCATGGGCGACCTGGCCGAGCTGGAACACGTGCCCGTCAGGCGCCCGCAGCGGCAGCTTGTCGATGGCCTCAGGGGTGCGCCACAGATCGGGCGCGTCCCATACGCGCACACCCACCATTTTCGGTCCCTTTTCGATTTGTGTGGCCACCGTACCACCGATGAGCGTAGCGAGCTGAGACTGCACCTGCTGCGCGTCCACGCCTTGAAGCGCCATGCGGGTTGGATCAAGGTGCAGGTCCAGGGCATCGCCAGCAGGTTTGATGCCGCTCTTGATGTCGACGATGCCGGGTATCTTGGCGATATCGGCAGCGGTCTTGTGCGCGAGCGTGGCCAGTTGGGTCGGGTTGTCGTCGAAGATCTTGATTTCCACCGGCTGCGGCACGGCCGTCAGGTCGCCAATGAGGTCTTCCATCAACTGGGCCATCTCGATCTGCACGCCTGGCACCTGCGTTTCGATTTTCCGGCGCACCGATTCCATCACGAGATCGATGGACCGGCGCGGCGGCGGCTTCAGGCGTACGAAGAAATCCCCCTCATTGGCTTCGGTGATCCCGCCACCCAGCTGGGCTCCGGTACGCCGCGACCAGGTTTGCACCTCGGGCGTGGAGCGCAGGATCGTCTCGATCTGCATGAGCAAGCGGTTCGTTTCGCTCAGCGACGTGCCGGGCGCCGTACGGTAGTCCAGGATGAAGCCGCCTTCGTCCATGTGCGGCATGAAGCCGCTGCCGACCTGGCGGTAGGCGAGGGCGCCAATCAGCAGCAGCGGCACAAGACCAACCAGGAGCAAGGCGGGGCGGCGCAGCAGGGCGGGGAGCAGGCGGGCGTAGGCGCGGTGCACCGCGCTGGTCAGCCGGCCATGGCCACGCTCTTGTTCGCGCTCGGCGTCACGCACGGTGATGAACTTGTCGGCCAGCAGCGGCACGGCCAGCCAGGACACGAAGAAGGAAATCACCAAGGCTGCGGCCATCGTCAGCGACAGGGCCTGGAAAAACGCACCGGTCACGCCGGAGAGGAACGCCAGGGGCACGAAGATGATGACCGTGGAGGCGCTGGATCCCGCAAGCGGCCGGAAGAATTCCATTGCTGCGTGCAGCACACGGCTGTGGCGCGCTGCACCGTCCCCACTTTGAGCGCCCGACTCGCCCAGACGGCGCACGATGTGCTCACTCATGACGATGGCGTCGTCAATGACCAGGCCCACGGCGGCCGCCATGCCACCGAGGGTCATGATGTTGAAGCTCATGCCCAGGGCGTAGAGAAGCACGACGGCGGACGCCAGCACGGCTGGCACGGTGACCATCGCAATCAACGTGATCTTGATGCTACGCAGGAATACCAGAAGAACAAGCCCCGCGAGAACCACGCCGATCAGGATGGCGTCGCGCACGCTCGACGCCGAGGCAACGACCAACTGGCTTTGGTCGTACCAGTTCGCCAGCTTGACTCCGGCAGGCGTCTTGTAGTTGGCCAAGACCTTGCGCACGGCGCGCGCGATTTGCACGCTGTTGCCACCCGGCTGCTGGTAGATATTGAGCAGCACGGCGTTATGGCCGTCGGCCGTGACCTTGATCCATTGCGGCACCGTGCTGCGCGTGACCACAGCCACGTCGCGCACGCGCACGACGCCCGTGGGTGTGGCCTTGATGACAAGGTTGCCGATCTGCGAGGCGTCGTGCAGGCGTGAGTCAGCCAGCGCCAGCAGCAACTTGTAGCGATCCTCCAGCTTGCCGACCGCTTTGACGCCATTGCCGCTCGCCAAGGCATGCTGCACGTCGCCGACACTCAGGTCGTCGGCCTGCAGCTTGGCCGGGTTGACGATGACGTGGTATTCCTCCTGAGCTCCGCCTTGCACCTGCACCCGCCCAACCCCATCGATGCTCGACAGCAGCGGGCGCAACTGGAATTGCGCCAGGTCATAGAGCTTCGTCAGCGGCACGCTGTTGGAGGTGAGGCTGTAAGCGATGATGGGGTCAACGGTCGGATCCATCCGTTTGCTCGACAAGACGGTTCCGGGGGGGAGTTCAGGCAGCTTTTGGGTAATGGCTTCATTGACCTGGACCGCGGCCAGGCTCATATTCGTGCCCCAATGGAAGTTCACCGAGATGTCGGCGGCGCCGCGGCTGGTTGTCGAGCGCACGTCGACAACGCCCGGCACACGGCGCACGGCTTGCTCCAGGGGATAGGTGACCTGCAGCATCATCTGGCGCGATGGGCGGTCGCCGGCATCGGCGCTGACCATGACTCGCGGAAAGTTGACATTGGGAAACAGTCCCACGGGCAACTTGAAGGCGGCCAAAAGGCCGCCAGCCGCCAGCAACGCCAACAGGAACAGCACCGAGCGGCGATGCCGCTGTAGCCACAGCGAAACGTTCATTTCGCCACCCGCAGCGCCATGCCATTGCTGATTTCGTAATTGCCCAATACGACCAGAGGGCGGTTGGCGAGAAGGTCGCCGGCAATGCCGGTGTGCTCAGCCTGGTCGATTTCCACAGTGACGTTCACGCGCCGGGCCTTGCCGCGGTCATCCTGAAAGACATACGCCTGTCCGGATGCGTCACGCAACACCGCCTGGCGCGGCACGACCCAGCCACGCCAGGGGTGCAATTGCATGCTGGCTTGGACGGCCAGTCCTGGCATCCAACCGGACGCCTGTGCCGGCAGGGCCAGCGTGACGTTGACCAGATGGCTTTGGGCGTCCACGACGCCGCCGATGGCCAAGACGGTTGCCGAAGTGCTGTGATCGCCGTCGAACACGGCACTCACGCGTACGGCTTGGCCCGCGTGCAAGGCGCTTGCGACATCGGGTGTCACACCAACGACGGCTTGAAGGCCGCCAGCGGGGGCCAGCATCAGCGCGTCGCTGCCCGCGCCGATCTGGGCGCCGGGTGACGCGTGCACGGCCAGGACAATGCCGTCAAATGGCGCCGTGATCGTCTGCACGCCGCCTCCCAGGCCCTGGGCGCGCGCTGCAGCCAATTGCGCCTGGGCATCCGCCAGGGTCTTGCGCGCCGCGTTGACTTGGGCCTGCGTTGCCAGTTGCTGCCCGGCGAGTTGTTCAATGCGCTTCAGGTCCGACGTGGCAAAGCGCACCCCGGTCGTCGCCTGAACGTAGGCAAGGTTACTACCCGGGGCGCCCTGGACCGTGATCAAGGCCTGTCCGCGCCGGACCGTTTCGCCAGCGCGCACCCGCACCTGAAGAACTTGCACATTGCGCTGAAATGCCACGGCAAGTGACTTGTCAGTCGCCGTGATCACCTGTCCCAGCGCCGTTTCGGTTTGCGCCAGTGAGCCCTGGCGCAGCGGGGCTTCGTGCACAAGTGCGGAGATCACCGGCGCGCCGAGGGGGGAGGGTTCGGCGCTGGCGGGCATGGGCCCGATGATCGTCAGCACAATGCTCAGCACCGCGGGTAGAGCCGCGTGCCGGACGCGACGCGGCTGGGACATGGAAACCGGGGGGGAAAACGTCATGGGGTGATGCTCCGGTGAGCCGATGGCAAACTCGCAGGGCGTCGTGCAGAGTCCGCAGCCCGGCGATAGATTCCCTCGCCGGTCAGGAGATCAAGTGCGACGGCCTGCTCCGCTGTTTGTTGCGTATTGGCCTGCAAGGCCATGCGTTGATCGAGCAAGGCCATGCGCTGGGCCTGTGCCTGGGGCAAAGTGATGGCGCCTCGACTCAGTGCCATGTCCGCCGCAGCGCTGGCGCGTTGCAGCGCTGGCAGCGCAAGCCGCAGGCTTTGGCGCTGACGCCCGAGCAACGCCATGTTGGAAAGCGCCTGGTCCACGTCGGCACGGGTCTGGTTCAGGCGAAGCTGATAGGCGTCATACAGTTCCTGGCGCGTGGCTTTCTGCACGGCGATGGCGCCTCGGCTGCCGTTGAAAATGGGCAGCGTGAAGCTCACACCGAACCCGAGCGTGTTCACATTGCTCGTGTCGCGCGCGCGCGACAGGCCAACACTGATGGACGGAAATTGCTCAAGAACGGCCTTGCGCAAGCGCTGTTCCTGGCTTGCATAGCCGGCCCGCAGAGCCATCAAGTCCGGGCGAATGTCGGCAATCTTCGCCAGCGCAGCGCGGGCGCTTTGCGCGTCCTGGGCGGAAATGACGGGAAGCGCAGCCAGCCGCAAGTGGACCTCAGGATCCAGGCCCAGGAGGGCATTCAGTTTTGCCTGCAGTGTGATGCGCTGGCGCGCGTCGTGCGCCAGGGTCTCGTTCAGGCGCTGCAGGTCCACGAGGTCGGCATCGGCGTCGGTGCGTGGTAGGTTGCCGGCGATCGCAGCAATGCGGGCACGGTGCAACCGTTCGACCGCGAGCTTGCGCTGCGCCTGCACCAATGCGTCACGATCGCGCAGGCCGACCAATTGCACGAACAGCAATTGCGCCTGCGAGGCGGATTGCCATTCGAGCCAGAGCAATTGCAGATTCACCGAGCGAACGTGCGCGCGGGCGGTCGCTTGGGCGGCCGGGCGCGTGATCAGGCTGCCAAGATCAAAGCTCAGGCTATCGCTGTAAGCGGAGCTCGTGGCAAAGGAGCTGTGACCGGGATTGGCGTATGAGGTGCTGAATCGGGGGTCGGGCAGCAGTCCCGCTGCAAACGCCTGCGCAGTGGCCACGCCCACGCGATCACGCGCCTGCTGCAGTTGCGGGTTGTGCAGGACGGCCAAGGTGGCGACTGCGTCCATGGTCAGCGGGGCGTGCAGGTCGATGGGCTGCGCGGCAAGCTGGGGAAGCGCGATGCGGTCCCGATTGACCTGCAAAGCGCCCAAGTGCTGCTGCAGGCGAGCCGTCGATGGCAAGGGCTTGGGAGCGTAGCTCGCACAGCCGCCGAGAATCAACGCCAGGGCTGCGGCTGTTTGGCAAAGCAGCAGGCGGCGGGCGCGGCGGCGTTGCTTGCGCTCGCCGACGACGAAAAATCGCAGCCCGCTGCTGTGCAGGCGCTGTGGGGGCGAGCCAGAGGGTTTGGCGCCCTGAGTCTGCGAGGTGGCGGTCATGCGCGTATCCAGCGTCTGGTCATGAGTGGCCGGCCAAGCGCGTGGTCAGCCTGCTGCAGCGGCACCAGCACAATCAGGTCGTGCGCGGCGATCCGCCCCAGCACGAGCAAACCAGCGGGTGGATTCGAAGCTGCGTTGATCAGGGCAAAAAGCTGTTCGTTGAGAGTATTCATGGGAAGTCCATGCCATGCGACACCGGCATCGACTCCAGCAGGCTAGGGCGTGAAAATTAGACTCAACTTAGCGGTAGCGATCGCAGCATGCCGCGCGGGTGCGATCAGGCGTGCTGCAGCCCATTGGCATTGCTGCACCCCACGTTCCGTCAGACTTGCTCGATCATGTTTGCGCATGGTCGAGCAAGTCTGACGGAACGGTGGTGGCCAAAGCAGTTGGTCAACAAAAACCAAGGGCTTGGGAGTCCGGCTAAGCCTCAGCGACAGGCGGATCGAAAAAGGCTGCCTTGACTTTCGCCTCAATCGCCTCGAAAGCGTCCTCCGGGACGGTCAGCGCATATTGCTTGCGCCGGTTTTTCGAGAGAACGCCACCTTTCTGGTGGCAGGCACGGATCAATGCCGCCAGATCCCGCCCCTGGAGGTCGAGTTCCTGATCCAGACGGCGGTAGACGGTGTCGAATTTCTGGAGGAAATCAACCTCGGCCACCAAGTCATGCTGGAGCGATTGCTCCGCCATCTCAAACAGGAATTCTGTCTGAGCCGTGGCATCCCAATAGCGGTAAATCGCCTCATCCCCACGGAAATCAAGTTCGAAGCGGGCACCGTCAATCCACAGCACATTCCAGAGTTCACGGGCTGGTCTGGAAAACGACTCAAGTGCGCTCAGGTACTGCATCTCATTGCGCTTCATCGCCACAGAAATTGGCAGCACCCCCTTGTCGGGGAGCGCACGCGCCTGCGCCAGCACATAGTGCAGCAGAAACCTGGATAGGCGCCCGTTTCCATCCATGAACGGGTGGACATAAACAAAGCCGAAGGACGCAAGGGAAGCGCGCACCAAGGGGTGCATCGCATTCTTGCCATTGGCGATCGACAAAACACCATCCATCAGGCTCGGAACCTCACCCGGCGCTGGCGGAACGTAGCGCACGCCGGCCGCGCCTGGCGTGCCCGCCTGCAGGTGGTTCTGTTCGCTTCGATATTCCACGGCGCGCAGCAGCGGATTGGCCATGGTGACCGACTGCAATTGCGCCAGCCTGGTTTCATCCATGGGCCGGTCTTCCCATGCCTGACGAAGCAGGTGGGCAAAAGCCTCGGCCTTGCCGGCTGGAGGATTCTCACGCTCGATAGCAAACGATCCCTTGGTCTCGTTGAGGTAGGCCCATGCCAATGCACGGTCGACCATCTCGGGCGCGACATGATCGAATAGGCTCTTGGCACGGGCCAGGACGTCCGACTCCAGGCACGCGTCCATCCTTGTCGTCCTGCGGATCATGGGGCACATGTTCCAGTCGCCGAGTCCATTGAAGTCCACGCGCCACTTGAGATCACGCACGGGCGATTCAGAGACAACATACCGGGCGGGGTCGAACAAGGGAACCGGCACGCCTTGTCCTCCGAAGCCTTCAAGATTTTTCCCGGTCAACTTCTCGAACAGGTAGCAGGCCTTGCGGATATAACCTCCAGTCGGAGTGGCACGCAAAGCGCCCAATAAGGCGTCGGGCGGCATCTTTCGGAAAGCAGCCGCGAGAACATCCAGTTGCGTGCCTTCGTGCTTGAGGGCAAAAAGCACGTGCTCGACCAGATGGTCCGACGCAGGGGCAACATGCTGCGGGATCAGGATGGCGTCTGCGGCATCCTGCACGCGGCTCACAGGGGCCACATGCGCATGGCGCGGCAAGTGGAGCACACCAAGACCAAGCGTGTCCATGAGAAATTGATAGCCGACGACCCTGCCGCTCATTTTTTTATCGCCAAAGCATGAATTTTATCGCCAAGCATCTTTGCGACAGGTTTTTTATCGTCGCCCATGCTCCGATCGTCTGACGCACCTCAGACGCCTCGCCATTCGGGCGCCCCAATCACACCAATGCCATCACGTGCCAGGGGGCGATTGTCTCGTGTGCGTCGTCCGCTTTGAGGTCGAAAAACTCGACAGCGTCGGTCTTGAGCAACCACTCGCGGTATTGATCGAACTGGCCTGTCGTGCGCATGTCTTCGGCGTTGATCATCGACAAGCCGCCATTACGGCTTGTCTAAACCATTCCACAGTACATCCACAGCTTCCACCTCTTCACGCAAACTAAAGCCACACTCTTTGTTGGCGAGCAATTCCAAATCAGGGCAAAGCCAAGTGTTCTGAGGATTTTTTGAAATGCGCGCTGTGCCAGCTATTTTCCGGGAACCGTCGTCAAGAAAGAATTGCCAAGTGGCAAGGTCAAGGATGTAATGGACGCGCCTCTCCTTTTCCCTTAGAGGGAATTCGGTTTCAAACTTCTTGAGCAGAAAGTGTGACTCGAAACCCGGGTCGCGTGCGATTACATGAACGCTCTTGGCGATCTGCCATTCTGTGGCATGTTCATCGCACTGCGCAAACAATGTCTGTCGGCCGCCCTTGTCGAACACGAGCGCTGCGTCCATGACATCTTTATGATCCAAGGCACTTGCGTGGCGCATCAGAGCGAAGAGGTCATGGGACAGGCCGTCTGGTCGCTGCTCAAGCCCAAAACCCGTTGCAGTCCAAGAGCGCTCACACCGTTTTTTTGACTCGTGATGTGCCACGCCGCAGCGAACCACACCCGCAGGGGTGTTCGGGTCTTATCGAAGATGGTGCCGGCCGT
>JAKBCY010000083.1 GCA_021807445.1 Pseudomonadota bacterium
CGGCTTTGCCCTCCTTCACGCGATCCATTAACCGATCAACCAGAATCGGTTCGGCCCGAAATTTGTCCCGGCGATGGATGAGCGTGACCTTGCTTGCAATGCCGGTGAGGTAGAGCGCTTCTTCCACTGCGGTGTTTCCGCCGCCCACTACGCATACGGGTTGGTTGCGGTAAAAGAAACCGTCGCACGTGGCGCAACCCGACACGCCTTTGCCCATGAAGGACTGCTCGGACTCCAGGCCAAGATATTTAGCGGACGCGCCCGTGGCGATAATGAGCGCATCACAGGTATAGGAACCACTATCGCCGATGAGCGTGTAAGGCCTGTTGGTGAAGTCCACTGTGTGGATGTGATCGAAAATGATTTCGGTGTCGAAGCGCCGTGCGTGCGCCTCAAAGCGAGCCATCAGATCGGGACCGAGCACGCCGTCGACGTCTGCAGGCCAGTTGTCGACCTCGGTGGTCGTCATCAACTGCCCACCTTGAGCCAAGCCGGTAATCAGCACCGGTTTGAGATTGGCGCGAGCGGCGTATACCGCGGCAGAGTAGCCGGCAGGGCCGGACCCGAGAATCAGAACTTGGGCATGCTTGGAAGTCATGTTTGGCCTGTGAAAGGGGACGGCTCGCATGAGCCTGGGTAAAGCGCCGAATACCGATTGGAAATAATTGATTCTAGGGTTGACCCGGGTTCCGCGCGCGGCAAGTTGGATGCACGCGCTTGGCATTTTGCTCGGCGGGCGGCGCGGGCCGGGCTTGCGCTCTGGGTTAGCATCGAGTCATACGTTGAATACCGATGGACGCCGCCTGTGGCGTCCATCCCGAGCGGGCGAAAGAACCTTGGGCGGGGTGGTCGTAGTCTTATGAGGAGCGAACATGGCAGCGATTTCCAATATTGATCTGGTGCGGCGCGTGCCGATGTTTTCTGTGCTGACCGAGGCACAAGCTTGGACGCTGTCCCAGTCTATTGTGAAAAAACGTTACAAGAGGGGGGAGTCGATTGTCGAGCAAGGGGGGCGATCGAATGCACTATTCATCATTTTGGCCGGGCGCGCGCGCGTGGTGAGCGTTGACGCCAAAGGGCGGGAAGTCATTCTGGCAGTGCTGCATCCGGGCGATCATGTTGGCGAGATGAGCCTAATTGATGGCGAGCCGCATTCGGCGTCTGTAAGTGCGGAGGCGCAAACCGACGTACTGATGCTGGGACGTGTGGCCTTCCTGCAAAGTCTGCCCGAGAATTCGAGCATGTCGTTCTCGATCATGCGTGGTTTGGTGCACCGTTTGCGCCGAGCTGATAGCAAGATCGAGTCTCTCGCGCTGATGGATGTGTACGGACGTGTGGCGCGCGCGTTGATGGAGATGAGTGAGGAAGACGGTGCCGAGCGCGTCATCGGCGCCAAGCTGTCGCGCCAAGATTTGGCTAAGATGGTCGGCGCATCGCGCGAAATGGTCAGCCGCGTGATGAAGGACTTTGAGCAGCAAGGTCTGGTGGTCGAGCGCGACGATGGCAGCACAATCGTGCGCGAACGTATGGCTTCACTGCTCTGATACAGCTTGCCCACTATCTTGCGCTGGTTTGCTTTCACTCGGGCAACAGAAGCCCCAAACACTTCACGAGGCGTGCGTAAAAGCCGCTTGCTCTCCGAAATTCGCCTAGCCGCCGGCGCCATTGTCTGGCTTTTGCTGGTGTTGGCGATGATGAGCTATCACCGCAACGATCCATCCTGGTCCACGTCGGGAAACGCTGCGCGTGGCACCGCCAATTTGGTGGGTGCCGCTGGCGCGTGGACCGCAGACATTCTTTACTTTCTCTTGGGTTTTTCTGCGCTCTGGCTGCTACCCATGGGCCTTTATGCATTATTGCGCGGGTGGCGCCGTTCCCATGCATCGGCCGACACCTGGCAACATCATGTGTTGGCCAAGGTCGGCGGTGTCGTCGGGTTGTGCCTTGTGCCCCTTTCGAGCGCTGCGCTGGAGGCCACGCGGTTGTATGGGTTGAAGAGCAACTTGCCGGGCGATGCGGGTGGCGTCATCGGTACTTGGTTGGGTAACCTGGCGCAGCAGTTGCTGGGGTTCACCGGCAGCGCTATCGTGCTACTCGCGGTATTCTTGCTGTCCCTGTCGTGGTTTGCGCAAATGAGCTGGGCTGATGCTGCCGAGCGTGTGGGCATGGGCGCGGAATGGATCTGGTATCGCCTGCGCGAGCGCCGTGCGCAAGCGCAGGATCGCCAAGCGGGCGTCCAGGCAATGCAGGCACGCGAGGCGGACGTGGTGAGCGAGCAGGCGCGCGAAGCCGAGGAAGTGTTTGCCCCCGTATTCATCGAGCCGCCGGTGGCGCAGGTGCCGCAGTCGCCACGGGTTGAGCGCGAAAAGCAAAAGCCGTTGTTTCACGACATTCCAAGTTCAGGTCTGCCTACGCTGGATCTACTCGACCATGGCACGCCGCCGAAGGATGCCATCGGCGCTGAAACGCTCGAGTTCACATCACGCTTGATCGAAAAGAAGCTCAAGGACTTCGGCGTGGCCGTGCGGGTGGTCGCAGCTTCGCCAGGCCCAGTGATCACGCGTTATGAAGTGGAGCCCGAGGCGGGCGTGAAGGGTTCGCAGGTCGTGAGCCTGTCCCGCGACCTGGCGCGAGCGCTGTCGTTGGTGAGTATTCGTGTTGTGGAAACCATCCCGGGCAAGAACACCATGGCCCTTGAGCTTCCAAATGCCAAGCGACAGACCATCCGTTTAGCGGAAATCCTCGGCTCGCAGGTCTATCACGATGCATCGTCCATGCTGAGCATGGGGCTGGGAAAGGACATCGTCGGTAACCCGGTCGTGGCCGATCTGGCCAAAATGCCGCATCTGCTTGTGGCCGGCACGACCGGCTCGGGCAAGTCCGTGGGCATCAATGCGATGATTTTGAGTCTGCTGTACAAGGCTGAGGCCAAGCAGGTACGCATGATCATGATTGATCCCAAAATGCTGGAACTCAGCGTGTATGAGGGCATCCCGCATTTGCTTGCTCCTGTGGTCACCGACATGAAACAGGCGGCGCATGCCCTGTCGTGGTGCGTGGGCGAGATGGAGCGGCGCTACAAGGTGATGAGCAAGCTCGGCGTGCGCAACCTTGCCAGCTATAACGCGCGCATCCATGAGGCGACCCAGCGAGGCGAACACGTGCCCAATCCACTGTCTCTCACGCCCGAAAGTCCCGAGCCGCTGCAGCACATGCCCTATGTCGTCGTCATCATCGACGAATTGGCTGATCTCATGATGGTGGTTGGCAAGAAGATCGAGGAGCTCATTGCCCGCTTGGCGCAGAAGGCGCGCGCCGCAGGCATCCATCTGATCTTGGCCACCCAACGCCCGAGCGTGGACGTCATCACGGGTTTGATCAAGGCGAATATCCCCACGCGCATGGCTTTCCAGGTCTCAAGCAAAGTGGATTCGCGCACGATTCTTGACCAGATGGGCGCCG
The DNA here is from genome assembly GCA_021807445.1 of Pseudomonadota bacterium. Classification (GTDB taxonomy): domain Bacteria; phylum Pseudomonadota; class Gammaproteobacteria; order Burkholderiales; family Burkholderiaceae_C; genus Thiomonas_A. Next base: position 3,463 of record JAKBCY010000083.1, read on the forward strand.
AGAGCCTTCTCGGCATGGGTGACATGCTTTATCTTCCGCCCGGCTCAGGCGCGCCGCAGCGCGTGCATGGCGCCTTCGTGAGCGACGCCGAGGTACACCGTGTCGTCGAGCAGCTCAAAGCCCAGGGGGAGCCCGACTACGTGCCCGGATTGCTTGAACCGGAATCAGGCGAGGACGGCGATATCGGCAGTTTCGACGGCGGAGGCGGCGATGCCGAGGGTGACCCGCTATATGACCAAGCAGTGCAGATCGTGCTGCAAAACCGCAAGGCTTCCATCTCGCTAGTGCAACGCCATCTGCGCATCGGCTACAACCGCTCCGCGCGGCTATTGGACCAGATGGAAAAAGCGGGGTTGGTCTCGACGTTGTCGGCTAGCGGTAATCGGGACATTTTGGTTCCGGTGCGCGCCGATTCCTAAAATATTTTCGGAGTGGTATTGATGAATGTTCGATTCAAGTCCTTCGCGTCTCCACTTGGAACGGTGACCAGCGCGCTGCTCGCGTCAGTGCTCACGATGGCGTTGGAGCCACACGCGAGCGCGCAAGGAGCTGCGCCTGCCGCAGGCCACAAGGCCCCGGCCGCTATCTCGCAAGCACAAGGTGTGACATTGCTGGATCAATGGGTTCGCGAAACACACAACGCGCAATCCGACTTCACGCAGACCGTGGTGGATGAACGCAAAAAATCGGGCACTGCATCAAGCGGAAGTTTCGCATTCGAGCGTCCAGGAAAATTCCGCTGGATTTACACCAAACCTTACAGGCAGGATATCGTCAGCGATGGCACGACCATCTGGACCTACGACCACGATCTCGACCAAGTTACGGTCAGCAAGCAGTCCCAGGCGCTGTCCGGCACTCCGGCCTTGCTTCTTGCGGGTGGAGACGTTGGAAAGCTCTTCACGCTGACCCCGTTGCCCTCGGTCGGTGGGTTACAGTGGGTGCGGGCCGTGCCGCGCGGCACGGACAATTCGTTTGACTGGGTCCGAATCGGTCTGAGACCAACGCCACAAGGTCCAGAGTTGGTGGAGATGCAGTTACGCGACGCCTTTCGGCGCACGTCGATCATTGTGTTTTCCAACATCCGGCGCAATCAAGGGTTCCCTGCCGGAAGCTTTCACTTCAAGGCTCCGCAAGGCGCTTCCGTGATCCAGCAGCCTTGAGGTACCTTGCACCGGCCGCACAGCAAATCCTCGGCCGCATGCACCGTATCGCATGATGAGTCAGACTCCAGGCCTTTTCGACGCAGCGCAGGCAGATCCAGGGGCTTCAACGTCCATACCGCTTGCCGAGCGCCTGCGCCCGCGTGGTCTGGACGATGTGGTGGGGCAGGAGCATCTGCTTGGGGCGGGCAAACCCCTTCGCGTGGCCTTCGACACCCGCCGATTGCACTCCATGATCCTCTGGGGGCCGCCCGGGGTGGGCAAGACCACGCTGGCGCGATTGATCGCAGGGCAGTTCAAAGCACAGTTCATCGCGATCTCAGCGGTTCTGGCCGGAGTCAAGGATATTCGCGACGCAGTGCTTCTGGCCGAGCAGGCTCGCGCAGCGGGTCGGTCCACGCTGGTGTTCGTCGACGAGGTGCATCGCTTCAACAAGAGCCAGCAAGATGCATTCTTGCCGCATGTTGAGTCAGGGCTTTTCACGTTCATCGGTGCAACAACTGAGAATCCCTCGTTCGAGGTGAACAGTGCGTTGCTTTCGCGCGCGACGGTCTACGTCTTGCAGCCGCTGACAGGTGGGGAGTTGCAGGTGCTCGCCATCCGCGGGCTTGAGGCGATAGGCGGACTGCACATTGACCCCGACGCTTTGGCCCAGCTCGCGGCGCACGCAGACGGCGACGCCAGGAGGCTGTTCAATGCGGTGGAGGCGGTGGAGGCTTTGGCGCGGGCATCGAAGCGCAATGTGGTCGACATGGCCCTTCTCAATGCGGCGCTTGCCGAGTCGCTGCGCCGTTACGACAAGGCTGGTGATCAGTTCTATGACGTCATCTCCGCTCTGCACAAGTCGGTGCGTGGCAGCGATCCGAATGCGGCGCTGTATTGGATGGCGCGCATGCTCGACGGCGGCGTGGACCCGTTGTATATCGGGCGACGCCTGGTCCGCATGGCAAGTGAAGACATAGGCCTGGCCGATCCGCGCGCCCTTGGGCACACGCTGGATGCGGTTGCGGCCTTCGAGCGTCTGGGTAGCCCGGAGGGCGAATTGGCGCTCGTGCAGGCGGTTCTGTATCTTGCCATCGCGCCGAAGTCCAACGCGGTATACCTCGCCTCTGGCGAGGCGCGGCGATTTGTACGCGAACACGGTACCGCTGCGGTGCCGATGCACCTGCGCAACGCGCCAACGAAGCTGATGCGCAGCCTCGGCGCGTCCGAAGGCTATCGGTACGCGCATGATGAACTTGGCGCCTTCGCTGCCGGCGAGCGCTATTTCCCCGAAGGCATACCCGAGGCACAGCTTTACCGTCCCACTGATCGGGGTCAAGAGGCGCGCATCGCAGAGCGGCTAGCCGAGTTGCGCCGGTTGAACCGCCAAGCACGCGCGCGTACCGAGGCTCCAGACCCTGCCAAGGCAGCGCCAAACGATCCGAACTGAGGACTGGGCGTCGACGCGGCCAGGCATGGGAGAGGGTGCGCAGTAGCGTGGTGCGAAGCCGCTCGCGGAAAACCAAGGGAATCCCACAGGCTGGCTGGGCCCGGCGTGTGGTTATTATTCGCGGCCATACAGACAAAAACGCACGACAGGGCGCACCCAAGTGGCTCGTCACGGGAGACTCATCAGTACGCCGGGGCATCCTCGCTCTTCGGCCTCTTTAATGCACCTAGCCGCCGCGCATCGTCTGGCACCGTCGTGCCCGGGAGATTTTTCCTGAGCACGAAACTTGCATGCCCCTCGCAACTCGCTGCACTAGGCTCACAAGGCCGAGGCTGGGAGTTGCAAACCGCAAGACCCTGAACCCATAAGGACATCTCGGGATGGAAACCTTCATACAGCAAATCGTCAATGGTTTGGTGCTCGGCAGCATGTATGCCTTGGTCGCACTCGGCTATACGATGGTGTACGGTATTGTCAACCTCATCAACTTCGCACATGGCGACGTGATGATGGTTGGCGCACTGACGGCCTACAGCATGTTTCGTCTGCTCGCACACCTGGCGCCAGGCTTGCCCGGATGGCTCACCGTGGTTATTGCCACTGCCGGAGCCATGGTTGTGTGTGGCACGCTGAACTATTTCATCGAGCGTCTTGCATACAGGCGGCTGCGCAATGCACCGAAGCTTGCGCCGCTCGTGACCGCGATCGGCATGTCAATCCTGCTTGAAACCCTCGCCATGGTGATCTGGGGACGCGACTACAAAGTCTTCCCGAGTTTGTTGCCGAACTCCATCATTACCATACACGGCGTCGTCATTACACCGGTGCAGATCATGATCCTGGTGCTCACCGGCGTGCTGCTCTTGGGCCTGACGATCCTCATTAACAAGACGAAGCTCGGCCGCGCGATGCGGGCAACGGCTGAAAATCCGCGCGTTGCCGGCCTCATGGGTGTGAACCCAAACATGGTGATCTCCGCCGCCTTCGTCATGGGTGCCATGCTGGCAGCGATTGCAGGCGTGATGTGGTACGCAAACTTCTCGACCGCCAATTTCTACATGGGCTTTACCCCAGGCCTGAAGGCCTTCACTGCGGCGGTTCTTGGCGGTATCGGCAATCTGAGCGGAGCCATGCTTGGTGGTGTGCTCCTGGGCGTTATTGAAGTCCTGGGGGCGGGTTATATCGGAACCCTTACCGGTGGGATGTTCGGCAGCAACTACCAGGACATCTTCGCTTTCATCGTGCTCATTCTCGTGCTTACGTTGCGTCCGCAAGGGTTGTTGGGCGAGCGCGTGGCGGATCGCGCCTGAAGCAGGAGACACGACATGTCAATGAACAAGCAAACCCATTTAATTGGTTTTTTCATTGCCGCTGCTGCGCTGCTTGCACTCCCCTTGGGCCTGCAGGTTGTTGGTGACGCATGGGTGCGGATCGCGGCGTTTGCACTGCTTTACATCATGCTTGCGCTGGGGCTGAACATCGTGGTTGGCCTTGCCGGCCTGCTCGACTTGGGCTACATCGCTTTTTACGCGGTGGGCGCCTATATGTTCGCGCTTCTGTCGTCCAACCAGCTCACGAGCAACTTCGATGCGCTCGGTGCAATGTTTCCCAACGGTTTCGCCGTTTCGCTCTGGCTAGTGATCCCGCTCGGAGCCGGCCTGGCTGCGTTGTTCGGCATCCTGCTGGGTACACCGGTGCTTAAGCTGCGCGGCGACTATCTAGCCATTGTGACCCTGGGTTTTGGGGAGATCATCCGCATCTTCATGAATAACCTCAATGCTCCAGTGAACATCACCAATGGGCCCCAGGGTATTTCCGGCATTCACGGTGTTCGCATGTTCGGCTGGCACCTGAACCGCAATATTGAAATTGGCAACTACACCATCAATTCGGTGACGGAATACTACTGGCTTTTCCTGGCATTGGTTACGCTGACCGTGATCGTCTGTTACCGTCTGCAGGACTCGCGCATTGGGCGGGCCTGGATGGCGATGCGTGAGGATGAGATTGCGGCCAAGGCCATGGGCATCAACACGCGCAATATGAAGTTGCTAGCGTTTTCGATGGGCGCCACGTTCGGCGGCGTGGCGGGTGTCATGTTTGCAGCATTCCAGGGTTTCGTTTCGCCCGAGTCGTTTTCACTGATGGAATCCGTGAACGTCCTGGCCATGGTGGTCATCGGTGGCATGGGCAATATCCCTGGTGTGATTCTGGGTGCCATCCTGCTCTCCGTGCTCCCCGAGGCACTTCGCTACATGGGGTTCATCTCGGATTGGCAGCAGCAGGTCTTCAATCATGTCTACATCGATAGCGGCATCCTTCGGCAGCTCATTTACTCGATGGCGATGATTCTGGTGATGCTCATCCGGCCCAAAGGCTTATGGCCAGCACCCGAGCATGGCAAAGGCATGGCGGCGCTTAACATGGGCAAGGCGACTGCGACGCCAGTGGCGATCAAGGAGGGCGTGTGATGAGCACCTCCGCACCCGTTACTCTCAAAGTTGCCGGCGCATCCAAGCGATTCGGGGGCTTGCAGGCCCTCTCGGATGTTGGTATCGAGATTCGCCGTGGGGAAATTTACGGCCTGATCGGACCCAACGGCGCGGGCAAGACTACCTTCTTCAACGTTATCACCGGCATGTACACGCCCGACAGCGGCGAGTTTTCGCTGGAGGACAAGCCTTATCGGCCGCAGGCCGTGCATCAGGTTGCGCGTGAGGGCATCGCACGTACGTTCCAGAATATTCGGCTTTTTCCTGACATGACGGCGCTGGAAAATGTCATGGTGGGGCGTCATGTGCGCACCAACAGCGCTTTGCTCGGTGCCGTGTTCCGGACACGCCGGTTTAAGGCCGAGGAACATAGCATCAGGGCCAAGGCCTATGAATTGCTGCAGTACGTCGGTGTTGCGCACTACGCCGACTTCCGGGCGCGCACGTTGTCCTATGGTGATCAACGACGGCTCGAAATTGCGAGGGCGCTGGCAACCGACCCCAAGCTCCTGGCTCTTGACGAACCTGCCGCGGGGATGAACGCGACGGAGAAGCTCCAGCTGCGCGATTTGCTGGCCACCATTCGCGGCGATGGACGCACCATCCTGCTCATCGAGCATGACGTGAAGCTGGTAATGGGGCTTTGCGACCGCGTGACCGTGCTGGACTATGGAAAGATCATCGCCGAGGGCGTTCCGGCCGATGTACAAAAGGACTCCAAAGTGATCGAAGCGTACCTGGGTACGGGGGGGCATTGAGATGAGTGAATCGCAAGTCCATCCGAAGCAAAGCGAACTCCGCACCGAAGATGCCGCAAGGGGCATCGCGGAAACCACAACAAGCGATGCAATCCTTCAGGTCAGGGGCTTGAAGGTTGCCTACGGCGGCATTCAAGCCGTCAAGGGCATCGACTTTGAGGTGCGCAAAGGTGAATTGGTGAGCCTTATTGGCGCCAATGGTGCGGGCAAGACGACGACTCTCAAGGCGATCACTGGCATGCAGCCCATCACCGACGGCTCAATCACCTATGGGGGGCACGCCGTCAAGGGTAAGGGTTCATTCGACCTCGTGCGCATGGGCCTGGCGATGGTCCCCGAAGGGCGCGGAGTGTTTACGCGGATGACGATCGACGAGAATTTATTGATGGGCGCGTTTATCCGCAAGGACAAGAAGGGCGTCGAAGCGGACATCGACCGTGTGTTTAGCATTTTCCCCCGATTGAAGGAGAGGCGTACTCAGCTTGCGGGCACCATGTCGGGCGGTGAGCAACAAATGCTTGCCATGGGACGGGCGTTGATGTGCCAGCCGAAACTCCTGCTGCTCGATGAGCCGTCCATGGGCTTGTCGCCGATCA
>JAKBCY010000084.1 GCA_021807445.1 Pseudomonadota bacterium
GTGACCCGCGAAACCCCCGCCACAACGCCATGCGTTGAGCGGCGGGAGAGTTCATAGGTTCGCAACTGAAACTGCGCGACCCGAGACGAATCCGTCCGGCTACTGCGGGGCTCAGGAGAGAAGCGCCTCTTCCGCAGTTGGGAAGTGCACTCCCGTCAGGCACGGATGCGGCCGTCAGGACGCGTCTGTGCTGGAATGGCTCCGCGCCCTCGTGATAGCGGCGCAAGGCTGTGCAGAACAGCATGGAAAACGCGGCCTCACTGACCATGGCGCGCCGCGGTTTTTTGGGGTTCTGTTCCTGGGCGAACTGAATAAACTGGACGTGGTCAGCGGCGCCCGATGTCGTCTGACGCTAACAGCCGCGCAACCCCAGATTGCCCTCAACCCGAAGTTCGCAGAGTCCACAATCAAACAAGGGCGGAGGGTGTAGTCCGCCAGAGGGTCTTTACCGGCAAGATGCGCTCGGGGCACAGGCTGTTGGCATCAACACTTTAAGTCAACGCCTGGCCTCGAGCAGCCTCATTTTGAGGCCATGCTATCAATCAAAACTTCCAGCCAACCGACACCCCGAACACATTTTGGCTCATGCTGAGAGTCTCGGTCGACCCCGCTGCGAAATATGGAGCGGGCAGCGCGCCGGTCACCGAGTTTGCAAATGCGTGCACGTAGTCGAAGGAAAGCTCGGTCGACTGATTGATTGCATAAGTCGCACCAAGTGTCAGGTGGTCCTTGACGACGCCGGGAGCGAGCGTGTTGAAGAGCACATTGTTGGTACCGACCGGATTGCCACCATGATTCCAGCCAGCGCGCAGCGTCAGATCGGGGTTGTATTCATACGCAACCCCAAGCTTGTACACGTTGATGCTGGCCCATGAGAATCCAGGCCCGTTCGGGCTGCCGCCCAGCGGCCCACCAGGATTCGGGCCGTTGGCAATTGCCGGGATGCCGCCATAGTCGATGCGCACAACGTCGCCAGCAATGGTGACCGCCGGCGCCGCTTTCCACGCAAACCCAATGCCATAGTTCGCCGGGATGTTGAACTGCCCGTGATTGGCAAAAAGCCCGCTGTACTCGCTGAAACCACCCATATGGGTCTCAGACTGATAGGTCACGCCCAAGGAGAAGGTCGGGGTAAGTTGCCCAATCCAGCCAATGCGTACGCCAACGCCGTTGGAGGAGTCGTGCCCATTGTTGGTGCAGTTACTCGGATCTCCCGATAACTGCTGGCATAGGGCTCCCAGACCATTTGCGCGGAAGGTCTGGTGAACGATGTTCATTGTGAACCCGATGGAGTTAGATGGGTTGACTTTCATTGCAAAGGTGGGAGCAATGAACAGTTGCTGCATGTCAACGCCCATGCCAGGAGCGAACGGGGGGAAGATGGTTGAGTAGCCAGTGTTCAGACCGCCGTTGCCATAAACGCTGACGCCGACCGACATGTTCGGGTTGATCATGCGGTTATAGCCAAATTCGGGGATGAGGAAGTTTTTGGTCGCATTACCGGAATAGGTGCCCGTGATCGGATAGGGGCCGGAGCCGCCCGGACCGTAAACCGCACCCGATGCGCTGACGCTGCGGTCCGGCTGAAACAAGGTCATGCCGAAATCGAGCCGGCTGCCAATGTCCACCATGCCGGCGGGATTAACGGCAGCGGCCAGCGCGTCTTGCGGAAAAGCGATTCCCACACCACCCATACCGACCGACTTGACACTCAGGCCGGGTTGAAAATATCCAGTCGTGGCGTAGGCAGCGCCCGGAGCCACGACGCCGGCGATGAACAAGGTTGCAGCAAGTTTCTTCAGTTTCATAGATATATGTCTCCCCTGGTAGGGCCGTCCTCGATAGTGTGATTGCAAAGAACGACGCTCGTGGTCGCGGCGGCGCATCTCGGCTCAATACTGCTTCTCAGTAGCAGTATTGAGCTTCATGGATCCTAGGGACTGAAATGCGTTTGTTACATCACGTTTTGCCGCACTTGACACCCAGGCGCCAATTGCATATACAAATCAGAATATGTAACAAATGCTGATGCGCAATGGCGTCAGCGGATGACGGGCTCCCGTTACGCGGGCGCCCGGGACATGCACGAATAGTGCACGCCGCTCGCGTGCGCGAGCGGATCGCGGCTCAATGTCGGCGTTTAAGTTGCCGATGGTGGAACGTACCCTGCCGGCGCGTCGGCACCTTCACCGAAAAAATAACGTTCCATCTGGCGTGCCAGATACTGGCGTGCCTTTGCGTCGGCGAGGTTCAGGCGGTTCTCGTTGACGAGCATGGTTTGGTGCTTGAGCCAAGCTTGCCATGCCTCTTTGGACACCTGTTCAAAAATGCGTTTACCCAATTCTCCCGGGTACGGCGCGAAATCGAGTCCTTCGGCTTCGCGGCCGAGTTTGATGCACTTCACCATGCGGCTCATAGGACATTCCTCTTGTGAATTGGATAGATGACGATCATGTCCGTGCATTCAGGTCAGGCGCTTGACCAGGACACGGGACCGGCGCTGGTCGTCGTAGCGCAGACGGCGGGACTGTGGCAGCCAGTCACGTTCCACCGGCACGAACCCTCGCTTGATGAACCAATGCATGGTGCGAGTGGTGAGAACGAAAATGCTCTGCAGCCCGGCAGCGCGCGCCAACTGCTCAATGCGCTTCAAGATGCGCTCGCCATCGCCCTGACCCTGAGTCTCGGGCGCCACCGTGAGCGCGGCCATCTCACCGGTCTTTTCGTCCCAATATGGATAGAGTGCAGCGCAGCCGAAAATCACGCCATCATGCTCAAGCACGGTGTAATTGGCGATGTCGCGCTCGATCTCGGTGCGGCTGCGCTTGACCAGCACGCCTTCCTCCTCGAGCGGTTCAATCAGGCGCAGGATGCCGCCCACGTCATCAGCGGTTGCTTCACGCAGGTGTTCCAGATGCTCGTCAGCGATCATCGTTCCCACCCCGTCATGCGTGAATAGCTCCAGCAGCAGCGAGCCGTCCATCTTGAACGGAATGATGTGGGCTCGCCCCACGCCCCCGCGCACGGCCTTCACGGCGTGCCGCAGATAGAAGGCCGTATCGGTCGGTTGCTGCGGATCGGGCAGGCGAGCAAGCATGTGTTCTGCTTGGGCTACGGTGAGTTCGGGCACGAGCTGCTGGTCCTCGCCGATCACGCCATCCACCTCGGTCAACAGCACCAACTTGTGTGCATTGATGGCTGCTGCCACCGAGCTCGCCACGTCCTCCATACTGAGATTGAACGCTTCCCCAGTCGGCGAAAAGCCGAACGGCGAGATCAGCACCACGGCTCCATACTCGAGCGCGCGTTGAATCGTGGGGGCGTCAACCTTGCGCACCAGTCCCGTGTGCTGGAAGTCCAACCCGTCGATCACGCCGACTGGACGTGCGGTAATGAGATTGCCCGACACCACGCGTAGCGTCGCGCCGGCCATCGGGGTATTGGGCAGGCCTTGCGAGAAAGTTGCCTCAATCTCAAAGCGTAGTTGCCCGGCGGCTTCCTGAGCGGCGTCCAGTGCCACTTCGTCGGTCACGCGCATGCCATGCGAGTAGCGCGAGCCAACACCCTTTTCCTTGAGCTGAGCCTCAATCTGCGGGCGAAAGCCGTGCACCAGGACGATCCGCACACCCATGGCCACAAGAAGGGCAACGTCTTGGACCAAGGCGTTGAGGCTGCCAGCAGCAATGAGTTCGCCGGCGATCGCCACGACAAAGGTCTTGCCGCGGTGAGCGTGGATGTAGGGCGCAACGGAACGAAGCCATTGCACAAATTGCGATTGATCCATGGACATAATGGAATTATCGGGGAATGTCCGAGAATGCACGTTTTGCTCCATGATCATGCCCCATTTTTCGACCCTCGCTAACCAAGTTCCGCGCATTCATTTTCCTGCCGAGTTGCCCGTCTGTTCCAGGCGCATGGACATCGCGCGCGCCATCGCCGAGCACCCGGTGGTGATTGTTTGCGGTGAAACGGGTTCAGGCAAGACGACCCAACTACCCAAAATCGCGCTTGAACTCGGGCGCGGTCTCGGTGCCGGCGGCCATGGTCTTATCGGGCATACGCAGCCCCGACGCTTGGCGGCCGTCACGGTGGCGCGACGGATCGCGCAAGAACTTGGTTCGCCGCTTGGCGAGCACATTGGATATAAGGTGCGCTTTGCCGACCGATTTCAGCCCGGCGCGTCGGTCAAGCTGATGACGGACGGGATTTTGCTGGCGGAAACCCAGAGCGACCCGCTGCTGCGAGCCTACGACACCTTGATCATCGACGAGGCACATGAGCGCAGCCTCAATATCGATTTTCTGCTGGGCTACATTCGCAATATCCTGCCGCGCAGACCTGATCTGAAGGTGGTGATCACGTCAGCGACGATTGATGCCAATCGCTTCGCACACCATTTTGAAGGCGTGCGCGGACCCGCACCGGTCATCGAGGTCTCGGGACGGCTGTATCCGGTGGAGGTGCGTTGGCAGCCCGTGGGCCTGGACACCTCCGGCAAGCCTGGACTTGACAAGTCGCCCGCAGGCGCGGTTCAGCCGCGCTTGCAGTCCCAGCGTGAGGAGCGCGACCTGTTCGCCGCCATCTGCGACGCGGTGGACGAACTCTGGCGCGAGGGCAGTGGTGGCATCCTCGTCTTCCTGCCGGGTGAGCGCGAAATTCGCGAAACCACCGAGGCTTTGCGCAAGCACCACATCGAAACCTCGAGGCGAGGGGTCGACATCCTGCCCCTGTATGCGCGGCTGTCCCAGGCCGAACAAGACCGCGTATTCGAAAGTGGCGGTGCGCGGCGCGTCGTTCTGGCCACCAATGTGGCCGAGACGTCACTCACTGTGCCTGGCATCCGTTATGTGATCGACGCTGGAACCGCGCGAGTAAAGCGCTACAGCTATCGGCAAAAGGTCGAGCAGTTGCAGGTCGAATCGATCAGCCAAGCAGCGGCGAATCAACGTGCGGGGCGTTGCGGGCGGGTGGCCAATGGCATTTGCATTCGGCTCTACGATGAGGCAGATTTCAATGCGCGGCCACGGTTTACGGACCCCGAGATTCTGCGCTCGTCGCTGGCGGCGGTGATCCTTCGCATGCAAGCGCTCGGGTTGGACAGTATCGAGGAATTCCCTTTTATCGATCAGCCACCGCGAAAGGCCATCGCCGACGGCTACCTGTTGCTCACCGAGTTGGGTTCGGTCGACGCCCAGCGCCAACTCACGCCGCTCGGTCGAGAACTTGCCCGATTGCCACTGGACCCACGCCTGGGACGGATGATTTTGGAGGCGCGCCAGCAGGGGGCGCTGGCCGAGGTGTTGATCATCGCAGCGGCATTGGCTGTGCAGGACCCTCGTGAGCGCCCGGCTGATAAGCAAGAAGCGGCCGACACGGCGCACAGACGTTTCGTGGAGGGATCATCGGAGCTCGCCGGATGGCTTAAGCTGTGGGTCCACTATCACGGGCTTGTGGAGCACAAAAAATCCAACCGCAAGCTGCAGGAGCAGTTGCGCGGCGAATTCCTCTCGCCTCTGCGCATGCGCGAATGGCACGACGTCCACAGCCAACTCTTGACGGTGGTGGCCGAGCAGGGCTGGAAGCTGAATTCCGGGCCCGCTGGCGATGAGCAAGTTCACTTGAGCCTGCTGGCCGGCTTGCTGGGGAACGTGGGTTGCAAGGCTGACGACGGACCCCACTATCTGGGCGCGCGCGGCATTAAATTCCTGATTCATCCAGCGTCGCCGATCGGACGCAAGGCTGGCCGCTGGATCATGGCTGCAGAACTGGTTGAAACCACGCGGCTGTATGCGCGTGGCGTAGCGCGCATCGAACCGCAGTGGATCGAGCGCGTCGGCGGTCACTTGTTGCAGAAGACCTTGCTGGAGCCGCATTGGGAGAAAAAACCCGCCCAGGTCAGTGCCTTTGAGCGGGCTACGCTTTATGGTCTCGTTGTCTACAGCCAGCGTCGGGTGGATTATGGGCGCGTGAGTCCTGCCGAGGCGCGCGAATTGTTCATTCGTCACGCGCTTGTGGAGGGTGAATGGGACTGCCGCTGGCCGTTTTTCGCACACAACCGCAAGCTGATCGCCGAGGTGGAGACGCTGGAAGACAAGGCGCGGCGGCGTGACGTGTTGGTTGATGCGGCGCTGATCGAGGCCTTTTATGAGCAGTTCATACCCTCGGAAGTGATGAGCGGTGCAAGCTTTGACGCCTGGTACCGCCGAGCGAGCAAGGATCAGCCTCGTTTGCTTTTTCTCGAACGTGATGCGCTGATGCGTCACGAAGCCTCGGGTGTGACCACCGAGGCGTTCCCCTCGAGCCTTCGTGTTGGAAGCCTTGAATTGCCGCTTTCCTATAGTTTTGACCCTGGTGGTACGCGCGACGGCGTCACAGCCACCGTGCCGCTGGCAGCACTGAACCAAATCCCGGAAGCACGGCTGCAGTGGCTGGTTCCTGGCATGCTAGGCACCAAGCTTGCCGCCTTGCTCAAGAGCCTTCCGCAAAAGCTGCGTTCGCGCTTGGTGCCGTTGCCAGAGACGGCTCGTGAATTCGCCGCCACATTGAGCGTTTCGGACCGCTACGCACAGGGTGAATTGCTTGATGCCTTGCGCGTGCTGGTGCGCGAGCAGACCGGACTGATTCCGCGCCCGGAAGACTTCAAGCTGGACGCGCTGGATCCGCACGTGCTGTTCAATTTGAGGATTGTCGACGAGCAGGGCCGCCAGCTGGCCATGGGGCGCAGCATTGCGCGCTTGCGCAGCGAGTTGGCTGACGCCGCGCGCGCCGCCTTCCAGACTGCGGTGCGCGCGCCAACGGGGCAGGGGGCGTTGCAGGCCGCGCTTGTCCAGAACCTGGCGAATGTGCGCGTGCGGGTCAAGCCCGCGCACGCGGCCGCGCTCGCGCAAGTGCCCATGGGTGAAGTGCAGGAGACGGCTCAAGCGCGGCCGTCGCCGCCGAATACAGCACCGTCGGAAGCCCGTTATACCGACTGGAGCTTCGACACCCTTCCGGAGCTGCTTGAAATCCGACGCGGAGGCCAAACCCTCATCGGCTTCCCGGCCCTGGTGGATCGAGGGGAGCATGTGCAGCTCGACGTGTTCGACACCCCCGAGGCTGCAGCCTCCATGCATCGCCAAGGTCTGCGGCGCCTATTTGCCCTGCAACTGCGGGAGCCGCTCCGGGCGGCGGAAAAGGGCCTGCAAGGGTTTCAGCAGGCGGCAATGCTTTATATGGCACTGGGCACGGCCGAGGACTTGCGCCGACAGATTCTTGATGCGGCTTTGGATCTGGCATTCCTGGTGGAGCCATTGCCTGCTGATGCGCAAGCGTTCGCGAAGCGGTTGGCCGAGGGCCGTCCGCGCTTGCAATTGTTGGCGCAGGAAATGGGGCGCCTGGCCGCAACGATCCTCACGGAATGGAATACGGCGAACAAAAAGCTCGCCGCCTTCAAGGGGCAGGTAACCCTGTATGCGGACGTCACGACGCAACTTCAGGCGCTGGTGCCCAAGCGCTTCCTGCTTGATACGCCGTCTGAGAGGCGGTCGCACCTGGCGCGGTATCTCAAAGCGGTGCAACTCCGTCTGGACAAGTTCCGTGCCGATCCTGCGCGAGACGCGGCGCGCCAAGCGGAGCTTGATCCGCTGTTGGCACGCCTTAAACGCGAGTGGCAGCGGGCGCAACAGGGCGGTGCAACCATCGACACACAGCTCGTGGAGCTGCGCTGGATGCTGGAGGAGTTGCGCGTCGCCTTGTTTGCGCAGGAGTTGCGTACCCCGGCACCGGTTTCGGTCAAGCGCGTCGAACGAGCCTGGAGCCAACGCGCGGCGTAGGGAGGCGCGCTTGGCGAGCATGGGCGTGCTGGGGAAACCAGCGAGCCGTGTGCATGGATTCTCGTTTGCGATCGTCACCGGTCAGTCACCACAACGTGGCGCTGAGGCTGCACGAATACTCGCGTAAACCCTTATAAAGAAATGATAAGTTACAAAACTCACGTGATGTCACGCGCCTTTTGTCGGTTTCGCCATTAATCTTTGACGAATAAGCGCTAGTGCGGCACGCCTGCACCAAGCGTGTTGTTTGTGCGGGAATTCCGCAACTTTTTTACTTTGGAGACAGTCTTTATGTCCAATCCCAGCCCAGTACGCAAGCTGGGGATGCTGCAGGTCATCCTGCTGGCGATCCCCTGCATTGCCGTACTCGTCGTGCCGTTCTACAACACGCTCGAGCCCAGCTTCCTCGGCATTCCCTTCTTCTACTGGTGGCAACTCGTCTGGGTGCCGCTGTCGGGAATCTTCATTGCCATTGTTTACAAGATGGTGGTGCCCCCTGGAAGCGGAGACTGAAGCCATGAATATTGTCGCAACTGTCGTTTTCGTCGTGCTGTTCGTTTTCATTACCGTACTGGGGTTCATCTCGGCGCATTGGCGCAAGGGTGACATGAGCCATTTGCATGAGTGGGGCCTGGGTGGGCGTCGCTTCGGTTCGTGGATCACCTGGTTCTTGATTGGCGGCGATCTGTACACCGCATACACCTTCATTGCCGTACCGGCACTGGTATTTGGCGCTGGAGCACTCGGTTTTTTCGCGCTTCCCTACACGGTTCTGGTGTACCCACTTGTGTTTGCCATTTTGCCGCGCCTGTGGGTGGTGGCACGCAAGCACAACTACATCACGGCGTCGGATTTCGTCGCTGGCCGCTACGGTAGCCAGGGGCTGGCTCTGGCCATCGCCATCACGGGCATTGTTGCCACGATGCCGTACATTGCGCTGCAGCTCGTGGGCATTCAGGTGGTGATTGGCGGTCTGGGCTTTCCAACAGGCCATGGCCTGTTCGGCGATATCCCTCTCATCATTGCCTTCGTGATTCTGGCGGCATTCACTTACACAAGTGGTTTGCGTGCCCCGGCGTCGATCGCAGTGGTGAAGGACGTGCTCGTGTATGTAACGGTCATCGCGCTCATCATCGTTGTTCCCATCAAGCTGGGAGGCTTCGCCAACATTTTTGCGGCCATTCCAAAGGCGCACCTGCTGCTGCCCCCAATCAAGAATGGAAACACCGGACTGGTTTCCTTCTATGGCACCCTGGCCTTTGGCTCGGCGCTGGCGCTCATGCTGTACCCGCACTCGACGACCGCGGTGCTGGCAGCCAAAGGGCCAAACACGCTGCGGCGCAACTGGGTGTTCCTACCCGCGTACTCCTTCATGCTGGGCCTTATCGCCATGCTGGGCTATGTGGCTTATGCTTCGGGGATCGCGAAGCTGCCTGAGTTGGCGCCGTACTTCAAACAGTACGGCCCGCAGTTCGCCATGCCGGGCCTGTTGCTGCACTTTTTCCCGAGTTGGTTTGTCGGCGTAGGTTTTGCGGCCGTGGCCATTGGCGCGTTGGTGCCCGCCGCCATCATGTCGATTGCGGCATCGAACCTGTTCACGCGCAACATCTACAAGGCGTACATCAATCCAACGTGCTCGGTCCAAAAAGAGACCGACATGGCCAAACTGGTGTCATTGATTGTCAAGTTCGGGGCGCTTCTCTTCATCGTTTTTCTGCCCCTGACCTACGCAATCCAGCTCCAACTGTTGGGGGGGATTCTCATCCTGCAGACCTTGCCTGCCATCGTCTCTGGCATCTATACACGGTGGTTTGACCCCAAGGCCTTGTTGCTCGGTTGGGCGTGCGGGTTGGTTTGGGGCATCTGGGCGGCTTCGCTCACCGGATTCCAGAAATCCGGCTATGCGCTGCATATCGCA
The DNA here is from genome assembly GCA_021807445.1 of Pseudomonadota bacterium. Classification (GTDB taxonomy): domain Bacteria; phylum Pseudomonadota; class Gammaproteobacteria; order Burkholderiales; family Burkholderiaceae_C; genus Thiomonas_A. Next base: position 9,733 of record JAKBCY010000084.1, read on the forward strand.
GGCATGGTGATTCCAGCCTATATCGGCCTGTATGCGGTGATCATCAACTTTGCCGTGGCGATCGTCG
>JAKBCY010000085.1 GCA_021807445.1 Pseudomonadota bacterium
TGAAGGTCACGAGATGATTCCCATCAGAGGTTGCGAGCGATTTGCGCGCTGCGATGCGTCCACCGGCGGTCATTTCGACCTCGCCGGAGGCCGTTTTCGCGCACGGCGGACGCACTCATCCCTGCGCCTCCATCAGTTGTCGGCGCGCCATCCAGAGGTTGGACAGCGCGAACAGCGTGTGCAGCTGCGCGGTGTTCTTGGCAAGGCCGCGGTAGCACTATAGCCTCAGCACCGAGAAGGCTTATGTGTATTGGGTGCGCTTTTTCATTCGCTGGCATGGGCGGGGCGGGGTCATGCGGCCCCCGCGTGAGATGGGGGCGGCCGAGGTGGAGGCTTTTTTGACCATGCTGGCGAATGAACGCCATGTGTCGGCGTCCACGCACAATCAGGCGCTCAGCGCCTTGTTGTTCTTGTACCGCGAGGTGCTGGGGGTGAATTTGCCCTGGGTCGATGGTGTGAGCCGCCCGGCGCAGAAGCGCCGCATTCCCAGTGTGCTGACGCAAGATGAGGTGGCGGCGCTGTTTCAGTTCCGGGGCGGTGAGATGGCCTTGCTGGCCAAGCTGCTCTATGGCACGGGCCTGCGCTTGATGGAGGGGCTGCGCCTGCGCGTCAAGGACGTGGACTTTGATCGCCATGTCATCATCGTGCGCGAAGCCAAGGGCAACAAGGACCGGGTGGTCATGCTGCCGCAGTCACTTGCGCCAGCCTTGCGGCAGCAGATACGAAAGGCCCGCGCGCTGTGGGAACGCGCCCGGCAAACCGGGCGCGGCGGGGTGCAGACGCCGCATGCCGCTGGATCAGAAGTATCCCAACCTTGGGCATCGCTGGGGATGGTTCTGGGTCTTCCCGTCGCCAAACCTGTCGGTGGACCCGGCCTCGGGTGTGGGGCGCCGCCACCATTTGTTTGAAGAACGGCTCCAGCGCGCCATCAAGAAGGCCGTCGCAGACGCAGGGATTGCCAAGCCCGTCTTCGTGCACACCTTGCGTCATTCCGTCACCACGCATCTGCTGCAATCGGGCACGGACATCCGCACGGTGCAGGAACTGCTTGGCCATTCGGACGTGAGCGCCACCATGATCTACACCCATGTGCTCAAAGTGGCGGAGGGGGGCACGGCGAGCCCGCTGGATGCATTGGCGCTGGAGCGTTGAGTGACCGTTTTTCGAAATGTGTGCGACCGACTGCAATGGGTCGTGACCGGCCTCTAGGCCGAATCTGGCGAGAGTCCGTTCAGGCCGAGCATGCGACGTTGGTTGGGCGAAGACTGCATGTCGACCCGAAGAGCCATTGGGCTCGGCCTGCGGCTACGACTGCTCTGCTGTTTGTACTTACCTATCGATCTGGCGGGCCGAAGTGTTGATGCCGGTGGCAGTTGGGGCAGAGGGCGATCGCGTTCTCCACTGTGTCGTCGCCGCCGTCCTTCAATTGCTTTTTGTGGTGCACTTCCAGATACGGGGTTCCGTCCCGGCGGCGACGGAACGGCGCAGGTTCCCCGCAACGACCGCACCGCCCCTGCGCCCGATACAAGGTCTCTGCAACAACATCTGGGTTGCGGACGAATGTCTCCGTCGTTACCCTCACTTTGGCCGGACGCGATACAGCGGTACGCAGGCGAGCCTGCCTTGCATCGGGGCTGTCGGAGGCAGACGTTTCTACCTTGCGGGCGAATTCCTCGTTGATCAGGCCAAGGTCCTTTAGCTGAGGGGGGTGTGCGGCGTACTCCCGGAGAATTGCCCGCTTCGTCGGCTGTGCCCCGCCCTTTTCCAGCCTCTCGTAGTAGTCGAGGTGCTGGCGTGTCGCCTCGATCGCGTTCGCCAACGCAACAGGTCCGCGCTCGGCCGCAAGGCGGTCAAAGAAATAGCGCGTCGCCGGGATGCTGAGAGTCCGGTGGTACGCCTTGCCTTCCATCATCGATTTGAAGATCGTGATGAAGTCCTGTGCAGAAGCTGCATTCACTCCGTGCTCGGCGTGAAGCCGTTGCGCACCCGCCTTAGCTGACATCGCGCCGTCATACACGGCGCTGGCAATTTCGTAGCCGGCCTGCGTCTGTTCGTCGGTGATCTTCATCGATGGACCGTTGCTGTTGTCGCGAAGGCGAGGTGAGGATATGGTACCGAGAGATCGCTGTCCGGAACCTACGAGGGAGCGTTCCCACATCGGCTTTGGCGTTCTACAGCCGTCGTGGTAGCCCGCCTACGCCCCTCGCGGGCAACGTTTGCCCCCGCTCAGGATGAGTCGGTCGACCACGTACCATCTAACGGTCGCTCAATCACGGCACACGTCGGAAGCCGCTGACAGGCACTCCAGGACGCTGTGACCAACATGCAACGAAGGGGTGCAGAATGAAGCTGCTTGACGAAATCATCGACCCGCTCGCTGATGATAATGCGTCGCTGAACGCAGCGTTGCTCAACACTAAGGTAATCATGCACAACATCAGGCATGCAGAACTCGTTGAGTAGGTAAATGATGAGCTGAACCGCATCCCCAGGAAAGGCCCGTGCCCCCTATCGCATCGTGGGTGCGCGCGTAGAGGGAAATGTTCAAAACCCGGCAATGATCCAGTCCAACCTTAACCTGCCAACGTTTCAGCTGCCTGAAAAGTTGAAAAAATGGCTTGAGAACCATGAACTGCGAGAAGCAATGAGTGCGCCGCAGGAAATGACAGAAGGGAAGCTGGGGATATCCTTGCAGATGCCGCTGTCGCCAGAAATCGGAGCCCAGATCGAGCCCACAAGCCACAACAGTGCTGACATGAGCGCCACCCTACGACGTCACTTCGGGGCCCGTGTCCGGGAGCTTCGCCTTAGCCAAGGCGTGAGCCAGGAGGCTTTTGCCGACCACTACGGCTTTGCTAGCAGTTACATAAAAAGCTTGAGCGTGGAGGTGGCAACCCTTCGCTTGATGCGATTGAAGTATTAGTAGCCGCCATGAACCTGGAAGTAGCCGACCTCTTTCGCCGCACCCATCCTTCACCGCAGGCGCAAAGCAGATCAAGACCGGGCGCGCCAGCAACTAAGGTGCTGCGTGCATCGCATCGACATGCCGCCTTTCTGATCGCCCACATTAAATCTCTAGCAGCCCGCCAGGAGGACGCCCTTGAACCCCACCAATGAGACCATTCTGAAGGCTCTTCAGCAATACTACGCTGCGCCCTACAGCCCCTTATACGCAATTATGTTGACCGGCGACTGGGGAAGCGGAAAGACCTGGCTAATCAAGAAGTCAATATCCGATCTTGAAGCAACCGGCGGGAAGGCCCTCTATCTGAGCTTATACGGCCTAAGCTCAATTGCCGCCATCGAATCGGAATTATTCCGGCTTACACATCCAGTCCTCTCTGATAAGCGCGTTCAGTTCGCGGGAAGGCTCGCAAGCGGCCTATTGAAAAGTGCACTGAAGATCGATCTTCCTTCCGAGCAAGGCGAAAGCATTGCCCTATCCATCAGCCTACCGGATATAAGCATCGCTGAGTTTTTTCAGCAGAGCAACGATCACGCCATTATTTTTGACGACATCGAGAGATGCAACGTACCACTGCGCGAGTTGATGGGATACATAAATTTTTTTGTAGAACACCTCGGCCTAAAGGCAATCCTAGTGGCAAACGAAGGAGAGCTGGTACAAGATCTCACAGCAGAAACAGAACACCCCACTGACGCACCACCCACTTCAGGCGCTTATTACAGCCGGACCAAAGAGAAAATTGTGGGCTTTTCTTACCGAGTAGAATCGGACCCCGAAAGTGCAATAAATATTTTCCTAAGCGAACTCGCGCCAGGGAAGGCGCTCACCCTGCTACACGAGCGCGAAAGGCAAATTATAGAAATATATGCCGCGTCCGGGTACAACAATCTTCGAAATTTGCGGCAGGCCCTGCAATGGTTTATCGAACTAACAAGAGGCCTTTCAAACGAGTTCCTTAGCGATCAATTATTAATGGGCGATCTTCTCTCCTCTTACTTGATATACAGCCTCGAGATAAGATCCGGAAAACTCACCCCAGCGGAGCTATCGCACAGCCCGTTCGAAAAATGGAACGCACTCACGGGCGTAGAGTCTACTCCCTTGCGCGAAAAATTCGAAGAACTTACAACGAAATACACTGGCTTCGTTTGGCTCGAGGGACCGATCCCAGAATCTGCTTGGGGGAATGTCTTCAGGACCGGCCTTTTCGACTTTGAACAACTGAACAGCGCAATCTCCAATAGCAAGTATTGCCTCGAATCGCGCCTTAGTGAATGGCAAAAATTATGGCATTACTACGAGCTAGATGGCAAAGTGCTTCAACAATTACTCGAAGCCGTCGAAAGGAAATTTGCAAATCAACAATACACTTCGCTCGGCGAGTTTCGACATGTGGCCGGACTCCTGATGCGGCTTGGGACCGTTGATTTAAGTTCCAAATCTGCACCTCAGTGGTTGGAAATCGCCAAAAGCTGCTTTGATGAACTTGCCATTCGAGGCGCCTTCTGTGCTGAAGTATTGGCGGCGGGCGGAAGTGGCGACGAACTCGATAGCATCGGCTGGGGTGGTTTAGGCTTCGCCGGCACAAATTTGCCGGAATTCTCTCAGCTCAATAAGCACATCTCGGACGGACTCCTTCACCTCTGGGAGCAGAGGCTCCCCGCGTATGCAGCCTCTATTCTCCAAGAGCTTCGCAGCAACATACGAGAGGCCGCTCGACACTTCAGCGACGGGGGCGACCTATGCTTCATACCTATCTTCCACCGAATGAGCGAAGACGCCTTTCTTGACTTCTGCAGAGACGGTACCTATGAAAAGACGAACGTACTTGGTGCCATCTTTCGGACCCGTTACAGAACTCAATACGCCATCGATAAGCTGAAAATTGAAAGCGCTTGGCTTCATAGCACAGCACTAAAGCTGGGCGAACTTGCGGACGCTCAGAAAGGGTTGGTTGAGGGGCTCCGACTCCGAAATCTTGCCAACATTTTGGCGTCGTGCCTCTCGAGAGGACAAGGAAGCCTTTGACCAGCGTCGCACCTTAGACAGGCCGCTTGAACAGCATTCAGGGACGAAACCATGGTCAAAAACCTAACAACGGCAAAAGCGCTTCGCACCAAACAAGGTCCCGACGGAAGTGAGACCATGAAGCGTCGAGTGCCAAAGGATCCCAGCCTTAGGCCGAAGGTGTTTGAATTTGATCCGAAGAAGGCATATACGTTGGAGCAACTTTCGGAGATAGGAGCCATCGCTTTGAGATGGAATCAAATAGAGGCGCAGCTTGATTTTGTTGGGTCTTTTATATTATTTGCAAAAACACCTATCTGGCTCCGCATATCGATCGAAAAAGAGCTCAGCACAAACAGCAAAATAACCTTACTCAAAGAAAGCCTATCGCACTCCACCTTACTAAATTCGGATGCCCGAAGCTGCATTGAAGACTGCTTCGCACAAATCCAAAAAGCTAGAGGTTACCGAAACGCGATAGTCCATCATCATATTTATGACCACAAGAATGGCATCGGTGCGTTCGTAGACCACTCTAGCTCAGCTTATCAGATACTTGTGTCCATAGATGCCCTCAAAGCGCTCTACGCTACGCTGGGCATATTGCAGGAAGAACTCAGAGTTATCGACTTGCTGTTCCGCATAGAAATGGATGCGCAAAGGCCAGGACGATGGAACAAGGTAACCGGGACGTTCGAAGCGCTATCCGCTGCGGAGCTAACGAATGACATCATACCTCCGCACATTACTCGCCTGCGTGCGCTCCAACGTTCAAGGAGAGAATGCTACAGGCTACCAAAATTTCCTGATGCGGACCTTCTGCGTGAAATTAACGAACGAAATACGAGTTCGCCCTCTTAGCTTTCATGTTGGCCTTCGCTGCCTCCCGAAGGAGAAAGTTGGCCCTGCAGCGACGCGGTTCCTCTCAGTTACTCTCTGGTTCAAGGCCGCGCGGCCAATATTTCACGTCGCACAATAGACCATTGTTCGCGGCCATTCTGGGCACCGCAGGTAGGATGGGCGGCGCTCACCCGCACCTCATGCGGCCACGGAAGCCACACCCGGGCGCCAGCGCCCCACCCCAAGAGGCCCTGCGCAGGTTCCCGATGCCAGGGACCAACCTGCTCGTGAGAGCCGTGCTGGCACGCCGCCCGCACGAGACGGTTGTCGTCTCCATGAGGCGGGGCGCAGACCGCTTCCCCTTGGCAGATGTTTGCCCCGCACGAGCCGCCGTGGCGGCTTGTGCGGGGGTCGTGGCGCGTGGTGGCGCTGGTGGGGGCGCCGTGGCGGTGGCGTGTGTTGTGGTTGCGCCGTTGTCGTGGGTGGTTGCGGTCGGCACCATCCTCGCAGCCGCCGGAGCGCCAGACGCCGACGTGGCCTGGCCTGCGGTTGGGGTACGGGCTTCGCGCGGCAAGCGTCGCACCGGGCGATCGCTTCGAGCTCGAAGGGCTGCTCGCGGGCGGGAGGGCCCTCAACCCACTAGCACCCTTCGGGTGCTGTAGGCGAAGGAAGGGTGCCCCTTCCTTTCGAAACCATCCCAACCCCACGCGGTGGTCTGATGTCGCCTGGTGCGCTGACGGCCTCGATCATCGCGCCTCGGCTATTCCCGCTTAATGCGATCGCCTCTACAACGAGACCGTGTGCGGCTCGATGGAGGTGGAACCATGCTGAACCATGAACATGCCGAGGAACTGCTGCCTCGGGTCTCGGTGCGCCTGGCCGGCGTGCCTGCGACCCGCCTGGCGTTCGTCGCTCGCCACAACCTGCGTCAAGGCCCGCCACCGGGGTACGTCGATCCGGCACGCGCGCATCTGAACGCGGTCCTGTTCGGCCCGGAGGCCGGCGACTTCAAGGCGGCAGCGCTCGCCAGCACCGAGCGTTACCGGAACCGGGTCGGGCAGAAGGTACAGCGCAAGCAAGCCTTGCTTGTGGAAGGCATCGTCACCTTCTCGCGCGCCGCGCAGCCCCTCGTGCAGCAAGACCTGGAGCAAGCGCACGCTCGCGCCCTCGCCTTGGTCGAGGAGATCGTGCGAACCCACGGGCACGGCGCCAGGCTGGTGTCGCTGGTCTATCACGGTGACGAGTCCGCACCGCACTACCACTTCGTGCTCGAAGGCGTCGGCGCTGATGGCCGCGCGGTACTGCAGCGGTTCCAGCGGCGCGAAGGGACGCACCTGCAGGACCTTGCGGGTCTGGCCTTCGCGCCGATGGGCATTCAACGCGGCATCCCGGTGATTCAGCGCATGCAGCGCGGCGACGACCGCAGCAAGGTCGTCCATCGCAGCGTCCGACAGTTGCATGCCGATCTGCCGAAGGAGCTTGCGGCCAAGCAGCGACAAGTCGCGGCCGTGGCCGTCGACCTTGCGGAACTGCAGGCCAAGGCCAGCACCACCGAGTCCCGGTTGAACGACGCTCACGCGGACCTCGCCAAGATGCAGGCCCAAGCCAGCGTCGATGCGGCCCGGGTTTCCACGCTTGAGAAGCGCATCAAGCACTACACGGCGCGGCTGGCCAATCAGCGTGCTCAGATCGATGCCGCGATGCCCAAGCCGGTCGAGGTCACGGTGGTCACCGGCACCGAGAAGGGCTTGCTCGGCAGCAGGCCGACGACTGCCGTGCAATCGTTTTACTCCGCCGAGGAGGTTGCGCGCTTTGCCGATCGTTTGAACCATGCCTTGCTGCGTGAGAAGGATCGCGCTCGCAAGGCCGAGCGCGAGCGCACAGTCTCGGAAGCTCAGGTGCAGCGCCTGCGCTCGATCATCGCGCCCTACCCTCAGCTGGGTTGGCGCCTGAAGGCCCGCGCAGCCGGCGAGCATGAGCCCGAGCAGGGCCGAGTGATCCACATCGATCCGCACTATCTCTACGCGGTCGAGGCGCGCACGGATGCACTGATCGAAGGACCAAGGCCGCGCAATGTGCAGGTGGACTTCGGCATGGTGCTGGAGTTCGATCACGACCGCGTCGCACCGCCGAGCAAGCCCGACGTTCAGCCCTGGGGCCTGGAACAAGTGATCGCCGCGATCCGGCGCTTCGTCACCGACAAGATGCCAAGTGCCTTGACCATGCTCACCGCCCGGCTTGCCAGCGAGGTCGCGGAATTGCGCGAGGAGCGGCGCCACCAGATGGCCGAAGCCGGATCGGACCTTGCCCCTGGCACTGACGATGCCGCCCATGCGCCCATACAGGCGCCTGGCAACGACTGGGCGTGAGCCGCAGCACCCTGGGTGCCGCATCAGCCCCACGGCCCTGTGCGGGCCGTTCAGTGCCTGCCAGTGTCGGCCATGCGCAACGCGAGCCGCTGCTGCCTGCGCCAATTGGCAACAGATTGGCAACAAACCCCGCCCACGAAAAAGCCGGCCTATGGCCGGCTCTCGCAAGTCCTTGAAAAATTTGGTCGGGGCGAGAGGATTCGAACCTCCGACCCTCTGCTCCCAAAGCAGATGCGCTACCAGGCTGCGCTACACCCCGAAGCTGGTATTCTAGGCGAGGGTTAGTACCCACCCCTCGTAGCCCCATGTCCGGACCTCTCCGGAGCATGGGCGAACGCGGGCTGCCATGGTCCGCGGGGCCGCAGGCTTGCTCGCCCAACCGATGTTCCGCACCCTTCCCATGTCGATCTCGCGCAATCGCTCCGTGTCTCCCTGGTTCCTGATCATCAACCTGTTCGTGGCGCTGGCCTGCGTGGCCATCCTGGGCGGTGCGGTGTGGGTGCAGATGGCACAGGGCGCCCTGCCCTGCGCGCTGTGCGTGCTGCAGCGCATGGCCTACCTCGGGGTGCTGGTCCTGTCGCTGCTGGCAGCCCTGGGCTTCGCGCTGCGCAGCCCGGCGCTTGCGCGCGGGGCGCTTTGGCTGGGTCTGCTGGCGGTGCTGGCCGGGCTGGTGTTCGCGGCCCAGCACATGTGGCTGTTCTTCCACCCGGCGCAGACCTGCGGGCTGGACCCGCTGGCCACGCGCATCAATGCCTGGCGCGTGACGGCGCTGGCGCCCTGGCTGCTGCGGGCCGACGGGCTGTGCAGCGACATTCCCGACCTGTTCCGCCTGCCGCTGCCCCTGCTTTCGGGTATCGGGCTGGCGGTGCTGGGTGCGCTGATGGGCGCCTGCCTTCCGGGCGCGCGCCGCCTCGGCACGCGGCGCTGAACCCGGGGCGCCATAGCCCCGGCGCCGATCCTGCGCTGGCGCGCCCCGCGCGAGCACGGGGGCGCGGGGCCCTGCCTTATTGCATGAACCAGCCGTGGCTGACCACCAGGGACTGGCCGGTCAGCGCGTTGGACTCGAAGCCCGCGAACAGCAGCGCCACCTCGGCCACGTCCTGCACCGTGGTGAACTCGCCGTCGACGGTTTCCTTGAGCATGACCTTGGAGATCACGTCGGCCTCGCTGATGCCCAGCTCCTTGGCCTGCTCGGGAATCTGCTTGTCCACCAGCGGGGTGCGCACGAAACCGGGGCAGATCACGTTGGCGCGAATGCCGTGCTTGCCGCCTTCCTTGGCGACCGTCTTGCACAGGCCGATCAGTCCGTGCTTGGCCGTCACGTAGGCCGACTTGAGCACCGAGGCCTCCTTGGAGTGCACCGAGCCCATGTAGATGATGCAGCCGCCGCGGCCCGAGGCCTTCATGTGGGGCACGCAGGCCTTGGTGGTGAGGAAGGCCCCATCCAGGTGGATGGCCAGCATCTTCTTCCACTCGGCGAAGGGGAACTCCTCCACCGGATGCACGATCTGCACCCCGGCGTTGCTCACCAGCACGTCCACCCCGCCCCAGGCCTTCACGACCTTGTCCACGG
>JAKBCY010000086.1 GCA_021807445.1 Pseudomonadota bacterium
ATCTCGGCGCGTGCAGACTGCCGCTGTGCTTATGGTCCAGTCCCGCCTTGCTACGCACGAAAACTTCCCACAAGGGCCACTCGCTGGCTGCGCTGCAGCTTTCGTTCGTGCTGGCATTTGCCAATTCGTTCTGCTTCTCGCTCATCATGCGTCTCCGAAATCACGTTTTCAGGCAGCCTGGGATTGGGCCATTTCGCGCTTGGCGGCATGGGCCATGGCCGCTTCACGCACCCAGGCGCCCTCCTCCCAGGCCTGGACTCGTGCGCTCATGCGCTCGCGGTTGCAGGGACCGTTGCCACCAATGACGCGCCAGAATTCATCCCAATCGATTGGACCGAAGTCATAGTGCTTGCGCTCCTCGTTCCAGCGCAGGTGCGGATCGGGCATGCTCACCCCGAGCACCTTCGCCTGCTCAACCGTGGCGTCGATGAACTTTTGCCTGAGGTCGTCGTTGGAAATGCGTTTGATGCCCCAGCGCATGCTCTGGGCGCTGTGAGTGCTTGCGTCGTCTGGCGGGCCGAACATCATCAAGCTGGGCCACCACCATCGGTTTACCGCATCCTGCACCATGTCACGCTGCGCCTGGGTGCCGTCTCGCATCATGGTCAGCAAGGCATCAAAGCCCTGGCGCTGGTGAAAGCTCTCCTCGCGGCAGATGCGAATCATCGCCCGCGCGTACGGTGCGTATGAGCAGCGGCAAAGCGGCACCTGATTCATGATGGCTGCGCCGTCCACCAGCCAGCCGACCACGCCGATGTCGGCCCAGGTCAGCGTCGGATAATTGAAGATGGAACTGTATTTGGCCTTCCCTGTGTGCAGAGCGTCCATCATCGCGTCACGCGAACTGCCGAGCGTTTCAGCGGCGGCGTACAGATACAGCCCGTGCCCGCCTTCATCCTGAACCTTGGCCAACAGAATGGCCTTGCGCTTGAGCGTGGGCGCCCGTGTGATCCAGTTGCCCTCGGGAAGCATGCCAACGATCTCCGAATGCGCGTGCTGGCTGATCTGGCGAACGAGCGTCTTGCGGTAATGCGCAGGCATCCAGTCCTTGGCCTCGATAAATCCGCCGTCGTCGATGCGGGCGTCGAAGCGCTTGAGCAACTGCTGCTCGGTTTCCGAGCGCGCCGCTTCAGGCGCATCCGAACCCTTTGGCATGAGATCCATCGCTTGCGTGTACATGGTGCGACTCCTTGAGTGTTCGAACTGCGATCCTCGTCCGTGGCCCCGCTCAGCTGCTCTTGGGGCGGTGGTCAATCACGCGCCGGGCCTTGCCCACGAGGGTGCGCTCGATCGAGTCGGGGGGCAACACATAGACATGGGTGCTGATGCCCACGAGCGTCTTGATGCGGTGCATCACCCAGTCAGCGATCCTCTGGCGCTCGGTATCGGACGCATACCCAACGGAAGGCTGCAATTCGCAATGCACCTCGACCTTGTCGAGATGGCTGTCGCGGCTGAGGTGGATCTGGTATTGACCCGAGAGTCGGTCGTGCTCCAGCACGATTTCCTCGATCTGCGTCGGAAACATGTTGACTCCGCGCACGATGAGCATGTCGTCGCTGCGCCCGACGATCTTGCCCATGCGGCGAAATGCGCGCGCCGTTGGCGGCATGAGGCTGGTCAAATCGCGGGTGCGGTACCGAACGATGGGGAGTCCCTCCTTCGTCAGTGTGGTGAACACCAGCTCGCCATCGCTGCCGTCTGGCAGCACCGCGCCTGTCACCGGATCGATGATCTCCGGGTAGAAGTGGTCCTCCCAGATCACGGGCCCGTCCTGCGTTTCCACGCACTCGCAGGCAATCCCCGGTCCCATGACTTCGCTCAAACCATAGATGTCCATGGCCTTCAGACTGCTCTTCGACTCGATCTCCCGCCGCATCGCCTCGGTCCAGGGCTCCGCGCCAAAAATGCCGATGCGCAACGCACAGTCGCGCGCATCAAGGCCTTGGCGTGCGAACTCCTCGATGATCACCTGCATGTAGCTTGGCGTGACCATGATGATGTCGGGTCTGAAGTCACGGATGATCTGGACCTGCTTCTCGGTCTGTCCTCCCGACATCGGAATCACGGTACAGCCAAGGCGCTCCGCGCCATAATGGGCACCAAGCCCCCCAGTGAACAAGCCATAACCGTACGCCACGTGCACTGTGTCGCCAGGTTTTCCGCCTGCGGCGACGATGGATCGCGCCACCAGGTTGGCCCAGGTGTCGATGTCGCGCTTCGTATACCCAACCACGGTTGGCTTGCCTGTCGTGCCTGAAGAGGCGTGGATCCGCACAATCTGGTCGCGCGGCACGGCGAACATGCCGAAGGGGTAGTGATCGCGCAGATCGGACTTACCCGTGAAGGGAAATTTGGCCAGGTCCTGCAGGCTATGCAAGTCATCCGGATGCACGCCGTGCGCATCAAAAGCGTGCCTGTAGTGAGGAACGTTTTCATAAGCATGGCGCAGGGTCCACTGCAGGCGCTTGAGCTGCAGGGCGCTGATTTCATCCCGACTTGCCATTTCGATGGGATCGAGCGCAGCTCGATTGGGGCTTAGCATGGCTGTTTCCTCCTCCTTGGCTATGCGTGGTTGTCGGGCGTTTCAAGGCCCATGGTGTCGACAACCGCCCTGCCCTTGATCCGGTAAGAACGCCCACGAAACAATGCAACGCGCTGCGCGCGCTGATTGCTGACAACAACGTCGTACACCCCCGTACGCCCGCTTAAAGCGCGCTCGACGCAGGTCGCTTCAAGCACGTCCCCGAGTTTGGCAGGCGCGATGAAGTCGATACCCAACCCCGACGCCACGGTGACCTCGTTGTAGGTATTGCAGGCATAGGCGAAAGCTGTGTCTGCGAGCGTGGTGATGAGCCCACCATGGCAAATGGCGAAGCCGTTCAACATATCCTGCCGCACGGCCATGCGAACCTGACTGGTTCCGGGCCCCACGGCGACGATCTCCATGCCAAGGGCTTTGGTCGCATGGTCTTGCGCGAGCATGCGGTCGCGCACGCGCTCGGCCCGGCTCTGCGCCGACGGTTCGGCACCCACAGCCGCAACGTGAGGGGGTTCAAGCATCGCAATCAGCTCCTGTCCAGTGGGGATGCATGCATTGGGGCCGGCGCCCTCAACCGCCGCGCGGCGCTCGCGCATGCGGCGCTAAGGCACCAAGCATCGAAGAATGCGAGGGCGTGCATTGGCTCAACGGTCCGTGAATTGAGCAGGGCGCTTTTGCGCAAACGCTGCGACGCCTTCGGCAAAGTCATGGGCAAAGCCGAGTTCACGCTGGGCCTGCGCCTCGGCATCGAGTGCCCGCTCGAGCGAGCAGTTCAACCCCTGATCCAGCAAGGCCCGTGTCTTCACCAGGGCCTTGGCCGGCAATCGGCCAAGACGCTCGGCCAGGACCTGCACTTCGGCGTCGAAGACGTCATCGTCGACACATGTCCAAATCAACCCCAACTGCGCGGCCCGCTCCGCCGGCAGCTTGTCCCCCAGCATCGCCATGCCCAGCGCCTGAGCGCGGCCAACCAGGCGCGGAAGCAACCACGTCGCGCCACTGTCGGGTACGAGACCAATCGCCGAAAACGCCTGGATGAAGACGGCGCTGCGCTTGGCCACGACGACGTCGCACAAAAGCGCCAGCGACGCTCCTGCGCCTGCTGCAACACCCCCGACGGCGGCGAGCGTCGGCACGGGCATCGACCGCAGTCGCAGCGTCAGAGGCTTATAGTGGCGCTCCACCAAGTCGCCGAGATCTTTGGGCCTGCCGGCTTCGGCGACCACTTCCGGGGCTTTCAAGTCTTGCCCTGCACAAAATGCACGCCCTTCCCCGCCAATCACCACGCAGCGCACGCTTTCGTCGCACGCTGCGCTGTCCAATGCTCCCAGCAATGCCGCAGTTAGCTCGGCGTTCAGGCTATTGAGGGCCTGCGCACGGTTCAGTTTGAGCGACAGAACTGCGCCCTGACGTTCGACAAGCAAGCTGGATGGTGAATATTGATCCATCGCAAAGTTTTTAAGGGCCGAAGTGGAGGTGACGCGGCTGCGCAGGGTGAAAACAATGTTGACCAACCGGACGGTTAATCTTAAGCTTCACAAAAGTTTGATGCAAGTCAAACTAACATCCGGACAAACCCTTGGAGAGAGCCATGCCCTGCTACGCCATTGATGGCGTGATTCCAGTCGTCGACCCGACGGCTTATGTCCACCCCAGCGCCGTGCTGATTGGCGACGTCATCGTTGGCCCCGGCTGCTACGTCGGACCCTGTGCCAGTCTGCGCGGGGATTACGGTCGCATCGTGTTGGACGAAGGGGCGAACGTGCAGGACAGTTGTGTCATGCACGGCTTTCCCGGGCACGACACGGTCGTGGAGCGCAATGGCCATATCGGCCACGGTGCCATCCTGCACAGCTGCACCGTGCGTCGCGATGCCATGGTCGGGATGAACGCTGTGGTCATGGATGATGCCGAGATCGGGGAGCAAGCGATCGTCGCCGCTTGTGCCTTCGTTCCCGCCGGCATGAGGATCCCGGCGCGTACGCTCGTCGCTGGCATGCCAGCGAAAGTCCGCCGCGAACTGAATGCGGAGGAAATCGCCTGGAAGCTCGAAGGCACACTCACCTACCAGGACCTAACCCGGCGCTGTCTGCAAAGCCTTCACGAAGTTGCACCACTGCGCGCTGCCGAACCCGATCGCCCCCAACTGCGAGCACCAGCGGTCGAACCCCTGATCGCTCTGAGGCGCAAAAATTCGACGAACTCCGAACCATCACGCTGAAAACCGACACCTTCGCGCTCGGGCCTTGCGCCCACGCAGTGTGTTTGCCAAATGAAACCCTGGCTCCGCGATGGCTCGACTTCGCACCCAATGCCAGGAGCGCAAAAAGCCCACGGACGCAGGACTTAAGCCATCGTCGCCGCTGCTGGCTCCGGAGCGTCCAGAGCCATTTCGATGTCGGCGCGCAGCGCGTCCGGCTGTGTTTGAGGCGCATAGCGACGAATGACCTGGCCGTCCCGGCCGATGAGAAACTTGGTGAAGTTCCACTTGATCATCTCGGTGCCAAGCATGCCGCTGGCCTCATCCTTGAGCCAACGCCATAGCGGATGGGTGTGCGAGCCATTGACGTCGATTTTTTCGAACATGGGGAACTCCACACCGTAATTGGCCTGGCAAAACTGGGCAATCTGCTCCGCGCTTCCGGGCTCCTGGCCCCCGAACTGGTTACAGGGGAAGGCCAGCACCTCAAAGCCGCGGTTCCGGTAGGCGTGGTGTAGGGCCTGCAAGCCCGCATACTGCGGAGTAAAACCGCATTGGCTCGCAGTATTGACAATGAGCAGCACCTTGCCACGCCATTGCGCCAGGGGTTGCGATCGCCCATGAATGTCGACCGCCGAGAAATCAAATGCACCGCGAACGGCGGGCAGGGGCTGTGCGGGATGCGGATCAACAGCTTTCAAGTTGGCGTCTCCCGAGGCGGGTGCACTGGCAATGCCGGGCGCCGGGGGCGCACCGCCGCAAGCAAAATGGCCGCCACGATTAGGCTACCACCAATCAGCGCTTGGCGGTTGAGTTGCTCGGCTCCCAGAATGACGGCGCTGCCGCTGGCGAACACGATTTCTGCCGTCATCACCACGGCTGTGAGATTTGACGGCAGGCGTTCGGCGCCGTATTGCAGTCCCAGATTGGCGACAAGGAAGGCCAGCGACAGCGCTGCGACCGGAACCAGCCATTGCGCGCTTGGCGCCGGCAAGGGACTACCCAATCCGCTCGCGGCGAGTAAGGCGGCCAAGCCGCCGGCCACGAGCGTGCCGCCTGCAAACATGGCCAGGCCGCGCGCTTCCGGCGGCGTCTGCGCAAGCTTGCGCAGCAGCACGTTGTTGAGTGCAAAGAAAAATCCGCCGACCATGCCCAGCCAATCCATCGGCTGCCGCGGCAGCGGAAGCCCACCGCCCGGCGGCCACAACACGACCATCGCGCCCACGAGCGCGAGCATCAAGCGCACACTCACCAATGTCGTCAGACGCTCTCCCAAGAGCCAGCGCGCGAGCAGGGCTGCCCATACGGGCATCAGGTAGAACAACAGGACAACACGCACGACATCGCCCTGCGTCACGGCCCAGTTGAACGCTGCGTTGGTGGACCCCGACGCCAGCACGATCAGCCACAACTGCGGTGTGCTGAACAACTCCCCGAGCGCCCGCGGTCGCCATGCCAGGATGGCTGCGCTGCTGACCCCGTAGATCAGCGCGGTTGCCCACAGCGGGTTGAGCCCAAGCGCATGCAGATGGCGAAAAGGCCACCATGACACGCCCCACACCAGCGCGTTGAGCATGAGCCCCGCAATGGCAACCAGGGTATGGCGGGCGTTATGCATGTCCACTCAGCGGCGCGAGGCTTCGCGCGCTCTCGCAATGTCCCGGGCTAGGGTCGCCGCCGAAAGCTCGCCAATGTGCATTGCGATCAATCGCCCATCGGCGCCAATAAACAGTGTGGTGGGGAATCCCGGCGATCGGTAATGGGCCATCAACACCTGATTCGCGTCGAGCAGCACCTCGCGCGGGTGCAGATTCGCGGCCTGCAGATAAGCGCTCACTGCCTGCGCAGACTCTCCCTCGTTGACCAGCACGATGCGCTCGCCGTGCGGGTTTGCCGCTGCGTCCACGAGCATGGGCAACTCCCGCCGGCAGGGTGGGCACCAGGTGGCCCAGAGATTGACCACGAGGGGATGGCCGTGCAGGCTTTGCAGCGCCACGGCCCCGCCACCCAACCGGGGCAGGCTGATGGCCGGCAGCGGAAGGCTCGGGGGCTGGACCAGGCGCAGCAGGGCAAACGCGGCGAGCACCACGACTGATCCCGTTGCGCCGCTCATGGGCAGACTGCGCCGCAATCCAGGCCTGCGCCAGGCCACGACCGCCATCGCGCAAAGCCCTGCGATCCAACCCGACCACGCATCGAAGCCCCGGTCACGCACATCCACCATGGACAGCAAGTCAGGGTAGTCGGCCTTGTGCCGAAGCACGAAAGCCACTCGCGCGGCCACGAGCGCAAGCACCAGGAGCGGCAACAGTGCAGGCTCGGCGTTGCCTTGGCCCTGCCGCTGTGCGGCAGCAGCAACATACACCGCCACGGTGTACCCCAATACCAGCACAAGTGGCCCCCAGGGGAGAACCAAAGGCCCCAGGCGCAGGGCGTCCATCGTTGCTTGCATGCGACTCAGCGCCCGGCTTCGTGGCGTGGCTCGCCAATGATCTTGGTCCAGTCGCGCTCACGCATATTGTGTGCGTTCCAGCGCATCACCAACCACATGTTGGCAACCACGAAAGCACCAAACAGCCCAATGATCCACTGGATCGACAAGTCGAGCTTGATGAGCAGTGCGTACATCGACAGCATCGCCAGCACACTTACATTTTCGTTGAAATTCTGAACCGCGATGGAGTGCCCTGCCGAGAGCAGCACATAGCCACGGTGCTGCAGCAGCGCGTTCATCGGCACCACAAAATATCCGGCCATTGCACCAATGGCCACCATGACGGTCCCCGCCAGCAACAAGTACAGGGGCAGATGCATCTGGCCGATGGCAAGCTGCGTGTCAGGAATCAGGTCGCGTGTGTACAGCGCCAGCACCATGCACAAAATACCCATGCCGATGCCCACGGGCAGCACGTTCAGGCTCCTTTTCAGCGGAACCCGGGCTGCAGCCCACATGGCGCCAGCCGCCACGCCAAACGCGACGGTGGCCTGCAGTGTCGCCGCCTTGCTCAGGTCCAGGCCCAATGCGTGCTCGGCCCATTTGATGACGATGAATTGCAGCGTGGCCCCAGCGCCCCAGAACAACGTGGTGACGGCCATGGAGATCTGGCCGAGCTTGTCGGTCCACAGGACCTTCGTGCAATGAAGAAATTCAACCAGTTGCTTGCCCGGGTGGGCCGTCTGGTGGGGGTAGCGTGCGCCGGTATCAGGAATCTTCAGGTTGCACAGTGCGGCAATGACGTAGATGAACGCGATCACCACCAGCGCGGCCTCGGCAACAGTCGCGATGCCCAGATGCGACAGCAACGGCAGGTTGAGAAAAAAGTGGCCGGCGGCCTGGCTGACGAGAAAGCCGCCCAAGACGGTGCCGAGGATGATCGACCCCACCGTGGTGCCCTCGATCCAGCCGTTGGCCGCCACCAATTGCTGTGGCGGCAGCAGTTCGGTGAGGATGCCGTATTTGGCTGGCGAGTAGGCGGCAGCCCCAAGTCCGACCACACCGTATGCCAGCAGCGGATGCACGCTCACAAGCATGAGCATGAGCCCCACGAGCTTGACGACATTGGTGACAAACATCACCCGCCCCTTCCGGAGCGAATCCGCAAAAGCTCCCACAAAGGGCGCCAACAACACGTAGGAGACGGTAAAGAAAAACTTCAACAGCGGCGTCATCCAGCCTGGCGACTGAAGTTGCACCAGCAGAGCGATGGATGCAATGAGAAGCGCGTTGTCGGCCAGCGACGAGAAAAATTGCGCAGCCATGATCCAGTAAAAACCTCTTTTCATCGCTTCGTCATCCCTCAGCGGGTGCGGTCCGGGCGTGTCTATCGAAATGGAAAATCGGAAAGTGCCACAGGCGCCCGGCAATCACCCGGCTGATGCCCGCCCAATCCCGATGGGCGCCGCGTGCTCGGGCTGTCGCAGCCCGAGCACGCGCACCAGATGCAGACCACGCGTTGCCAACGGGCTGCGGCTTTATAGCACAGGGCGGGAACGACAATATGCGGCGAACTACACTGCGCCATCACCTCCCAAAACCCATGCCGCGCCCCATTCGAGCCACCATTCACCAAAGCGCCCTCACCCACAACCTTGCGCGCGCACGCCGTGCCGCAGCAGATGCCAAGGTGTGGGCCGTCGTCAAGGCTAATGCCTATGGCCACGGGGTCGACCGCGTATTTCCTGCGCTGCGCGCTGCAGACGGCTTCGCCTTGCTCGACCTGGCCGAAGCAGAGGCGCTGCGCGCGCTAGGCTGGGGCGGCCCGATCCTGCTGCTTGAGGGCTGCTTCGGCCCGGATGACCTTCAACTCTGCGAACGACTCAATCTGTGGCACGTGGTGCATGATGTGGCCCAACTGAACTGGCTTGCCGCTCGCCGCAAGCCCCGCGCCCACCGCGTGTTCCTCAAGATGAACACCGGCATGAACCGCCTGGGATTTGCGCCGGAGCAATACCACTCGGCTTGGGAACGCCTGCAGCAATGCCCGGCTGTTGGCGAGATCACCCATATGACGCACTTTGCCATGGCCGACGGCCCTCTGGGGGCCGCGGACGCATTCGATTTGTTCCAGCGCACCGCCGGACTTTTGCCCGGTGAGCGCAGTCTGTGCAATTCCGCTGCGCTGCTCCTGCACGGCAACAACCAGCACAATCACGTCACGCAAGCGCCCGTGGTCCGTCCAATGGCTAGCGTCCAAGCGGGCGCGGGACCAGGCATGCCAGGGCGCCAGCCGCGCCCGAGCCTTGCGCCGCCCGCGGCGCAAGGCCGACATCAACAGATGCAGCGCAACACGGCAACTGAAATCCTGGGTGATTGGGTGCGCCCCGGCATCATGCTGTATGGCGGCTCACCCACGGGCTTGGCACCCGATGCCGAGCATTGGGATCTGCGCCCTGCAATGAGCCTGGTCACCCGCATCATCAGCGTGCAGAACATTCCCGCGAGCGCAAGCGTGGGCTATGGGG
>JAKBCY010000087.1 GCA_021807445.1 Pseudomonadota bacterium
CTCCGCAGGCGGTCTGCCTGCAGCGCGGCGTCTGCCTGCTGGGAAGCAGCGGTTCGCTGAACCTGGGCAGGAGGCCGTTGCCGTGGCGGGCGCCCGATCTTTTGTTCAGTGTGACGGCTCCGGCGCAGAGCCACCCCCAGCCGGGTGCCCAGGGCCCGGATTGATCGGGCGTTAACAGGCTGTTAACAGGCCATCGAGATCCCGGAGGCGCCGCGATTCGACGCGCGCAGCGTGCTCGCGCGGATCTGCGGCCTTATGCGGGGCTTCAACAGCCAGCTAAACCTGGTTCCACGCAAGATGAATGCTTGCAAGGGTGGGGTTTTCGCGGAGTGACAGGGTATGCTTGCGGTCTACCCGCACCTGTCTTTTCCAAGGCCTGTCCGCGTCGTCCGGGCGCGGGCTTACCCACACCGATGCCCCTCCAACGTGGCCGTCTCAAGGAGTTTTCCAGCGAAGTCGCGTTCCTGCAGCGACTCGCGGACGCACTGCTGGTCGGCGCATGCGCCTACGCGGCGGCGTGGCTGCGCTTCGGCGCCCCGGCGCTGGACTCCGCGCAGGGCACGGCCGTTGTCATCGCGCTGCTGATCGCCAATTTCCTGTTCGCGGAACTGGGGTTGTACCGGTCCTGGCGGGCCGGCAGCATCGGGCACGAGGTCGGGTTGCTGTGGGTCGGGTGGGGCGCGACTTTCCTGCTGTTCACGGGACTGCTGTTCGCGCTAAAGACCGGAGCCAGCTACTCGCGCTTGTGGATCGGCACGTGGTTCGCTCTCGCGGCGGCGATACTGCCGGCTGCCCATGTCGGGCTGCGCCTGGGCTTGCGCTGGCTGCGCAGCAGGGGCTACAACGTTCGCACCGTGTGCCTGGTCGGCGATGGCGAGGCCGCCGCGCGCCTGCGCGACCTCGCCGGTTCTCGCGGTGGCCTGGGCTTTCGCGTCGTGGCGTGGTTCGGGGTGCACGAGCAGCCGGTGGACTCAAGCCTGGAACACACGGGACGCCTGCCCCAGTTGGGTTCCTACGTGGAAGCCATGCCGGTCGACGAGGTCTGGGTCGCGGTGCCGCTGCGTGACGAGCAGTTCCTGCGGGATACGTTCAGAGCACTCAGGCACAGCGCCGCGAATGTCCGCTACGCCCCCGACCTCTACGGCTACGAATTGCTCAACCATGCCGTGAGCGAGATCGGCGGGGTGACCATGCTCGATCTGTCGGTCTCCCCCATGGAAGGCGTCAACCGCCTGCTCAAGCGCGTGGAGGACCTGTTGCTGGGCGGACTGTTCCTGGCGCTTGCCAGCCCCGTGATGCTGCTCATCGCATGGGCCATCAAGCTGGGCTCCCCGGGCCCCGCGCTGTTCAGGCAGCGACGCATCGGGTGGTCGGGCCGGGAGTTCGTCATCTACAAGTTTCGTACCATGCGCTTGCACGAGCAGCAGGCTCCTGGCGTGCTGGCGCAGGCTACGCGGGAAGATCCCCGCATCACGCGCCTGGGGCGCTTTCTGCGGCGAACCAGCCTGGACGAGTTGCCCCAATTGATCAACGTCCTGCAGGGCAGCATGTCGCTGGTGGGGCCGCGCCCCCATGCGGTGGAGCACCACGAGCTCTACATCGAGCAGGTTCCGAGCTACGCGGCGCGCCACATGGTCAAGCCGGGAATCACCGGCTACGCCCAGGTGGCGGGCTGTCGCGGCGAAACGGACACGCCGGAGAAAATGCAGCGGCGCGTCGAATACGACATGCTCTATATCCAGCAGTGGTCGCTGGCCCTGGATCTGAAGATCATTTTCCTGACCTTGTTCAAAGGCTTGGTGCACAAGAATGCGTATTGAGTTTCTGCAGGATCGGGCTGTCTTCCGTACGCTACTTGCGCCGGCTTCCAGGAGCGGACGTTCGCAGCTTGCGGTCCCTGGCGGGTGGTCGGCGGCGTGAATTCGACGAGGCGAGTGGCCGTCATCGTCCCGGTTCGCAACGGCGGCGCCGTGTGGCGGCGGGTGGCCGACTCCATCCGCGCGCAGCAGCCTCGTCCCGACCGCGTGTTGATCGTCGACTCCGAGTCCAGCGACGGCAGCCCGGATGTGGCGCGGGCATGCGGTTTCGAGCTGCGAAGCATCGCGGTGCGCGAGTTCGACCACGGCGGTACGCGGCAGATGGCCGCACAGGCCTGCAGCGACTGCGACGTCCTGGTATACCTGACGCAGGACGCCGAGTTGGCGGACCCCGCAGCGCTGGAGGCCTTGGTGCGCTGCTTCGACGATCCCGCCGTCGTGGTGGCTTACGGTCGGCAGCTACCCCGACGCGAGGCCGGCCCCATCGAGGCACACGCGCGCTTGTTCAACTATCCCGAGCGAAGTGGCCGGCGCACCGCCGCGGACATTCCCACTCTGGGTCTGAAGGCAGCATTCACCTCCAATTCCTTTTGCGCGTATCGCGCCCGTACCCTCTCGGATCTTGGCGGGTTTCCCCGGCGCCTGCTGGTTTCGGAGGACATGGTCGTCGGCGCGCGCGCGCTGCAGGCAGGCGGCGCCCTGGCCTACGTGGCCGATGCGCGCGTATATCACTCGCACGCCTACACTGTCCTGCAGGAGTTCCGCCGCTATTTCGACATCGGCGCGTTGCATGGCGGCCAGGCGTGGCTGCTGGAGGACTTCGGCAAGCCGGAGGGCGAGGGCCTTCGCTTCCTTCGCTCCGAAGTGGCTTACCTTGCGCGCCGCGCACCGTGGTTGTTGCCGCAGGCGGCGCTACGCACCGTCGGCAAGTACCTCGGTTATTCCTTGGGGCGGCGCGCCCAACGCTTGCCGCGCGCCTGGCTCCGTTACCTCAGCATGCAGCCGAATCACTGGCTTTCGTAGCTCGATATGTCTTCCTTTCGCACAGCAATTCAAGATCTCACGGCGAGCCTGAAAGCTTGGCGCCTGTGGACGCTCCTCGGCTGGCTGGAGATTCGTCAGCGATACGCCCGCTCCAAACTCGGGCCCTTCTGGCTGACCATCAGCATGGGGGTGCTGGTGGGGACGATGGGGGTGGTTTATGGAACTCTATTCAGCCAGCGTCTGAGCGATTATCTTCCGATGGTTGCTATCGGATTGGTCATCTGGAATTTCTTCTCGTCCACGCTCAACGAGGGAAGTCTGTCTTATATTGTCAGTGCTAATTACATTCGGCAGGTTCGAACGCCTCGCATGATCTACGTCCTGCAGGCGGGGTGGCGCAATTTCGTTATCTTCCTGCATAATTTCGTAATCGTGGCAATCGTGCTCGCAGTGTTCGGCGTCAACTCCTGGAAGGTGCTGCCACTGATCATTCCGGGACTCGCTTTGCTGGTCCTGAACACCTTGTGGATGGCTTCCCTGGCTGGCTTGATTTCAGCACGGTTTCGTGATCTCCCCCAAATTGTAAGCGCGTTGACTCAGGTGGCTTTCTACGTGACGCCGATCCTTTTCAGCGGCCAAATGCTCCAAGGCAAACATCACTGGATTGTCGAATTCAACCCGCTAGCCTACCTGATCGACCTGGCGCGCGAGCCCTTGCTAGGCGTGATGCCAAGCCCGACGACTTGGGCGATCGGGGTGTTCATGGCAATCGGTGGGTGGTCGCTTGCGCTGCTACTCACGGGCCGTTATCACAAGCGCATTCCCTACTGGGTTTGACTATTCGTCACGACAGATTCCCGCGATGCCTGCTCGCCTTACACTCACAAACGTCCATCTGGATCTCCCTATTTTTGATGTCTCGGCGCAGTCCTTGAAAAAACGCGTGATGCGCATGGGACGTCGCAACCGTATCGCAGAAGACAGTGCCGGGGTGGTCGTCGTGAAGGCCATAGACGACCTCAGCCTCGAGCTTGCAAGCGGTGATCGACTTGGCTTGATCGGGCATAACGGGGCTGGCAAGAGCACGCTCCTCCGCGTCATGGCAGGCATCTATCCGCCAAGCGCGGGTTCCGTGGATGTGGCGGGCAAGGCCGTGCCTCTGCTCGATATCGCCCTGGGCATGGATGACCAATCCACCGGAAGACAAAATATTCGCTTGCGAGGCCTTCTCCTGGGCATGTCGGATACCGAGATTCGAGCGAAGGCCTCGGAGATCGCCGATTTCACTGAGCTGGGCGATTACCTGGATCTGCCGTTGCGGACGTACTCGAGCGGCATGCGAGTGCGGCTCGCATTTGCGATCTGCACGGCCGTGGACGCGGAAATCCTCCTGCTTGACGAGGTGCTCGGAGTGGGCGACGCGAGCTTCCGGGAACGGGCCAATGAGCGTCTGAAACATCTGCAGAAGCGTGCGGAGATCGTGGTTCTGGCCATCCACGCGAATGATGCAATCCGCAAGACTTGCAATAAGGTCCTTTGGATGCACCGGGGAAAATGCCGGATGTTCGGGCCCGTGGAGCAAGTGCTCACCGCCTATGAAAAGGAAACCCGATCCGGCGCACTGTAGGACGTGGCTTCCGATGATTGGCGGCAAAGTGCTGTTGCCGGTTCCATTCGGGTGAACTAAGCTAGTTGAATTCGCCCGCCAAAAATGTCATGGTAACTCCGCTGTTGTAGGCTCGAATAGCATGAATGACCTGAAAAACGTCAACTCAAGCGCCTATTGGAACACCCGCTTCGAGGAAGATTGGGTCCCGGCGGGAGGGCGTGAGCAATCAGTATTTTTCGCCCACTTGGCGTTTGATCATCTTCCGCCATGGATTGTGGCTGCCATTCGGAGTGAACGACTTCAATTGGTGGACTGGGGGTGCGCGCTGGGTGATGGAACCAATATCCTGGCTAAATATGTGGAGCCGGCAAACCTCGTCGGCGTGGACTTCTCGGAAGTGGCGATTGCGCAGGCGAGCGAGCGGTATCCAAGCATACGCTTCCTATGCGAAGACTGGATAGTGGGAGGTCTAAAGGATGCGCCGGAGTACGACGTTGTATTTTCGTCGAATACGCTCGAGCATCTTGATGACCCAGTTGCGGCGTTGGATATTCTCGCATCACACGCTCGGAAGGCGGTTATTCTAGCGTTGCCGTTCCGGGAAATGGACCGATCGCCGGAGCATTTTCATACGTTTTTTCCGCAAAATATCGCCGTCACCCTTTCCGAAGGGTTTCGCCTCGTTTGGGCGAATGTCGTGAACTGCCGTGCGCTGCCGGGGACCGCGTGGCTCGGCGAGCAGATCATCCTTGTTTACGCGCGCGAAGATTGGCTCCGGCATCACGCCCTTTCTCTATCGGATTGCCGAATCGACGAGGCGCCCAGCTACGAGATGCGGTCGCAACGCCAACGGGCTGGCCGGCAAGACGAGGCCGCCGCCGAGCTGTCACGCCGGCTCGAAGCCAAGGAGAGGCTGCTGGAGGAGGCGGCGGAACGCCTTGATGAAGCTGGGCGCGAAAAGGCCGATCTGAATGACCGATATGAGCTGCTGCGGGGCAGCCATGAAGTATTGCTGAGTACCCATGAGGCGCTGACCACTCAATATGCCGCGCTGTTGCAAAGCCGGTCCTGGCGACTTACGCGCGTTCTGCGAGTGGCCGCGGGAGCTTTGCGCCAACGGCGGCAGACAATCGGCTTGCGCCGAGGCTTGTACGCTTTAGCCGCGCGGTGTGGGCGAGCTTTCCCCTTTCCGTTATGGCTGAAAGCGCGCGTACGTGCGGCCTTGGTGCCGCGCTCTCCGGCACGCGGCTCGCTGCGCGTGAGCCGCCGCGGGGTTGATGCCGTGACGGGCCGGCAGCGTTCCGCCATGAAAGCGGCTCTTTGCGGCTTAGTCGAGGATATGGTGAGTATCGTCCTGCCCGTGTATAACCAGGCGCAGCTGCTGGAGCAGTCCATCGAGAGCGTGTTGGCACAAAGTTACAAGAACTTCGAGCTGATTGTCATAAACGATGGTTCAACCGATGGGGTCGAGCTTGTCCTGAACAAATATGTGGGTCACCCCAAGGTAAGGTGCTTCAGCCAGAATAATCAGCGACTGCCGCGAGCTCTCAGCAATGGCTTCGATTTTGCTCGCGGTGAGTTCTGGACATGGACCTCGGCCGACAACATCATGGAGCCTGGAATGCTTGCGGCTCTTGTCGGCAAGTTGAAGTCGAATCCGGGCGTGGGCATGGTGTATGCGGATTATTATGCTATCGATGACCGCGGTGAGATATTGAAGGACCCGTCCTGGCGAGCGCATAATCGACCGGATCCAAAGAGTGGAGAGATTAGGCTTCCCCGCTCCACGGAAAGCCTCAATGCAGTGCAAGATAATTTTATCGGTCCGTGCTTCATGTATCGCGGTTGGATAGGGAGATGCCTCGGGGACTACGATACACCCCTCGGGATCGAGGATTATGACTATTGGATGCGCATAAATGCATTCTTCAAGGTCGAACACCTTGGGTCATCGGAGCTTCTGTACCGTTATCGCGTGCACGACAACACTTTGAGCGCGCGTGCGCAAGAGCACAAAATTTTGGAAAAGGTGCAGCGCCTTATGGAGTATGAAGGCGAGCGTTCCGCCGCTTTCGCGGAGTCCATCTGCTACCGAGCCGATGAAGCGGCCGAAGGCTGGTTAAGGGCCCAGTCGGCACCGGCGGATGCGATCAGAGCGTGGCGAGAGGCGAACCACACTCCAGGAGAGGTTGTCGTGCTCAGCAGTCGAACAGCGCAAGAGCATGCGGCGTTTCTTGTCGAGGATAAGGTCCCGGTGGCCGTTTTGCTCGATGCTTCCGCGATTGAATACCACAAGTTGCGGCCATTGCTGCTCAGCGGAGCTTGTATCGTCATTGCTGCCGATGCACTCAGTGCACAGCGGTCCAGGCTCATTGCGCCGCTTTGTCCCGTAGTGGATTCCGCGAGCGACGCTGCGCTGCTCGCTGTTGAAGCGTTCGTAAAAAATCTCTCCTTCATTCGGCGTACCCGAAGCGAGGGCGAACGTAGCCGAGTATTGCCCAGTTTGATCCTGCCAAAAGCACGCCACGTTCTTCTCCAAGTCGATAGTTTTACGCAAGGAGGTTTGGAGAACGTGGTCCTTGATCTTTCAGAAATACTTAGAGAAAATGGCTTCGAAGTTAGTATCGCGAATTTCGGCGCTGCTGGCGAGGCGGCCTTCAAGGCCAAGCAGAAGGGGTTTCGCGTGCATTCGCTGTCGGCCCAGTGCTCAACAGCCGAATACGCATCGTTTCTTGTGGAGAAGCGGGTTGATGTCGTGAACGCGCATTATAGCGTGAGAGGTGTGGAAGCGTGTCGCGATGTTGGCGTCCCCTTTGTGCAGACGATCCATAACTCTTATGTCTGGCTTGAGCCGGAAAATGTTGATCGCTACCGCGCCATAGATCCGATAACGCGCTCCTATCTCTGCGTTTCGTTGAGTGCTGCGAGGTACGCGGACGTAGTATTGGAACTTGACGTCGGAAAAATGCACGTACTGCCGAATGGTGTCGACGCAAAGAAGTTCGCGGAAATGTCGAAGGAGGCTCGTCGCTCCGAGATTCGCGGACGTCTGCGGCTTGGCCATGGCGATCCTGTGTTTTTGAATGTTGCGTCCGTTATGGCTTCGAAGGCCCAGTTGCCGCTGGTGAAGGCGTTCGTCTCCGTCGCAAGGGAACTCCCGAACGCGAGGCTTGTCCTGCTTGGGGCTACGATGGAGGCCGCGTACGGGCATGCCGTGAAGCGATTCGTAGAGAAAAATCAACTGGAGCGGAACGTTATCTTTGCCGGATACGACCCGGACGTCGTCGGTTATTATCAGGCGGCGGATGTATTTGTCTTGCCGTCCCATTGGGAAGGGTGGAGCCTTTCGCTTGGCGAGGCATTGATGAGCGGACTGCCCTGCGTGATTACGGACGTGGGTTCGGCGGATGATTTTGCGGGCATGCCCAGCGTGACTATTGTTGAGCCGCCCTTTGGTGACATCGTTCGCTTGAGCCACGAGAACATCGGGCGCTTTGTCTATGATGACGATCAGGGCTTCATAAGCCGCCTGTCGGAGGCCATGTTGCGTTCCGCGAAGTATGCGCGCACCGAGCCGGATGCGGAGTTCATTTCGCGGCTGGACAGTCGGCGCACCTACCAATCGCATGTCGATTTTCTGGGAGCGATTTGATGGCCAAGGTTCTTTGCGTCATGGGTACCCGTCCGGAGGCCATCAAGATGGCTCCGGTGATCTTGGCGCTGAAAAAGGAGCCGTGGGCTCAGGTGCGCGTGCTCGCCACGGCACAGCATCGTCAGATGCTGGACCAAGTGAATCAGTTCTTTGGCGTGGCGCCTGACATCGACCTGGACATCATGCAACCGAACCAGGCGCTGACGACCTTGACGGCGCGCTTGTTGCTCGACCTGGACGACGTGCTGCAATCGGAAGCGCCCGATGCTGTGCTCGTGCAGGGAGACACCACCACCGTGATGACAGTGGCGTTGGCGTGCTTCTACCACCGGATCCCCATCGGGCATGTGGAAGCGGGGCTGCGCACGTGGGATATGCAAAATCCCTTTCCCGAGGAGGCCAATCGAGTTCTGGCCGGGAAGCTGGCCCGTTGGCATTTCGCGCCGACCCAGCAGTCCAGGAACAACCTGCTCAAGGAGGGGATCGCTGACAGAGACATCACGGTCACCGGAAACACCGTGATCGATGCGTTGCTGATGTCGGCATCACGTGAACTGGAAATCGGGGTGGATCTGGATCCGGCCCGGCGCCTGGTTCTGGTCACGTCCCATCGCCGAGAGAATTTCGGTGAGCCCTTCCGCAACGTATGCCGCGCGCTGCGTGCCCTGGCCCAGGCGAATGCAGGGGTCCAGTTCCTGTACCCCGTGCACCCCAATCCGAACATCAAGGGCGTCGCGCATGAGTTGCTGGCGGACCTCGACAATTTCATTTTGTGTGAGCCTCTGGACTATGCGCCCTTCATCGGTGCGATGAAGCGAGCTCACATCATCCTCACGGATTCAGGCGGGGTTCAGGAGGAGGCGCCGGCTCTGGGCAAGCCCGTGCTGGTATTGCGCGACGAAACCGAGCGGCCAGAGGCGGTGGAGCAGGGCGTCGTAAAGTTGGTCGGGCCGCATTTCGATGCTATCGTCCAGGAGACTCAGCGCCTGCTGGACGACGAGCAGACTTACCGCGCGATGGCGCGGGGGGTCTCGCCCTACGGCGACGGACATGCCGCGGAACGCATTGTCGGGATTTTGCGGGAGCACTTCGCCTGATGCGTCTGGTCTACCTGTCGCCGGTACCCTGGGCAAGTTTCGAACAAAGGCCGCACAAGTTTGTGCGTTGGTACCATCAGCGCACCGGGGAGCGTGTGCTTTGGCTGGAGCCGTACCCGACGCGCTTTCCCCGGCCCAGTGACCTGCGGCGTATCGTCCAGCGAGCATCCGGCGGGTCGCCAGTGCCCGAGTGGCTTGAGGTCGTGAGCACCCCGGCCTTGCCCATCGAGCCCCTGCCAGGTTCCTGGATGGTGAACGGATGGCTGTGGAAAGGCTTGCTCGCTCGGGTGAAGGGGTTTGTCACGGACCAACGAGCACTGCTGGTTTTCGGCAAACCTTCGTTGCTTGCCCTTTGTCTGCACGCACGCATGGCACATTGCCTCACGCTTCTGGACGTGATGGACGATTTCCCGAGCTTCTACGAAGGGTTTTCCC
>JAKBCY010000088.1 GCA_021807445.1 Pseudomonadota bacterium
GCCAAATTTGCTCGCGTCGGAGGCGCTGTTCGTGCTCTCTGGCGCATGACCTGCGACGTGCGCGTCCCAAAGTCGGTTGCAGCATTTGGGGCCGTGCGGTTGGTGCACGGGTTGCACGGGCACTGGTCCGAACAGATCAGCCGCGGATGAGTTGCATGAACTCGTCGCGTGTGCGATGGTCTTCCCGAAAAGCCCCCAGCAGGGTGCTCGTGACCATGCTCACGCCGCGCTTGTGAACGCCGCGCGTGGTCATGCATTCGTGCGCGGCCTCGATCACCACACCGACGCCAAGGGGCTGCAACGTGTCTTGAATGCACTGTGCAATCTGCGCAGTCATCTTCTCCTGCACCTGGAGGCGCTTGGCGTAGGCATCGACGACGCGGGCCAACTTGCTGATGCCAACCACCCGGCTGCGTGGAAGGTAGCCCACATGGGCGCGGCCAATGATCGGTGCGAGATGGTGTTCGCAGTGACTTTCAAATTCGATATTGCGAAGCACAATGATTTCATCGTAGCCAGCCACCTCCCTGAAGGTGCGTGCTAAAAAGGCCGTGGGATCCTGTTCGTAGCCAGCGAACCATTCCCGATAGGCCTTGGCCACGCGCCGCGGCGTGTCGTGAAGGCCTTCACGGGTCGGGTCGTCACCGGCCCAACGCAATAAGGTGCGAATAGCGTCCTCGGCTTGCTCGCGCGTGACTGGTGTGGGGTCAGAGTGCATCGGAGTCAGCTCGCTTGACATGATGCTCACATGCTAAACAGGAATTGAAACATTGCATCCACACGGATTTTTGTGAGTCATATCCGCCAGCGCCTCAATGCGTGCTCTCGACGCACAGGATGCGAAAAAGCACAGCGATGCGAATGTGCAGCGTGTCCTGCGGAAGGGATCGGCCCGGGGGCACAGCGCACCAGCAGTTGCGTTGCGCGAAGCCAGCTTTCGACGTGCCTGTGTTCGATGACAGCGCGAGCCTCGCCTGCCGTCAGGGCGGCGCGGCGGCAGCGGCGCATCCGTCATGCACCGGCCGGATCTTGCAACTTCGTCTCGGTGTCGGGCCGTGCGACGATTCGAGCAAGCATGCGCTGCAGGCCCAGCCATTGCTGGGCCCAGAAGCCTGCTCCGTAATCCAGACCCTGTCCTAGTGGGGGCGGATACTGCGCCCGTACCCCGGTGGGCTGGGGTAAGAGGGCAAAGTCGGCCGACCCGAAGAGCATGTCCCACCAGGGAAACAGCACGCCGAAATTACATCCATACAGGCGCGCACGGTTGCCGTGACCCAGTTCGTGCCCATAGCCAACGGCGTGGTGCACGCGGTGAAAGCGGGGACTCACGAGCAGACGCTCGCCCAGCAGGCCGAAATGCAGGCGGATATTTGCGTGTTGAAGACTTTGCAGGGCGCCGCCCACAAGGGTCAGCGCCACGAATTGGCTCGGCGGCACGCCGATGGCCAGCGCCAGCGCGGCGAAGAAGGCTTGCTGCAGCGCGTCGTCGAGCAGATGGTTGCGGTCATCGGCCCACAGGGTGAGCTGGCGCTGGCTGTGGTGCACGGCGTGGAGCTCCCACCACCACTGGATCTGGTGCTGCAAACGGTGATACCAGTAGCCTGCGAAGTCCAGCACCACGACGTAAATGGCGAAACCCACGAGCGGACGACTGCGCATGCCGCGCATGACCTCGTCCAGGTTGACATTGACGATGCCATGCAGGCGCAGCCATTCCTGCGCGTTGTCGAACTGAGGTTGCAGAACCAGAAAAAACACAAGACTGACCAAGCCGAGGCGGTTGATGAGCGTGTAGACCACGTCAACACGCACCGCCTTGCGGTCCGCCCAACGTTCCAGAGGTCGCAGGGCTTCGAGCGGACGCAGGATTGCATACACCACGGCGATTTGCACGGCACCGGCCACAACCCACAGCGTGCCGTCATACGCCAAGTCATCCATGTCCATGAAATGGAAGTGGTAGAGCAAGGGCTGCACCAACTGAACAAAAATCCAGGTCTGGGCATCGCCGACGAAATTCGCCACGGTTGCGGTTCCAGCGTTGATCAGTGCATCGAGCATGGCGCGAGATTGTGGTCGGCTGGCGCGGATCGCGATGAGTACTGGAGTACTGGAGAAGCGGCGTTGGTGGATTTATGCGGCGCGTGGCGCGTGCGCCTGAAGCGCTGGCGGCAAGTCGTCGTAAAAGGGCGCGCGGTCGTAGAAGTAGATGCCGTGAGGTGATTTCCCAACTCCGATCACGTCAACGAGCTTACGCGAGTGCATGTCGATGACGCCCACCGAGCGGTCGAAGCGAAAGGTCGTCCACAGCCACCGGCGGTCAGCGGAGAGTTCCATGTCGTCGGGCCCAGGGCGCAGCCCCGCAATGTCGCCAACCTTAGTCAGGGCCTGCATGTCCAAAATGCTGATGGTGTCAGACACGCGGTTGCTCACGAGCACATGGCGTCCGTCCGCCAGTGAGCGGAAATTGTGCGCCGCTTCGCCCGTCACGATGCGCCTGACGATGCTGCGCCGGCGCCAATCAACTGCCACGACAGCGTCGGCCCCAGTAAGCGCCACCAGGAGGGTCTCGTCCTTCGGCGTGAGCCACACTCCGGCTGGGGTTTCACCGACCTTCATGGTCCAAAGCAGCGCTTGGGTGGGTAGGTGGATGGCTGCCACTTCATTCGTTTGCTGCAAACTGACGAAGGCGATCTGGCTATCGGCCGTGAAAGCCATATGGCTGGGCAGCGCCTCCAGGGGCATGCGTTTGACCAATTGCAGGTCGCGTCCGCCCGCGTAGCTGTAGATATCCACCCGGTTCAGTCGCAAGCAGTTGGTCAGAAACCATTTCTTGTCAGGCGAAAAGCCGATCTGATACGGATCCTCGATGCTTGGGCGCGCGCCCTCAGGCTGGCCGCTCACCGGGTTGAGAAACACCAGATCGTTGCCGACCGCGTTGGCCACAATCAGGAGCTTGTTGTCTGGCGTGGCCATCAAGTGATGCGGCTGCTTGCCCACTGGGAACGTCTGAATCGGCTGGCGGGTGGCCTGATCAATCAGCGTGATGGTCTCGTCACCCGAGTTGAGGACGACCACCACGTCGGATGGCCGATTTGCAGCCCAAGCGGGAATGGCCCGCGCAAGAGCGGGGGCTAGGGCGGCGGATGCCGCGGCTTTGAGAAACTGGCGACGCATAGCGGTCCACGCGGGCGCGAAAAAAGATGAGAGATAGCGACTTTAACGCAAGCCAACCCTGCGTGTTGACGCGGCGGCTCGATTTTATTTTTATAAAACGCACATCAGCAATATGCAACTGGCATGCCTAGTCAATATGGTCGCCAACAGGCAAGTCGGAGGGGGTCGATCTCCTTCCGATCCGTAGGTTGCACGCAAGCGTGCAGAGCTCCATGCTGTGAACGAGTCATCAGCACCTGTTGAGGAGACTGGCCATGGACGAGAGTAGCAAGGTTTACGTGGGACTGGACGTTCACAAGGAGACGATCGCGATCGCCCGTGCTCTGTCTGCGCGGGAGCCGGCGAGGGTGATCGGGGAGATCGCGCACGACGTCAGCCGCCTGGTCAAGACGCTGCAGCCGCTGGGCGAGCCGGCCCATGTGCACGTCGTCTACGAGGCCGGGCCGACGGTCTTGGGGCTGCGGCGCAAGTTGCAAGCGCTTGGCTACGCGTGCGAGATCATCGCGCCGTCGCTGATTCCCCGGCGCGCCGGGGATCGGGTCAAGGCCGATCGGCGCGACTGTGTGCGCCTGGCCGAGCTCGCGCGCGCTGGAGAGCTCAAGGCCATCTGGATTGCCGATTCAGCCGACGAGGCGATTCGGGAGCTGTCGCGAGCGCGCGGTGACGGCCCGCACGAGGGCGCGGTTGCGGTTGCGAGGATTCCTGCTGC
Source organism: Pseudomonadota bacterium (assembly GCA_021807445.1). GTDB lineage: Bacteria > Pseudomonadota > Gammaproteobacteria > Burkholderiales > Burkholderiaceae_C > Thiomonas_A. Next base: position 3,887 of record JAKBCY010000088.1, read on the forward strand.
GCCACGACATCGGCTATCCGGGCAAGACTGCGTGGACCAAGACCTTCGGGCGCTGGCTGGCAGCCTTGAGCTTCGAGGCGCCGGGCCGCCAGATCGCCTTCACCGATTACTGTCTGGCCGTGCAAGCCTGCGACGAGAGGGTGGAGCGATTGAGTCTTTCGCTGCTGCAGGCGACCCAGCGCTGGCGCTTCGAGGGCGTGGTCAGGGTGCGGTGCTCCCTGCGCGGCATCGACGCTGTCAGCGCGATCGGGCTAGTTGCTGAGATCGGCGACATTGACCGCTTCGAGCACCCGCGCAAGCTCATGGGCTGTCTCGGCTTGGTGCCTTCGGAGCGCTCCAGCGGCGAGCGCGTCAGCCGCGGGCCGATCACCAAGAGAGGCAACGCGCACGCGCGCAGGCTGCTGACACAAGCGGCCTGGTGCTATCGATTCAAGCCTCGGGTGGGCTACCAGGCCCAGCGCGGGCAGGAGGACCTGCCCGAGTTCACACACGCCCTCGCCTGGAAAGCGCAGCTGCGGCTGACAGACCGCTACGCCAAGCTGCGGGCTCGCGGCGTCACAATCAACAAGGTTTGCGTGGCCGTGCCGCGGGGGTTGGACGGCTTTGTGTGGGCGGTGGCCCGTAACGCCAGCGCCGCGCCCTTGATGGCTCTAAGCGCAGCCACTTGAACCACGACAGCCAGCAGATCGATCGGGCGATACGCCGACAGGAAGAATCCTCGAGCCTGTTATTGCGGCATTCGATATGACGCGTGACCCGCGCATCTAGAGCGAGGCAGCCTCCGCGACGAATCGATGAACGGTGGTACCCAACCCACGGATACGAGATTGATTCATCGCCGCGCCTTGCCACTGCGCATCGCCCGATCGATCCGCATACTTACGAAACCTCTTCATGCGGCAGTTGACACTGGCGACCATACGAGACGTCGACGTCCTCGTGCTCGCCCTGCGTGGCTCTCATTACCTCCAACCTAAGCCAACCAAATATGTCAAAGAGAAATGCTGAAACAGCGCGATCATGTCGCTTCAATAATTTTTCCGTCGGCGCGGTCAGCGTCAGCCGCCAGCCGATGGACAGTTATATATTGCTCGTGCAATGCGTCTAGAAAATCAACTCGGAATTTCGTCGAATGGCCTCGACTTCATCCACCATGCCCCGACATGGTGGATATGCTAATTATCGTGACGGATTCCGGGGCCGGGCAGGAAACGATGGACTTGACCGTCGTCTACGAAGATGACGAGTTGATCAAAGACGCCAGCGGCACCGAGGCTTCGAAGGCGGCGTTCATATTATTAAGCGCGTCGCTGAGCCTATGTAAAACAAAACGGACATCACCACTGAATGGGCCTTGCGCATCGATATAAATATGGCTTTTCTCAAACCCGTGTCGATTTTTATCAAAGGCACAAGTATCGATACCAAAAATTGCGTCAAGAACGCCACAAAAACACCCTGCGATTCGGTCAATATAGTTCTGAACGGGTTGGAAAAATACTTGACCGTCTCCAATTAATCGGCGCTAAAGGAGCCATCATGAGTCTTATGTTGATGACATCGGCACTATGCTTTTAAACGTGTAAATCATCGACTTAACCTTGGCATTTTCGGGAGTGCCGCATACTTCCACGGATCCTGCGAGGATACCATGAGGTTGACGTTCGAAGAAGTGTGAGATGAAAGAACATTCGAGAGCACACATTTTCTGATGCACTCGAGATTTTATATCAATGGGCTTTCTCGATCGTCGTTCGACGGGGGAATTGAGAAGCTCAAGTCCAAGTACTATAACGAATAGTTGCAGGCTAATGTTCTCCGGGAAATGCAGCCATGCTTTATTTTTAACGCGGCTGAAAAAGTGCTGCAACTCATTGCCATCGAACCCGGCCAGGCCCCTCAATCCTGGGCAGCGCTGATCTCTCCGGGGGTGTCTAAGTCCATGGGTGTGGTCCCCTCGCCGAGCGCGCGCCATGTTGATGTATCGAAGCCGGGAAAAGCCGGCCCGAGCTCCGACAGGATGGTGGCATCGTCACAAGAGCGAGCAAAAGATATTTGTTGTTGAGTCGAACAGCGGCGGTACGATGTCTCTTACCTTCCGACATGAAACCGAAATTGAAGAGGCAGCATGAAAAACAACAACGATCATGAGCTAGACGATTATTGGAACGAAATTGCGGGGGAGTCCGGTCCTCAGCACCACGACCGTCCACTGCTTGCCGACCCGGCACACGAGATCGGTGATGGGGTGGAACACAGCGCGCTCGCGAGTTCAGCCCCGGCGCCAAGCGCATCGGGTTCCAGTAAGTTGTCCAAGCATCGAACACGCATAAAGATGCTCGAGGAAGACTTGGAAACGTACAAGAGCATTTGGGCCACGACTCGCGCCATCAACATGGAGATATTCGACACGATTCAGAAGCGGGCCATTGATGAAATTTGCATCGACGATCCCGAATTCGAATCCTGGATTACGCTGCCGCAAATCATCGATCACTTTGTGTCAGCAGTCCGGAATGGACAGTACTCAAAATCTGCTTATGCTAGGTACCGAAGCGCACTGTTGTCGGAAATGAATATTCAACTCAGAGCCTTGCGGGACGGTCAAGAGATCCAAGAATTCCGCAATGCGATCGATGTCTTGTCACACCGATCGCACACTGCGAAGGCCATGTTCACTGGAGACAAGGCAGCTTCTGCAGTCCAACCAAAGCGGAAGAGTGCAGAACATAAAATTGGCCGTGCCGATTACAAGACGCTCATTAAGGAGCTCGAAAAACGGGGGCCACACGCGGTCGGTACTTTATTTTGGGTCAAGGCAACGTTCGCCACAGGATTAAGGCCAGTTGAGTGGAGTCAGTCGAAGCTGGATGAGGGGGGCAAACTTCATACGCGGCGAGCAAAAGCCCACCGGCATATCCCCGCGTTCGAGCGCATGATTATGGCGAGGAACATGACCGGCGAAGATCCGAAGCATGTCTACGAGGCTGATGAGTGGATCATCAACGAGATTGGCGCAGTGCCGGTTGACCGCATCGATAAATGGCGAACATTGGAACTAGAGGGTGATGAACTGGATGTCGTACGCCGACACATGGAAAATGTTTCGCGCGAGAAAATGAAGAGCGAAGATGGCTTTGAGAAGTACAAACATTCGTGCACGAAATACCTGAACCGGATTTGCAAATCCATCTGGAAGAACGAAAAGCACTATTCTTTTTACTCGTTCCGGCACCAGTTCGCTGCCAACGCCAAGCGCGTTAATTCGCTTGGCGAAGTGAAACGCGAACTAGGCAGCAACTCGGCGAGCAAATACGCGCGGCGCTCGCAGTCCTGGCGGGGGCTGACCCCCGCTGGTAATCAGCAGAAAGAACAGAACGAGGCCGGACAGCAAGGCGAAGATGAATACCTTGCATTCGGCATGTGATGCGATTGGGGCGGAGGGAGCCGCCGCGCTATTTCACGAATGTCCACGGCAGTGCGGCGCTATCTCCACAATCTTCACAGCGCCGCCGGAAAGCACCGGCGGCTGGGCGGCCGTTTCACTTTGCAACAGCTGTGACCGCCAATTGGGTGGGCAAAGCATGCGCGCGGTCGGAAAATGCGGCGAGGCGGAGGCTACTTGCTGTGCAAGGGATGCGTGCCGAGGCCATCGACATTCAATCTGGAGACGCCCGTGATGAAGCAAACATCTTTTCGCCCAGCGTGGGGCAACATGTGTGGTGTCGCGTTTGCCGTGGCGCTGATGGGCAGCCCCGGCTATTGCCTTGCGGCAGCCCCACCTAAGGCCGGGCCCATGCGGGTGCAACCCGCTGCCACGATGGAGCAGGCCGTGCAAGATGGCGGGAAGATTTTTGCGCAGGACAGCTTCGGAAGTAAACAGACCTGGGTGCCCAATGGTGCGTTTGGTAGCCACGTGATGAGCTGTGCGGCCTGTCATACCAACGGAGGCACGACCGAAGGGGTCACGCCTTCGGGTGCGCGCTTGCCCAGTCTCGTTGGGGCGGCATCCAACTATCCCAAATTCAAGGCCAAAAAGCACGCCGTTTACACACTGGAGCGTCAGATCGTGCATTGCGTGCGTGCGGGCATTATGGGTCAGCCCCCTGGGTACAACAGTCCGGAGATGGTCGACCTGGTGGTCTATCTCACGGCTTTGTCCAAGGGTGCGACCATGGGGCATCAGATGCCTGCCGTGGCCCATTGAACCCGCCCACGAGCGTTGCGCCGGGGCAGCAACTAGGCTCGGTGGGGCGCTCGGCCCGTTTTTTTTGCCGCTGGCGCTTGCGCCGTGAGTTGGGCACTGCCATGGACTTGACGCCATTGCGCACAATCGCGCTAGGCTCATGGCATGAACAAGAAACGCAAAACACATCTCGCCGACCGCAATTTCCCATCGGCTCAGGAAGAGGCGGCAAAGCTCAAGACACCGTCGCGCTACTCTGGGCCCGAAAGCAGCTACCGCCTGGCCTTCACCGACACGGCATTTTTACTGCAGGATGATCTCCGTCCTGTTCGCATGCAACTTGAGTTGCTCAAGCCGGAGATGGTCCAGCGGCAGTACGGGGTCGAGGCCACGATCGTCATCTTCGGCAGCGCGCGCATTGCCCCGCCCGACTTGGCGCAGGCCCGACTGAGCAAGGCCGAGGCCGGCGGCGACGCGCAGGCGATTGCGCGCGCCAGGCAAGGCGTGCTCATGTCGAGGCACTACGAAGAGGCCAGACGGTTCGCGGCGCTTGTCACGCAGGCGTCCAGGACGTTGGAGCAGCCCATTATGGTCGTCACCGGGGGAGGGCCGGGCGTCATGGAGGCGGGCAACCGCGGCGCCTTCGAGGTTGGCGGTCAAAGCATTGGGTTGAACATCACGCTTCCGCGAGAGGAGCAGCCCAATCCTTACATCACGCCGGAGCTTTGTTTTCAGTTTCATTATTTCGCATTGCGCAAGATGCACTTTTTAATGCGATCGGTTGCGCTCGCTTGCTTTCCCGGAGGATTTGGCACGTTGGATGAGCTTTTTGAAGTCCTCACGCTGACCCAGACTGGGAAAGTGCGCAAGCGGCCCATCTTATTGTTTGACCGGGCATTCTGGACACGGCTGATTGATTTCGAGCACCTGGTCCAGACCGGCATGATTGCCGAAAAAGACGTGAGTCTTTTTCACTTTGTGGAAACCGCCGAGGAAGCGTGGGACTTTCTCCGGGAGGAATTTGACCTCAATGGTGCGCGCAGCGCCAGCGGAATGATCGACGACGCCGCGCCGGACAACAGCTGAATGGGGGGCGGACAACAATGCGCAACGCAGTTCGCCTGATTGGTGTACCCACGGATGTTGGAGCGGGATCGCGTGGAGCGTCCATGGCGCCTGAGGCCTTGCGCGTCGCCGGCTTGTGCGAGGCGCTGCGCGCCTTGGGCTTGCATGTGGTTGACGCGGGTAATTTGCAGGGCCCCGGAAATCCGTGGCAGCCGCCCGTCGATGGGTGGCGGCACTTGC
>JAKBCY010000089.1 GCA_021807445.1 Pseudomonadota bacterium
CTTGAATCGCGGGAAGCCGGGCGTCTGCCCGGCCTTGACGCGACGGAAGAACGATTGAAAGGCAAGGTCCAGGCGGCGCAGCGTCTGTTGCAAGGCGTGGCTGCCGAGCTCCACGAACTCAGGCCGAGCGGCCTTGATCTCCGGCAGCGCGTTTTGCTGATCAAAGTAACTGATCGACTTGCCCGCCTTGCGCCAGGCGTCGATGCGCTCTTCGAGCGCTGCGTTGGTCAACTCGCAGTGCAGCCGCGTCCACGCCTCGAGCCGCGCAGACTGCGCGGCATTGGGGTCCAGCTTGAGCGTGACCTTGCGGCGCTGCATCCTGGTCTTTGATCCAGCTAAACAAGGAACAACAAGTGCAAACCGCCCGCTTGACCCCCTCCTGACCGGACGGCGTTGCCTGGGCGACACTGCGTGTCGGGCCGGACGAGGAAGGGGAATGCGCGGGCATATGTTCATACAGATCAAATGGCGCAGCTGGACTGAAGCGCCGCTGCCAGGTTTGTGTAGTAAGGTTGGCTGGATCATCCACCCCTCAGCCCAGTCCTAATCCATGTCGACCGTCAAATCACGGCTGTTCCTGTTGTTTTTCCTGGCCTTCGGGCTGGCGTTGTGCACCGCGCATGCAGCCACGTTGGGCCAGGCGGCCGATTTGCTGCACGCCGGTCATCTGGTGCGGGCTGACCACGCGATTGCGCAGGTGCTAGCCGCGCAGCCGGACTCGGCGCAGGCGCATTACCTGGACGCGCGACTGCTCGCTGCGGAAGGCAAATGGCCCCTCGCCGAGGATGAACTGGAGCGCGCGCGTCGCCTGGACCCCACCCTGGGATTTGCACCGGGCCCGCAAGTGCAGGCGCTCGCCAAAGAGGTGCTCCAGCATCGGTGGACGAGCCCAGCGGGGCTCGCAGGCTATGGCCAAGCCGCGTTGGCGGCGCTATTCGTTCTGGTGTCGGGCTACTTAATCTTCGGCATGTTGCGCGGCCGGCGTTCGCCGCCGAAGGCCTGAGCGCCGCGCCACGTCACGGCGGTGCGGCAGCCATAGGCCGAGGAGCGTTGTTTTGAGGGCGCATTCGGATCGATTGCGTGCGGTCACCATTGAACCCATATCCGCGCATTCCCCGTCCTAGCCCGGCCTGACACGTAGCGTCACTGAGGCAAAGCCGTCCGGCCAGGAGGGGGAATGCGCGGGCATGGGTTCACTCTGATCTATGTCCGGACGATCCGGGCGCGGCTGGCCCGTTTCGTGCGACGACTGGCGCAGATCGCTGAGAGGTCATTCGATCGAGTCGTCGTCGACAACGGCTCGATCGCGATGCAGGAGCATGAGGTGGCAGTAGAACGCCTTTACGTCGCCTTCGGCATCGGCGACTCACTGCTGCGCGGACGGCAGTGGCCCTACGAGCGATTCTTGCCGTGCTGGCAGCCCGGCACCGACCTGATCGGGTCTCACATCGAAGGCGCCCAAGCCTGTCCATTGCCCACGGACTGACCGCTCCCTTGCCGAGGTGCCGCCGACTCGATGATTTCGATCGCCCGCTCAAGCGCCTTGCGCTGAGGGCAGGGCGGGCAGCTCGCCAGCGTTTCAGCCAAGCTCTGCAGGGTCGCGTCCGCGCAGTCCTCCTGCATCTGCTTGAGGTCGACATCGGGTAGACCGTCCACGCTGGCGAGATGTTGCAGGCCCTGCGTGTCCATCCAGCGGCCGGATTCCCGGTCGTTTTTCAGGATCGCTAACGCCGGCGTGTCGCCGTGGATCCACACCGGAGTAGTGAGCACGTCGAACACGGGCGCCAGGCGCGGCCGCATCACGTCGTCATAGACCAAGCCGAAATTCTTAAGGTGGGCGTCCCCGTTGCGCAGCACATCGTTCATGATGGACAGCTTGAGCAGGGCTCGGCGATCGGCGTCCTGGTCGTCTGGATGGACGAAGTTTCCGATCATCTGGAAGAGGTGCTCGATCGAGCCGGTGTATTTGCCCGCGCGGCGGATGCCGGAGAGCGCGCAAGCGTCCTCGAAGCCCAGGCGACGACCATTGGTGGCGATGTCGAAGCGATCGATGACGATCGAGGTCAGGTCTGGTGCAAGTTCAACTGCCGGCACGTCGAGCCCGACCGCGGCGCACGCCTTGAGGCATGCGTACTCCACCAGGCTCGCGCCGGTATAGTTCGGCGAGTCGAACTTGACGATCGCGCCGTGGCTGACGACCGTTCCCGGTCGCAGTCGATCGCGGCTGTACACGGACATCTTCGGCATCACGCCAGAGATGCCAAACATCTGGGGCGAATTGCGAAGGATCGCGGAAAGCCGCGCTGCGGCGCCATCCGTGCGCGCGGCGGCCAGGATCTGCTGATCGAGGCCGGCGTCGCGCTCCAGTGGCCCGCCAAAGGTCACGCGCCCGACGGTATGCCGGCCCACTAGGCGCAGCAGGGCGAAGTCGCTGCTGACATCGATGTGCTTGCCGAACCGGCTCTGGATTGCCTCGAGGACCACGCCTTCGGGGAGCGAGACCTCAAACGGTGGGGGCAGGCCGTTGTACTCCCGGTATTCATCGGCCGGGGCGCTTGGCGGCATCAGCAACGAAGCCGCCAGGTCGTCCGAAATATCGGGTAGGTATTCAAAGTCGATCAGGCCCGTGGCGATGTCCTCGCGGAGGGAGCCGACGTGGCGGTCGGAGACAAAGACGTCGAGATCGCTCATGTTGGCACCTTCGTGTGGAGTTCAGTCATGCGCGCGCGTTCGGCCGCCATGATCTCCCTGAGCCGTGGTCGGCGATAAGTCGTGCCGGCTGCGGCCACATCCATCCCCTGAACAGGGATGGGGCGAGCAGGCGCCACCAGGGTTTTCATGACGGACCCGCCCCGCAGCATGGCTAGCCGCTCGCGCTCGGCTCGCATGAGGTCCTTGAGCAGCGGGCGCTGCGGCGCCGGCTGGGCGGGCTGACGAGTGAAGGCGAGACCCAGCGTGGCCATCATTGCCAGCAGGTTCTGCGACGACACGCCGTGGCCTGCCTCGGCCGCGATCACCGTCGGACGCGACACGCCAGCCTTGCGGGCAACATCGACCTGTTTCAGGCCCCGGCGCTGGCGCTCGCCGCGCAGCAGCTCGGCCAGATCTCTCTGCATGGACGAAACCAGGGTTTCAACACTTTCCTGCGCACCCATGACGCCACTCCGGTAGACAGCGCGACATCGCGCCAATGTCAATAGTTTCTGACATTGCGGCCGGCGTGTCAATTTTTCTTGACTTCCACAGGCTTGGCGAAACCCGCCCGCTTGACCCCCTCCTGCCGGTCGGCTTCACCTGAGCGACGCTTCGCGTCGGGCCGGGCGAGGAAGGTGACGTTGGACCGGAATTTCGCTACAGGTCAAAACTCGAGTACGGTCGCTTGAGACGAGGCCGCGGAGCGGCCCAAGAGCAAGAGCGATGAAGAATTGTTGGGGGCGCAAGCCGCGCCGATGCTTGTGCCCTGTCTGCAACTTTAATTGGCGGGGACAGATGCTGATCGAAAGAAATAAGGTCTGTCGACTTATAGCGTGTTCGCTTGGGCTGGAAGGATCGTCGTGATCGCACAGGGATCAGGAGCGACATCATCAGGCGCTGCGCTACAGGGCACCGACCAGCAGCGTCGCACCGATGGCAAGGAGCCCGAAATGCACAAGACGGACGAAGGTCATGCTGCGTAGCCGCCGATTGGCGCTGCGGCCCAGGAACATGGCCAGCAATATGCCTGGGAGGGCAGCGAGGTAATAGTGGTTGACCGCCGGCACCCATAAGCCCGAATAGGCATATCCAGCCATAACCAACAGACTCGCGGGAAAAAAATAAGCTTGCAAGGTGGCGCGGAAATGCTGCGGACTCCAGCCGCGCAAAGTACCGTAGGCCGCCAGTGGTGGGCCGTTCATGCCATAGGCTCCGCCCAGTACTCCGGCACAAAACCCGAAAACCCAGGCCAGTCTGTCATCGGCCAAGGCGAACCGGCCATGACTTAGCAAGCTATAGATCGAAAAACCCATGATGAACAGGGCCAATCCAATTTTCACCCACTGGCTTGGTGCCGCAGAGAGCACGTAGAGGCCCAGTGGAATGCCCAATACCGAAGGCAGCAGCAAGGATGCGGCACTGCGCACATGAATATGACGCCAATCTTGCATCACGACAACGGCAGCTACTGTGATGGATACGAGAACTGCAACTGGCGCCGCGACCTGAATTGGAATCACAAGGGCGAGGAGAGGCACGCCGATGAGGGCTTCGCCAAACCCCAAGGTGGAACGTGTGAATGTGGCAACGAAAATCGCAGCAGCCACACCCAACGTTGAAGGGTCAATGATCAAAGCAATGCTCCAACAGGTCCGCCCGGGATTGGACTAATTTATGCAATTCGGTGAGAAGGTGAAACCCCGAAATATTTGATCAAACCTCGGCTGCGCAAGCACCGTGCACGCGGGTTGACGGTCGATGAAGTGGGAGGCCGCACAGGACCGAGGCGTTGCACTTCAGAGTCGAGACCGCCGAGCTTTAGAGCCTGGAAGGCAAAGCGCCAGGTGCGCGTCGCTCCGTATGCCTCGGGCCTCAAATTGATGTGGGAACCAATAGCGATGGACGCAGACGCGAGCTCGATCCATGCGCCAATTCCCTGTTGACTATCTCATGCAAAGGCAGCGGCGTCAACATCGTCCATGTTGGGTCGAAATCTTATCAGGCCGAGGCCGGTATGCGGGGTCCGTTTGCGTCGGTGCAGACGCTGGATGCGCTCCTGGTGCTGCCTGCGTCGTTCAACGGGTCGAGGTTCGCGCAGATGGTGGTCGAAGTCTGAGCGCCGGTGCCGATCAGGCAACCTTCCCGATTTCGACTGACCGGGAAGCGAAGGGCGACAGCGCCTCGGCTATCTGACGCTTGGGCAGGACTCTGGCGGGTCACGCCAGCACGCGAGTCCCCTCGACGCTAACTGGGCTCGGTCGCAGGGCCACAGTGCACGCGGTTAGTGCTCAAACACCCACATTGTTCTTGGTGGAGCAGCCTCGATGCACTTGGATTGTGCACTGGGTCGTCTGTCTCGATGCGCTCTGTCGGTGCTCAAGCGTGGAAACCGAGGGCAACAAGAGGGAATCCCAAGCATCTGCCGTGGCTTGCGCAATCGTGGCATACAAGTTGCTTATCCATGCTTGTCATAACAAGTTATGCGATGCCCAGATCATGAAGCCTAAGCCGAAGCCGCCATGCGCTCCTCTTGTGCCCCCGCGGGCAGCGCAGGTGGTGCCGATGTCTGCCGTGCCAATGTACTCGCAGATTCGCGAAATCATCCGACATCGCATTCTCGATGGTACTTATCCATCGCACGCGCTGATGCCGTCGGAGAGCCAGATGACGGTCGCTTTTGGGGTCAGCCGAATCACGATCCGCCAAGCCTTGAATGATCTGCAGAAGGAGGGAATGATCTTTAAGGTGCCTGGCAAGGGCACGTTTGTGTCGAAACCGAAAGCCTTCCAGAATCTTTCCAATTTGCGAGGCTTTGGCGAGGCGATGACCTCGCTGGGCTACGAGACGGTCTCTCAGGTTCTCAGCCAACGCCCTGTACGGGTTGACGAACTTGTGGCGCGCCGGTTGCAGCTGGAACAGGGCTCGATGGCGTTCCAGATCCAGCGCTTGCGCTATTTAAATCGCGAGCCGATTTCGGTGGATGTGAGCTATTTCCCACTCGAACTCGGGCAGCGTCTGGCGCAGGAAGATCTGCAGGCGCGCGATGTCTTCGCCATTCTCGAAAACGACTATGAACTGAATCTCACGCATGCGGACGTGCAGATCGATGCCATCACCGTTGACGAATGGTTAGCTGGGCATCTGCGCACGGCCGAAGGTGCGCCGCTCTTGCGAATTGAGCGACTCACGTACGCGAACGAGCAACCTATCGATTTTGAGTATCTGTACTACCGCGGCGACGCATTCCAGTATCGCCTCCGCATCGAACGCAAATAGGAACGCGCATGAAAACCATTGAACTTGAATTTGATCTTGTCGTGATCGGCGGTGGGACTGCGGGACCAATGGCCGCGGTCAAGGCCAAGGAACACAACCCAAAGCTACGCGTTCTTCTCGTAGACAAAGCCAACGTCAAACGCAGCGGGGCAATTTCCATGGGGATGGATGGATTGAATAACGCCGTCATTCCCGGCCATGCCACGCCGGAGCAATACGTCAAGGAGATCACGGTCGCCAACGATGGAATCGTCGACCAGGAGACCTTGATGGCTTACGCGACACGCAGCGCGGACATGATCGACGAGCTTGATCGCTGGGGCGTCAAGTTTGAAAAAGATGAGACGGGCGACTATGCCGTGCGCAAGGTGCACCATCTGGGCACCTACGTGCTGCCGATGCCCGAGGGCCACAACATGAAGCGGATCCTCTATCGGCAGCTCAAGCGCGCACGCGTGGAAATCACAAACCGGCTCGTGATCACGCGCATTCTGACCGCACACGATGGGCGCGTGGCTGCGCTCATGGGGTTCGACTGTCGCACGGCGGAGGTTTACTTAATCAAGACTAAGGCTGCGGTCTTGTGCACTGGGGCAGCAGGACGGATAGGACTGCCGGCATCGGGTTACCTGATGGGCACTTACGAGAATCCGACAAACAGCGGGGACGGGCACGCCATGGCGTTTCACGCGGGTGCTGACCTCGCCAATCTTGAGTGTTTCCAGATCAATCCGCTGATCAAGGATTACAACGGACCCGCATGCGCGTACGTCACCGGTCCGCTCGGCGGCTACACCGCCAATGGCAAGGGCGAGCGATTCATCGAGAGCGATTACTGGAGCGGTCAGATGATGCTGGAGTTCTACAACGAACTCCAAAGTGGAAACGGGCCTGTTTTCCTGAAGGTCAATCACCTGGCGGAGGAAACGATCAGTCAGATCGAAACGATCCTGCATAGCAATGAGCGCCCCAGCCGAGGCCGATTCCACACCCGGCGAGGCACGAATTATCGCCACCAAATGATCGAGATGCATATCTCCGAGATCGGTTTTTGCAGTGGACACAGCGCATCAGGCATTCGCATCAACGCGCGGGGAGAGACGTCTGTGCCAGGGCTCTATGCCGCTGGTGACTGCGCCAGTGTTCCGCACAATTACATGCTCGGCGCCTTTGTCTATGGCAAGCTGTGCGGAGAAAATGCAGCAGCCTATTGCGACGGAAATGCCTTCGCAGCCCATGATTCCGACGCGCAGGAGGCGGAGGGGCAGCGCATTCTCGGGCCGCTCGGCCGTACCGAAGGACTCACCCCCTTCCAGATCGAGTACAAGACGCGGCGCTTGGTCAACGACTATCTGCAACCACCCAAGATCAGTCGCAAGTACGAGATTGCGCTGCGGCGCTTTGCTGAAATCCGCGAGGACCTGCAACACCTGGTGGCGCCAGGCCCCCATGAACTGATGCGTGCGATGGAAGCGCACGCGATCCTCGACTGCGCCGAGATGGCAGCGCGCTCTTCGCTGTTCCGCACCGAGAGTCGCTGGGGCTTGTACCACTACTGCGTCGATTACCCGCAGCGCGATGACGAGAACTGGTTTTGCCATACGGCGTTGCGCCGGGGTGAAGACGGCTCGATGCAACTGCGCAAGCAGCCGGTGGAACCTTATGTCGTGCCAATTGATGAAGCCGAGCGCGTCGCGTACCACCGGTTGCGCGTGGTACGGGTTGCCGAAGCCGCCTGACTGAAGGAAAACCAATGACGATCACGATCACCCCCACCCAAGCTCCTGTCCGTGTCGATGAGGGCAAGTGCATCGCCGACAAGGGTTGCACGGTCTGCGTCGATGTCTGTCCACTTGATGTGCTCGCAATCGACCTCGTCAAGGGCAAGGCATACATGAAGTACGACGAGTGCTGGTACTGCTTGCCGTGCGAGAAGGACTGCCCGACCGACGCCCTCACCGTCGACATCCCCTACCTGTTACGTTGAGGTCAGCCGTGAACACCATTGCTCCAACTTTTGTCACGCGGTTGACTGATGCCGATCCTGAGATTCGGCGGTTGGCCGTCATCGAACTGCCTTACAGCGACGAGGACGACATTGTTGTCTTGTTGCTACCGCGCCTAACCGACACGAGCCCGCTTGTACGCACTGAAGCCGCCAAGGCGCTGGAAGGTTTTGAGGACCTGGAGGTCGTCGCAGCCTTGGCGAAGTTGCTGCACGATACGGACGCGGGAGTACGCAAGACGACCGCCGATGTCCTGGCCGAACTCAAGATGCCGGCCTCTGCGCCACCGCTCTTGGACCTTCTGGATGGTCAATACCCGGCTGAGGTTCGAGCTTCCGCTTTTCGCGCGTTGCGTGCCTTGCGTGTGCCTGAGGCATTCACCCCTGCATTGAATTCGCTGCGCGACCCTGATGCTGTTGTGCGCCGCGAAGCTGTTGGCGTGCTGGGCTACTTGCGAATCGAAGACGCCCTCAAGCACTTGGCGGAAGTCGCCGAGCAGGATCCCGAAGCCGACGTTCGCCGCACGGCCGTTGGCGCGCTTGGCTACGCCACGGGCATCAGCGTCCTGCCATCCCTCACGCATGCGCTCGCTGATCGTAACTGGGTCGTGCGTGAGGAGGCTGCACAAACGGTCGGCAAGTTAGGAATTAAACCCGCGATCCCGCACTTGGTGCGGGCGATGGGCGACGACTACTGGCAAGTGCGCCTGAAAGCCGCTCGCAGCCTGGGGCAACTCAAGGCTGACGCTGGCGTTGAGGCATTGATCGAAACGCTCGGCCATTCCATCAGCAATTTGCGCAAGGAAGCAGCGATTGCGCTTGGCGAAATTGGCGACCCACGTGCGGTCTCGCCGCTCGAACAGGCTTTGGATGATGCTGATCCTGATGTCCGCAAGATGGCGCGTATTGCGATCATGGCGATCGCACAGACGCAGTCCAAGAAGTAAGGAGAACCTCCAATGACTTTCGTTGTGACCGAGTCTTGCATCCGGTGCAAATACACCGACTGCGTCAGTGTCTGTCCGGTCGACTGTTTTCACGAGGGGCCGAATTTTCTCGTGATCGATCCGGAGGCGTGCATTGATTGCGCCGTCTGTGTACCCGAATGCCCCGTGAGTGCCATCGTGCCCGACAAGGAACTTCCGGTCAGTCAGATTCATTTCCTTGAGTTGAACGCAAGGTTATCGAAGGAGTGGCCGGTTGTCGATCAAGCAAAAGAGCCTCTTGTGGACGCTGCCCAATGGGCCAATGTGGATCAGAAATTTGACCAGCTTCGATTGCACGGATGACGCTGCACCCCCAAGATGGGATCGACGCTCCCG
>JAKBCY010000090.1 GCA_021807445.1 Pseudomonadota bacterium
AACGCCAATGCGCGTGCCGTGCAGGTAGCTGGCAAGCTTGGAGGCGCCTTCAAAGCGCTTGAAGCGCCGAATGGACATGTTCTCGCCAATTTTGCCGATGAGCACGGCGCGGCGCGCCTCGACCGTCGAGCCGTCCATGTCCAGCGCCGACAATGCGGCCACGTCGGCGGGATTGCGCTGGGCCACCAGCTGAGCCAGCGCTTTGCCGAAGGCAAGAAAGTCGTCGTTCTTGGCGACAAAGTCCGTCTCGCAGTTAATCTCGACCATGGCACCCGTGGTGCCACTGATGTCGATGGCGATAATGCCCTCCGCGGTGATGCGCGAAGCCGCTTTGCTCGCCTTGCTGCCCAACTTGACGCGCAACAGTTCCTCGGCGCGCGCCATATCGCCTTCAGCCTCTGTCAGCGCCTTTTTGCACTCCATCATGGGTGCGTCGGTCTTCGCGCGTAGTTCCGCGACCATGGATGCGGTGATTGCCGCCATATTGCTCTCCTGGATTGAAGAAGGGGGCTGTGAACAGCCCCCTCGGTATGTCAGAAAAAACGGGGGCCTACTCAGGCGGCATGCGTCTCGTCTTGCACTTCGACAAATTCGCCGGATTCCTCGCCAGAGGTTTGCACGACCTCGTGCAAGGCATCGTTTTTGCCCTCGAGGATGGCGTCTGCCATATCGCGGCAGTACAGTGTCACGGCCTTGCCCGAGTCGTCATTGCCCGGAATCACGTGATCAATGCCGATGGGTGAGTGGTTGGTATCGACCACGCCGATGATGGGAATGCCCAACATATGGGCCTCGGCCACGGCGATCTTGTGATAGCCGACGTCGATGAGGAACAGGGCGTCCGGCAAAGCTGCCATGTCCTGAATGCCACCGATGGACTTCTCCAGCTTGTCCAGCTCGCGCTGGAACATCAGCTGTTCCTTCTTGGTCATGTGCTCCAGGGCGCCTTCTGCGGCCTGCGCCTGCATGTCCTTGAGCTTCTTGATGGATCCCTTGACGGTCTTGAAATTCGTCAGCATGCCGCCGAGCCAGCGCTCGTTGACATAGGGCATACCGCAGCGAGCGGCTTCGGCCTGGACAATCTCGCCAGCCTGACGCTTGGTTCCGACAAACAGAATGGTTCCGCGACGCGCAGCCATCTGGCGGGCATACTTGCACGCGTCCTGGAACAGCGGCAGCGTCTTTTCGAGGTTGACGATGTGAATCTTGTTGCGATGGCCAAAAATATATGGGGCCATCTTGGGGTTCCAGAATCGGGTTTGGTGACCGAAGTGCACTCCCGCTTCCAGCATTTCGCGCATTGAGGCTGACATGTGTTTGTCCTAGGTTGGGTCTGAAATCTGGCCAGAACCCTGGGGAGCCGGGCGGGACGCGCAGCCATGCATTTGCGCGCGCGTCCAACGGTTGGCTCCTTCGAGCACCTGGTAAGGCCAGTTTGCGATTGTTTCTGCCCTGCAGGCCGCCATCGTGCTGCCCGCAGTAGAGCGAAACCTGCTCATTATATCGGGAGCGCGAGGCGCATCGATTACCGCGACCATTCCCCTTGCGCGGGCACGGGCCGCGTCAAGTCAATCGGTTCAAATTGCGGCGCGTTGTTTTGCCGAGGTCCTGGACCCTGCCCTCGAGCAGCGCCTGGTGCTGCATCGGCAGGATCTGCTCACTCTTGAGCAACCGCTCGAATGCCCGCCTCGTCAGGGAATGCGCCTGCCCGCCGACCCGACTGGTGAACATGAACAGCAACCCCTGCGGGCTTCGCCAGGTCAATTGGGCCGACGTCCACTGGCCCTGCAAATTCCAGAGCACCCAGTGGCCTTCGTGCAACCCGTCAATGAATGCCTGCGGGTCATCCATGGGGCGCGCTCGCGGCGAGGCCGCAGCCTCACGCACCGCGCCTAAAGGAGGGCTGGCGCCAGATCGCAAAGCATCCTCCGCGGCGCGCAGGATCTCGGAGCCGCCCGATTCCTCCGGCGTGCCGGCCGGCGCCGGGGCGTCTTCGGGCGCGCTGACGACCTCCGACGCTGACACCAGGCCCATCGCAGGAGGTGCATCGCCTGCGCCTGGCGTCAGAAGACCATCCAACGGCTGGAGGGATGCCGCGCTACTGGCCCCACGCACGGCTTGCGCATGGGTGCGCATCAGGTTCGAGAAAAAAACCGCGCTCTCGCCCTGCGGCCATGCGATCAACGTCAGTCCATCTTGCAGCCTTCGCACGATGTCCGGAAGTTGCTCCAACAACGCCTTGCGCTCCGCGTCGGAAGTCTTCGCTTGCACGCTCTCCAGCAAATCGTGGCCGCATTGCCGGTAGGCCTGCGTCGCGGGCGCATTTTCGCCGTCGCAAAGGGTTGACTCGACCAGAACCGAAGTCCATGGCCCCCGCATGAAATCCACCAAGTACGGGTCGACGTCCAGTTGCTGGAGCTGGCTCAAGGTTTCGCGCCCTATAGCGTCGCGCAGTGCGCCACGCTGGGCCGACCCGGGCGCGCTCCCCGATGCCACTGCGCTTGTCGCGCTGCCCTTGGCGACCCATTCATGCAAGCGTTCAAGCGCTTGCACGTACAGCTCTTCGCTTTCACGGCTGGCGTGAACGATGACGGCGACCTGCGCATTGAGCCATTCGAGAAACACATCGGCGCCAGCCTCGTCCGCTGCGCTGTAGTGAGCACTGAGGCTGGCAATCCGGTTCATGAAGCGACGCGCGGCATGCTCGGGCGAGCTGAGCACGCCAGCGTCCAACAGGGCCAGGCGCAGGACCGGCACTTGCAGCAGTCCCAACGCCATGCGCGCCTGCGGGAGCAGGCGCGGGTCGGCCAGCGCATGGTCAAACATCAATGCCACCGCGTCGATGATCAGGCGATCCAGCAGTCCGCTGCTCGCGTCCTGCAGATCCTGGCGGTGGGCCTGAATGATGTTGACCGGCGTTGCATGCGCACCGCTCGGCTCGCCGGAACGCGTGAGAATTTCGGCCGCGTGCTGGCGGCTGGCTTGGGTCAGGCGATCGAGTACAGCGCGCAGGGAGGGCGTTTGGGCGACTCGATCGGGCGCCGACTCGACTCCTGCAGCCGGTCCGGGTAGCGACTCCGGGGTGGCCAACCTCTGTGGCGACTCCGGCGCGGTGTCCTGCTGCACTGGCTTCGCGGTATCGGCGCCGCTCGCGGTGTCGGCGGTCGCGAGGGCTGGAGGCGTACCCAACTGGCTGTTCTTGGCGGATTCAAGGCGTTCGTTATAGGCGCTGTACATCAGCTTGAGCGCATCGGCCATGGCCACCCCGAAGGCGCCCAATAACGCCTCCCGGGTTTCAAGATTCAGCTCCAGACCCTTCAAAGCCTGCTGCAGGGTGCGCGCGAAGATCTCGGGTCGCAAAGGATTGGCGGGTGCCCTGCCATTGTCGAGCCCGGACTCCGGAGGCCATAACGACTCCATGCGCGCGTCAAGCTCGCGGAGCTCCAACTCAGTGCCTGATTCGATCATGAGCATGAGCTGCGAGACCTCCACGTCCTCCCACAGGGTATCGTCATCACCGAGGCTCAATCCGGTCGCATCGCCTTGCCCAGCCTGTTGGCCCAGCATGCTCGGCTGCAACAGCGCGTCAAAGCCTTTGACGCAGGCATGCACCAAATCACCCTCGACCTGCCTTAGAACCGGCAAATACTCCGCGTAGCGCTTGCGGTCGCGGCTGCTCAGGGCAGACTCGGCGTGGGCTTGAAAGGTCTCCAAAACCAGCCGCGTAACCCCACGGAACAATCCATCCGAGTCATTGCGCGCGGCATCAATGCACTTTCGGTAGATGTCGATTTGCGCCATGGCGATAGCGTGAGAGAGTTGTGCCGAACCTGCGTGCACTCAATCGGGCATGGCCAATTCGCATGCCATGCCCACTATAGGGCCAATGCGGGTAGTTCTCAATCGCCGGCGCAAATTCGTGCGCAAACTGGCGCGGTTGCACGACACTATGCGCGTCTTGGGCCCGGCGCCTAGACGACGCCCGGCCCGAGTCGCTGCCGCACGGCCTCGAACACACACACGCCAGCCGCCACGGAAACGTTCAGACTTTCCACGCTGCCTGCCATGGGAATGTGCACAAGCTGGTCGCATCCCTCGCGCACCAGGCGCCGCATCCCACTGCCCTCAGCACCCAAGACCAGCGCCGTGGGTCCGCGCAGGTCGGCCGCGTACAGGCTCTGGGACGATTCACCTGCGGTGCCCACCACCCACACACTTCGTTCGCGCAGCGCGGCCAACGTGCGTGCCATGTTGGTCACCATGAGGTACTGCATCGTGTCGGCGGCGCCACTGGCGACCTTGGCCACGACAGGCGTCAGGCCCACGGCGCGATCCTTTGGAGCGAACACGGCGTGCACCCCCGCCGCATCGGCCGTGCGGAGGATGGCGCCAAGGTTGTGGGGATCCGTGACTCCGTCAAGGCCAAGCAACAGCGGCACGTCCGCGACGGCGTCGAGCACCGCATCGAGGGTCGACAGCTTGTCCAGTGGCTCCACGCGCGCAACCACGCCCTGGTGCCGGTGGGTTCCAGCCAGGGCGTCGAGTCGGGCCCCATCGGTGGCAATGATCTGGCGGCCAGCGTCCTGCGCACGCGCCACAAACTGCTGCATGCGTGCATCGTGGCGTGTCGTGTCGACCAGCAACTCCTGCACGGTTTGGGGAGCGGCGCGCAGACGCGCATTGACCGCGTGAAACCCGTAGAGCAGCTTCAGGCTCACGCTGCCACCCCCGAAACGCCTTGCGGGAGCACCGCGTTCGCAGCGGGATTGTGCACACGCCCGCCGTGGAGGGTCACCACGGCTTCGCAGCGCGAGGCCAGCTCCATATCGTGCGTGACCAACACCAGCGTTGTGCCTTGCTCGCGCTGCAGTCCGAACAACAAATCAATGATGCGCTGTCCCGTGGCGGCGTCGAGGTTTCCCGTGGGTTCGTCCGCCAGAAGCAGACTCGGACGCGTCACGAACGCCCGCGCCAACGCCACGCGCTGCTGTTCGCCACCGGAGAGCACGGCCGGGAGCTGGCGCAGCCGCTGTCCGAGCCCCACGCGTTCAAGCATGGCCTGCGCCTCGGCTCGCGAATTGCCCGCGCGCTGCGCAATCTCCAGGGCCAGCAGCACGTTTTCCAGTGCACTCAGGTGGCCGATAAGCTGAAAATTCTGGAACACAAAACCAAGCTTGCTGGCGCGCACGGCCGCACGCCCGTCCTCGTCCAGTGCGAAGAGATCCACCCCATCGAGCCACACCTGCCCCGAACTCGGCAGGTCCAAACCGGCCAACAGGCCAAGCAGGGTGGACTTGCCCGAACCCGAAGGGCCCACAATGGCCAGGCTCGACGCCCGCGCAACACTGAGGTTGACATCCTCCAGCAACGTCAACGTGCCCTGGGTGTCGGACACATGCTTGCTCAGGTGCTGCGCGACAATGGCAGCTTGCGGGTCGATGGAATCCATGGGAGTGTTGATGCGAGCGTTGAAGGCCATTCTAGGAACTGTGCTGGCCCTGGTGGGCAGCATGGCTGTGCTGCCTCTTGCGGCAGCCGCTGCGGAGGTGCCCCCTGTCAAGCCGGTCACGCTGGTCGTGGGCGACAGCCTGTCTGCCGGCTACGGGTTGGAAACGGGCCGGGGATGGGTCAGTCTGATGGCCGCGCGCATGACCCGCGAGTTCCCGCGCTGGACCGTGGTCAACGCCAGCGTCACCGGCGACACCACCGCAGGCGGCCTGGCGCGCCTGCCCGCACTGCTTGCCCGCGACACGCCGCGCGTGGTCATCATCGAACTTGGCGGCAACGATGCCCTGCGCGGTCTTTCGTTGTCCAAGACCCAGGCCAATCTGGCCGCGATGGTGAGCCAGTCCCGAGCTGCTGGTGCGCGGGTCCTGCTGCTGGGCATGCAGATTCCTCCCAATTACGGGCCGGTTTACACCCGGCGTTTTGCCGCTATCTATCCAGCCGTTGCACGCGCCGAGCATGCCGCGCTGGTGCCCTTTTTCCTCTCCAGCGTGGTGAATCATCCCGACTGGTTCCAGGCCGACAACATTCACCCCAACGCGCTTGCGCAGCCCGTCATGCTCGATAACGTCTGGCGGCAGCTCCTGCCCCTGCTCCGCTCGGCAAGCCCGGCACGATGAGCGTGCACACCGTTGCGGCTGATGAGGCGCTGATGCGGCTGGATGCGTACAGCGCTGTGCTGGACGTGCGTAGCCCCGGCGAATACGCCCTGGACTGCATGCCTGGGGCGGTGAATTGGCCGGTGCTCGACGACGCCGAGCGGGAACGCGTGGGCACGCTGTATGTGCAAGCGGGGGCCTTTGAGGCCAAGCGACTCGGCGCCGTGCTCGTGGCACGCAACATCGCGCTGCACATCGAGCGCCACGCGCAGGACTGGCCCAGGAGCCACGAGCCCCTGGTCTACTGCTGGCGCGGGGGCAACCGCTCGGGGGCGATGGCCCATGTGCTGGGTCAGATTGGCTGGCGTGTGCACCTCGTGCACGGCGGGTACAAGGCGCTGCGCGCTGCATTGGTCAAGCAGCTCGAGCACCAGGTCGGAACCCTGCGCCTGTGCGTCGTATGCGGGCCCACGGGCAGCGGCAAAAGCAGACTGCTGCAGGCCTTGGCCCGCCACGGGGCCCAGGTGCTGGATCTGGAGCAGCTTGCCGCACATCGCGGCTCCGTGCTCGGGGCCATGCAGGACGAGGCGCAGCCCAGCCAGAAGCAGTTCGAAACCCGGATCTGGAACACCTTGCGCAAATTTGATTCTTCGCAGCCGGTGTTCGTCGAAAGCGAGAGCCGAAAAATTGGCCGTCTTCAAGTTCCGATCGCCTTGCTCGCATGCATGCACGCGAGCGCATGCATGCAACTGCGGGCAAGCTTGGCGGTGCGTGTGCAACTGCTCCTGCAGGACTACGCTGCGCTCACGCGCGCCCCGCAGGAGCTCGGTCTCCGCCTGAACGGGCTCACCGAACTACGCGGCAGGGCCACCATCGCTCGCTGGCACGGCCTGATCGATACGGGAGCGTTTTCCACACTGGTCGAAGAACTTCTGGCCCAGCATTACGACCCCAGCTACGCCCAATCGATGGCACGCAACTACCCGGATTTCCTGTCCTGCCGGGCGTGGACCGTCGAGTCGGCCGAGACGGGCGCGTTTGATGCCTTGGCCCGCGAGATCCTGCGCGGCGCCTCTTGAGGCTGCGCCGCGCGCGGCGTGCACCCCTGCAATCCGCCGGCTCAGGCACCGCGTCGCACCGCGCGCAAGATGCCCTGCAACAGGGCTTCGGGGCTTGGCGGACAGCCGGGCACGGTCACGTCCACCGGCAAAACGTTGGCCACGCGGCCGCAACTCGCATAGCTTTCGCCGAAGATGCCGCCCGAGCATGCGCAGTCTCCTGCCGCCACCACCAGTTTCGGCTCGGGCATGGCATCAAAGGTGCGGTGGAGCGCGCCGTGCATATGCCGCGATACCGGTCCCGTCACCAGGAGCAGGTCCGCATGGCGCGGACTCGCAACGAACTGGATACCCAACCCCTCGATGTTGTAATAAGGGTTGGACATCGCGTTGACCTCCAGCTCGCAACCGTTACACGAACCGGCATCGACGACACGAACCGCCAAGGCCCGCCCGAGCACGCGCAAAAGTTCGGCGCGAATCTTCTGCTCGGCTCCGGGCTCCGTCGGTACGCCCCCGCCGTCGCCCACCGGAGCCTCGCTGATGCGTCCGACGCGCGCGATTTGTCGCAAAGTCTGCCACATGATCCGTCCTCAGCCGTCGTGCCCTGAATAGGACAGGTTGAACGATTTGTTGATCAGCGGAAAATCCGGCACGATATCCTTGATCACCGCCCACTCCAGGGCCGGCCAGTTTTGCCAGGATGGATCATGCGGATGGCAACGCGCGATGGTCGCTCCCGGTCCGGCCTGCAACGCAATGAAGGCGGGACCGCGCCAACCCTCGACCAAGCCGAGCGCGAGACCCGGTGCGATGGTGTCTGGCATGGGCGAGGCCACCGCACCAGTGGGAAGCGTCGCAAGCAACTCGCGGCACAGGCGCAGGCTTTCGAACACTTCGGCGAAACGCACGGCCACGCGCGCCGCCACGTCGCCACCGAGCTCAACGGCTGTGCGCACCCCCAGGCGGTCGTAGGGGGCGAAGCGCGGGAGACACCGCAGATCCAGGTCTTGGCCGCTTGCGCGCGCCGCCAGACCCAGGAGCCCCAGGTTGCGAGCCAACTCGGGCGAGACGCTCCCCGTGGTCTTGAACCGATCCTGGAGTCCTTCGTGCTGGTCCAGAATTTCCTTGAGTCTTTGCACTTCCACCTGCAAGCTGTCGCACTGCGCGTGCAGCGCCTCGCATGCATCCGGATCCGGATCCACGGCCACCCCACCCGGTTGCACGGCGTCCATCGGATAGCGTGCGCCGAAAACGCGTGCATTCATCCGCAGGACGTCTTCCTTGAGCCTGGAGAACTGTGCGAGCGCGAAGCCGAATCCACCGTCGTTGCCGATGGCTCCGATGTCCCCCAGGTGGTTCGCGAGCCGCTCGCGCTCGAGCACGATGGCGCGCCAATGCAAGGCGCGTGGGGGCGGCTGCACGCCGGCCAAGGCTTCCAGCGCCATGCAGTAGGCCCACCCATACGCTGTGGCGCTGTCGCCACTCAAGCGTGCAGCCAGACGAACCCCGTCAACCAGTGACAACTGCTCAAAGCGCTTTTCTACGCCTTTATGCGTAAACCCCAGGCGCTCTTCCAGTCGCAGCACCTTCTCTCCGACCACGGAAAAGCGGAACTGACCCGGCTCGATCACTCCTGCATGGACCGGGCCCACAGCGATTTCGTGAACGCCCTCGCCGTCGACGCCGATGAAGGCATAGCGCTCGAGGCTCGGCTCTGCGCACCCCGTCACCGGCGGTGCGTCATGCCGAAGAGGAAACACGTCATTGGGCCAAGCCGCGTGACGCAACCACGGCCGCGCGTCCATGCCCAGTGCCTGCAGGCCCAGCAGATCGCGCAGTGCGCGTTGCAAGCGCTCAGCCACCGCAAACAGATCGTGCAACGCCGGATAGTGCGTCACGCCGGGCGGGAGTTCGAGCTCAGCCAAATGCAAAGCCGGGCCCTGCACCCAACACGCGTATACGGTG
>JAKBCY010000091.1 GCA_021807445.1 Pseudomonadota bacterium
TGCGGCCATCCAAATTGGCCGAGCGCTGGAAGATCTGACGCAACCGGCGAAGCGCGTCCGTTGTTGATGCCCAGTTGCTGGCGTGAGCAGGCTGGCGTGCCGGGTTGCGCTGCCGGCCCTGAACGATGCCCCCTCCCCAGTCTGTCCGTTCTGAGGTCTCGATCGCCCAGGAAAGGCATCGATCTCCAGGATTCGCGCGCTTCCGAGCCCTGCAAATGGTCCGGGCCCCATTCGACCGGGGAGCGGCCGGCAACTACTGGAACCCATGCAGAGGGCAGGGTGCCCGCACTGCATCGAGCGCCAACACAATAATCAGTCGCATTGCATGAAACTCTAGCCTCCTAGCATGAGTGGGGTTGAGAACAACAAGAAAGGACAGAGCATTGCGGTACGACAAGGACAGGCGTTTTTACTCGGCCACCGACCTCGTTCATTTCCTGGGCTGTGCGCATCGGACCACGCTGGACCTGATTCATCTGGAGGCGCCGATGGAGCAGGCGGCCGACGACGAACAGGCACAGCTGCTGGCCGACATGGGAATCGACCACGAAAAGACATTTCTGCAACGTCTGGCCGGAGCAGGCAAGCGCGTTGTCGACATCGGCGACGCGGGGATGGATGTCGCTGATCGCTTCGCCGCCACGCTGAGCGCGATGCGCGACGGCGTGGACGTTGTCTACCAGGGGACCCTGCGCGACGGCTGCTTGTTCGGCCACTCCGACTTCCTCATCAGGGTGGAGCGGCCGTCCACATTGGGCGGCCACGGCTACGAGGTCTACGACACGAAGCTGGCGCGCGCGGCGCAGGCCAAGCACGTCGTTCAGCTCGGCTTCTATTCCCGGTTGCTCGCGTCGGCGCAGGGCGTCGCCCCACGCATGATGCACATTGCGCTGGGCAACGGAACTGTGGCGTCCCAGCGGGTCGCGGATTACGCGCACTACATTGATACGGCTCTCGTGCGCTTCCTCGATCGGGTCGGGCGCGCCGATGTCATCACCAACCTGCAGCCCTGCGCGTCGTGCGGCATGTGCCCCTGGCGCAATCGGTGCGAGGCGCAATGGCTCGAGACCGATCACCTGAGCCAGGTTGCGAACATCACACGCCTTCAGACCAGCCGCCTGGAGGCGGCCGGCGTGTCGACGCTGCGCGAACTGGCCTTGCTGCCCGAGGACGTCGTCGTGCCGAAGGTCAGGCCGGAGACCCTGGCCAAGCTGCGCTCGCAGGCCATGCTGCAGTACCGCGCCCGCGAGACCGGGCAGCGCCAAGTCGTCGCGCTCCCGCTTGATCCCGATGGTGTGCGCGGATTCGGGCGACTGCCCAGGCCCGACGCGGGCGATCTGTTCTTCGACATGGAAGGCAATCCGCTGGAGGATGGTGGCCTCGAGTACCTGTTCGGGGTCTATTTGCACGAGGATGGCGAGGCGAGATTCCGCGCATTCTGGGCGCACGATCGCGCGGCGGAGCGCGTCGCCTTCGAGCAGTTCATGGACTTCGTCGGCGAACACCTGCGGCGCCACCCTTCAGCGCACATCTATCACTACGCGAGCTACGAGGAAACCGCGCTGAAGAAGCTGATGTCGGTGCACGCCACGCGCGAATCGCAAGTTGACAACCTGCTTCGGCGGCGCAAATTGGTCGACCTGTACAAGGTCGTTCGCGAGGGTCTGCGGGTGTCCGAGCCGCGCTACTCGATCAAGAACATCGAGCATTTCTACCGCGGAGCGCGCTCGGGCGAAGTGACCAACGCCGGCGCCAGCATCGTCTACTACGAGCGCTGGAAGGCAACGCGCGATCCGGCCTTGCTGCGAGACATCGAGGACTACAACCGCGACGACGTGGTGTCGACCTACGAGTTGCGCGAGTGGTTGCTGGGGCGGCGGCCGGATGGCGTCGACTGGTTCGATGCGCCGGCGGGCGAGCGCGCGTATGGAACGGGGACTGAAGGCGGCGATGAGCGAACTCCGGGCGAGATCAGGCTCGAGGACTACCGCGGCCGGCTAGCGATCGACACCTTGCCGAAGGATGAAGCGACATGGAGCGCCGAGGAACGCCTGCGCATGCTGGTCTGGCAGCTACTTGGATTCCATGGACGCGAGGCACGGCCCGGCTGGTGGACGATGTTCTCGCGGATGGACATGGACGAGGAGGAGCTTCTCGAAGACGGAGAGTCCCTGGCTGGCCTGACGCTGGAGCGGGTCGAGCCAGCCACCGGGCGCGCCAAGGGCGGGCTCTACACCTTCCGATTCCCGCCGCAGGAGACCAAGCTGAAGACCGGGGACGGGGCCACGCTGCTGCCCTCGGGCGACAAGATCAGGGCCATCACCGTCGATGAGGACCAACTTCGGGTGCGTTTCCGCTGCGCGGTCAAGCGGGAGGACATGCCGTCGCGCGTGCACCTGGGGCCTGCCGGCCCGATCGCGGCAACGGTACTGAGCGCCGCGATCGGCCGTTTCGCTGACAGCTTGATCGCGAGCGACGGGCGCTACGCGGCGGTACGCGCGCTATTGACCCTGGATGTTCCGTCCCTGTGCGGACGCAATTCGGGCTCACCGATCGTGGACGACGGCGCGGGAACCGACGTCATCGTCGAGGCCGTCGCCAACCTCGACGAGAGCTATCTCTACATCCAGGGCCCACCGGGAGCAGGGAAGACCTACACGGGATCACATGTGATCGTCGAACTGCTGAGGAGAGGAGCCACCGTCGGTGTCACCTCCAATAGCCACAAGGCGATCAACAACCTGCTCACCGCGGTCGAGCGGGTTGCCGAGGAGCGTGGCGTCGGATTTGCAGGTTTGAAAAAGTGCTCCAGCGGCAAGGACGAGCAACACTTCGACGGGCAGATGATCGGGGACGTGTTCAACAACGAGGACGTTTATGCCGTGCTTGGGAGCACGGGAGTCAGCCTGGCTGCTGGCACGGCGTGGTTGTTTTCCGATCCCGAAATGGACCAGTTCGTGGACTACCTGTTCGTCGACGAGGCTGGACAGGTTTCGCTTGCCAACCTGGTCGCGATGGGCGTGAGTGCGCGCAACATCGTCCTGCTCGGCGACCAGATGCAGCTTGGTCAGCCGATCCAGGGTGACCATCCAGGCAGCTCGGGTGAATCGGCGCTCGAATACCTGCTCGACGGTTTGGCAACCATCCCGCCGGAGCGCGGCATCTTCCTTGCCACGACCTGGCGTATGCATCCGGACGTCTGTCGTTTCATCTCCGAAGCTGTCTACGACGGGCGTTTGCAGCCCGAGCCCGGCAACGCACAGCGGACGCTGATTCTCGGCGCCGATGCCCACCCGGCGCTGCTGCCAACCGGGATTCGGTTCATCACCGCCGACCATGACGGCTGCGGTCAGCGCAGCGAGGAGGAGGCCGCCATCGTCGCCGCATTGCTGTCCAGCCTGCTGCGACAGCGTTATCGCGATAAGCAGGGAGCGGAGCATCCGATCACTCTGGACAACGTCTTGGTCGTGGCTCCGTACAACATGCAGGTGAACCTGCTCAGGAAGACGCTCCCTGAAGGCGCGCGAGTCGGCACCGTCGACAAGTTCCAGGGGCAGGAAGCCGAGGCTGT
The DNA here is from genome assembly GCA_021807445.1 of Pseudomonadota bacterium. GTDB lineage: Bacteria > Pseudomonadota > Gammaproteobacteria > Burkholderiales > Burkholderiaceae_C > Thiomonas_A. The sequence goes on from JAKBCY010000091.1 coordinate 3,572, forward strand.
GATTGTCTCCATGGCGACATCGAGCCAGGAGTTCATGCCGCGGCACATGGAATTTCTCTACAGCCGAAACCGGCTGAATGTCGCCGTTTCGCGTGCACGATGCCTGGCCGTCGTGGTGGCGAGTCCGAAGCTGCTTGAGATCGACTGCTCGACGCCTGAGCAGATGGAATTGATGAATACGTTGTGCTGGTTGGGCGTCTACTCGACAAGTGGATTGGCTTGTCAGGGCAATGCACCGCTCTGATCCGATTTATTTTCATTGACGCAATTTATGCTGACGAACATTGACCTTGAGCGCGAGTTGCTCCGTTTTGGATTCACGATTCAGCCGCCGCTGAGAGCCTATTCGACGAAGTTTATTCATCCGGGCTTACAACACTCGGTCTTCGTGAAAGAGAAGCGAAAGGACGGACTGCGGCCAATCGTTGAGGGCAATGCCCTTGTGCTTCACCCCGACTATGAAGCGCGACGGGTGCACCTTGACGCGTTGCCCGGTGTGCGTGCCGCCCCTGGCTACTTGCATAACACGAGCTTGAACGGGTTCCCCAAGAGACAGCACACAGGAGCGAACCCAATCGAATATGGCATTGCCATCGGTGTCGCTGATTCGGGAGCACTGAGGAATCTCATTGGCATGCTAGGCAATGAGGATCAACTTCATGAAGAGGCGCAGACTAAAGAAAGTATTCAGGTCGATGCTACAGAGCGCAACGATCTCGCGAATGCCCCGTCAGGAATCATGACCAACGAGCGAGGCTACGACGCCAGGAATATTGAGAATTTGCAGGAGGATTTCAATCGGGCACTTGAGCGATCTCTGCGTGACGACCCTTCGAGGCGGCGCGCCCGCTTGGCAACGACCGACCCGATGCCTCGCCGGGTTAATGTGATGGCGGCGGCGTTTGTCAGGAATCCCGACGTCGTGGCCGAGGTTTTGCTGCGTGCAAATGCCAACTGTGAGTCGTGTGGCGCGCCGGCCCCCTTCAAGAGGGCGTCGGATGGTTCGCCGTACCTTGAAGTTCACCACATCCTTCCCCTCGCGAAGAATGGCAAGGACACGGTCGACAATGCCGAGGCGCTATGCCCGAACTGCCATCGCCAGAAGCACTTCGGCACGGTGTCCTGAACGGAGAATTCCGCGTGAAGCTTCTGCACACCGCCGATTGGCAGATCGGCAAGCGCTTTGGCCGGTTCCGGGGCACATCGGGGTATTGGCCGAGGGCGAGCAGATCTTCCTTGCCGTCGAAGGTGTACTTGAAGCGCCAAAGACGCGCACCACTGGTGGAGACCTGCACATACAGGCCGCGCTCATCGGTGACGCGGTAGGATTGGTCTCGGGGCTTCAGCGTCTGCAGCTTGGCATCAGAGAGGATTTTGGGTATCGGTGGCGAGGGGGTATCGAAATACCTCCGAGCATACCCCACGATACCCCCGGATGCGGGCGGAAAACTGCGGATGGATGCGGAAACAAAAAGAACCTAAGATGTTGATTTATTAGGGTTTTCTGAACGAGTGCGAACTGCTGTGGACTGAATCCTGGTGCGGGAGGGGGACTCGAAAAAACCACGCAAGCCATTGACAAACAAAGCAAAACACGCTTCCAGTAACTCAGACTTACTCCCCGAGTTACTGGAAAAAGGGAAGAAAATTTATCCGCCCCAATCAAACCTCGGTCATCATGCCGTTGCGTGGGATTATAGACCACGATGTAGGGGAATTCATACGCAAGTTTGCGTAAGTGTTAGAAGTAGGTAAAATTATTCACATGAACGTTTTGCGTGCCAAACTTGAGCAAGCCGCCGGCGCGAAGTACGGCGCTCAGGCCGACTTTGGCTTGAAGTTTGGTGTCTGCAGGATGATGTTTGCGCCGGCAATTGTCCCGACTGACCTGCTTTTGGTCGGCGCCGTTCCAGATCTCGAGCGGCAGCAGATCGGCGAGATTCTGGCATTGGCCGTGGCTGATGCCGGCCACCGGCACGCCGCGCCACCTCCACCGCCCGCCATCGGCAGGCGAGTGCTTGCATCCCTGAACCTGACCCCCAGAATCCTGGCGCAACGCCCTTTCGCCACCCCGTCGCGCACGGGGTAGGCCTCTTTCACTTCATCGACTTCGAGCCGCCCCGCGCACCGTGCGCCGGGCGGCTTTTAGTTGTGCGCCGCCCGTCCGGACACGTGGGACTGACGACCTAAAACCATCTTTTGGCGCACCCGATTTTCACAGGTGTTGAGATGGAAAACGAAGAGAAAAGGGGGCTGGCACATCCGGCCGAGGCCCGCGGATTTTTAGGGGTTAGCGGCCCCACGCTCTGGCGTGCGGAACAGATCGGGGCATTGGTGCCGGTGCGACTCGGGCGCCACCTGCGATATCGATGGGCAGATCTGGAGAGGGTCGCCCGAGAGGGCCTGCCCAGCCTAGCCGGCGTGAAGAAGGGAGGTGTCGCATGAGCACCACCCGCTTTGCCAGCGCCGCCGAAGTCGAAGCACTGCGCCAGCGCCATGCGCGAGAAGCGCTTGATGCTCTGTCCCAGGAAGCCCGCCAGGCGGCACTGGAGGCGGCAGAAATAGGTGACCAGCTAGGCGAAATCGTCGCTTTGGCTTGGTTGCTCGACGCCGGCGCCGACATGCGGGGGTTGGTATGAAAAAGAAACCAACCCCAACCCTTGCCCAGCGCCTGAAAAGCCTGCTGCGCAATGCGCGGAGGCAGGGCGGCTCACAGGGACCAAAATCGTGCGCGTCGCTGGCAGTTGAGAAGCGTTCGCGGGAGCTTGAGGCAGCCATCGCCGAGGCGCTGGTCCCCACACCTGGCGAAACCAATCCAGAGCTTGAGGCCCGGCGCGACCTTCTCGCGCAGGCCAGGGCGCTTTACAGCACCACCTGGCTCGCCAGCGCTGCGCGCTGCACCATGCGCCGCGCGCAGCAAATCATGGCCCAGCGCCTTGTTTGGCTGGCGCGCTCCGGGGACATGTTCGGGTTTCCTGACCTGCCCGCGCTGCGCCAGCGGGCGCAGCAGGTTCAGCAGGCATCGCATGGCAAGGTGATGACGCCATGCGCCGGCCAGGCGCCGGTGCAGCTGTGCTTATTCCAGGAGGGCGCAGTATGAAACGCGTCACTTTGGCACAAGCTCGCAGCAAGCCGGCCCTCGATTTCGTGTTGCCCGGCCTGCTACTTGGCTCCGTTGGCCTGATCGTCGGCCAGGGGGCTGTTGGCAAGACCTACCTAGCACTTCACACTGGCATTGCTTTGCCTCTGGGTCGAGCCATAGCCGAACACAACGGCGAGGCGCTGTGGCCGGCGCAAGCCAGCGGAAAAGTGGCCGTGATTTTGGGTGAAGACCCGCCCGAAATCGTACAAGACCGCCTGCATTCGCTGCGCGCTGGGCTTCAGCTCGGCGAAAGCGATGAGGAAATCCTCGACCACGACCTCGAAGTCATCAGCTTTACAGATGAGGACGATGACATGCGCCTGGCCATCAAAAACGGCTCGCGCCTGGAACGCGGACCGTTCTACGAGACACTCAAAGTGTTTTGTGAAGGCCGGCGCCTCGTCATCATCGACCCCTTGGCACTTGTCGCACTTGGTCTGGAAGAAAAAGACAACGGCGACATGGCGCAGCTTATGCGCATGCTCGCAGGCATCGCGCGCGCGACAGGATGCGCAATCTTGGTGCTTCACCACATCGGCAAGTCGAAGGATGGCGGCGAGGACTGGGAAAAGGCCCGCGGTGCGTCATCACTCACCACAAGTGTCAGGCTGCAAGTCAACCTAGGCCCGCCGAGTGATGACGAGTGCAAAGACCTGAGCATCCCAAAAGAAGATCGAAGCATGTGGGTCCGAGTGGCGCAGACCAAGGCCAACTATGGCGCGCCCGCGGCGGCGCGCCTGCTGCGCCGTGGCCAAGGCGGGGTGTTGCGGGCCATGCCAGCAGCAATGCTCGCTGGCGCTGGCGAGACGAAGCCGAAAAAACAAGGGGGACGCAATGGCGCAATCTAAACCGACCCCTGCCGCCCGGCGGTCCATGGACGCCCGCCAGGGTGTCGCCAGACAAGACATGGCGCTGGGGCTCGCCCCGTTCCTCAAGCCCGTCATCAGGGGCAAGCGCGGCTGGATCGAGGGCATCAAGCAGTCATGGAATGGTGGCGTGCTGGAACTGGCCGGCCCTGAGCTAGATGCCGGCGATCTGGGCGTATTGCTGGCTCTGCTGGCACTGGCGCTGCGCAACACAGCCGGGGCTGGGCCGCGCCTTGAGCCTGGCCGTGCCGTACAGGGCATGCTGCCAGAAGAGTCCGGGGGAAAGCGAAATGCGGCGGCGGAAGAGGACGTGCTGCCCCTGCAAACAACGCTGGCGGCAATCTGCCGAGAGATCGGGCGCGGCACAGAAGACGGGCGGGCGCATGCTGCCATACGCGCCAGCATTAAAAGACTGCAAGGTGTCGTGATCGAGGCGCGCAGCGGCGACGCCTGGGCGTCCACGCACCTCATAGCAGGCGCGGCTGGGCGTGGCAAGGGTGCGGTGAGCGTCGCGCTGAATTACAGGCTCACGCGGGCTGTGCTGGGCACCGCCAGCTATGGCCGAATTCGCATGAGCGTCTGGCGCAGGCTCTCGCCAGTCGGCCAGGTGCTGTACCACTGGCTCGCCTGCTGGCGCCCCGGGTACGGCACCTGCCCCACGATCGGGCTGGACACGCTCGCAAGGCACGTCTGGGGCGAGGACGCCAAGGGCGCGATGGTGCGCCGCAGACGGCAGCAGTTACGCGACGCTCTGGCCGAACTGCCGATCGACGAGTGGAGCGTCGGAATCGACCGCCAGCTTGTACGCATCGAGCGGAAAAACATCGAATTCAGCCCGAAACCCGTGTTCTTGAGTACGCCAACCCGTGTTCTTGAGTACGCACCTCCCTCTGAAAACGGGGCCCATATAAGACTCCCCCATGAAATGGGGGAGTGCCTGCCTTCGGCTTGAGGCCGAGTCAGGCTGAAAACCAAAAGAAAAAGACGGGCAGACGGGGAAGGAATTTGCAAACCATGAAAGCCACCGCCACCGCCAACCACGAGCGGGCCGAGCTCGATTCAATCAGGCAATTGCCACCCCAAGCCGTTGCCGACGTGCTGGGCTTGGCCCACGACCCATCTGCCCAGCGCCAGCATGGCGGCGCTGGTTACAGCTACTGGCGCACCCCAGACGGCATGCTCATCACTGTGCGCCAGGGCCGGGTTGGCTGGGTCTGGCACCCAACCCAGCGCGACGGCGGCGCCGGGGGCGACTGGCTGGCTTTGTACCAGCATCTGAACCCCGGTGCGAGCTTGAGTCTTGTCCAACGAGGTATGAGCCTGGAGACGGAGCCACGATTCCACCGAGGTGTGAGCCTGAAGGAGGGTGGGAGAGGCGGTTGAGCGGCTGATGGGCAGCGCGCCGGCGCGGCGCGTCGATCATTCTGGCGGCCGACAATTACCTTGATCGCTCAGCGACGACTATCGTGAGCGGTTGACGCACGCCGCCGGGGTGCGTTTTGCGGTCGGGTTTCTACAGTGATTGTCTTCAAGAGGGAGGCGGTCACTGT
>JAKBCY010000092.1 GCA_021807445.1 Pseudomonadota bacterium
AGCGGCGGCTATCGCAAGCCGCGGCTGTTCGTGGCCACGCTGCGCTACTCGCGGCGCAGCTTTCGCCGCGTGGTCTGGAAGTCCGGCCAGCAGGTCTGGGCCGAGCTGCACGAGCAGGCCTGGCGCTACTGCGGTGGATCCACCCGCTACGTTGTGCTCGACAACCTCAAGGAGGGAGTCTTGAAGCCCGACCTGTACGAGCCAGCCCTCAACCCGGTCTATGCCGCAACGCTGGCCCACGACGAAGTGGTGGCCGATCCGGCGCGGGTGCGAGATCCCAATCGCAAGGGCACGGTGGAGCACGCCATCGGCCACACCCAGGCCACCGCGCTCAAGGGCCGGCGCTTCGAGAGCATCGAGGATGCAGAACGCCTTCCTGGAACGCTGGGAAGTCAAGTGGGCGGCCTCTCGCATCCACGGTGCCGAGCGCCGACAGGTACAGGCCATGTTCGAGGAGGAGCGTGCACACCTGCAGCCGCTGCCCATCACCGGCATGTCGTACTTCAACGAGGTGCAGCGCACGGTCTGCGATGACAGCTGCGTGCGCATCGAGCACAGCAGCTACGCGGCGCGCCCGGCACCCATTGGCACCAAGGTGCTGGTGCGGATCTTCGAGCGCCGTATCGAGATCCGTGACCTGCGCACCCACGCCCGCGTGGAGCGGCCCGGCACCGTGCTGCTGCCCCTGGCCGAGCGGGTGTTCAACCCCTCGCGCGAGACCCGCTTCATCCTCAGCCAGGCCCGCGCCATCGGAGCGCAGGCCTCACGGCTGTGCGAGATGCTGTTTGCCATCGAAGGCCGGGTGGGCCAGCGCAAGCTATGGGGCATCGTCAACCTGGCGCGGCGCTACCCGCACCGTTTCATCGACGCGGCCTGCGCAGCCGCCATGGAACAAGGCGTGCACAGCTACCGCCACGTCAAGGCGCTGACCGAGCGGCTGGTGGCCGATGCCCTGGCCGCTCTGGAGAGCGGCACTCCGACACCGTCGGCCTCAATGCTGACCCAGCAGCACGCCCTCATTCGCAGTGCCGATGAATACGGCGATCTGTTCGCCCATGCCGCCTCTTCCGCCACCCCATCCCTTGAGAGCACCCAGCCATGAACATGATCGAGATCGAACGCGCCCTGCGCGAATTGCGCCTCTCCGGCATCGCCGATACCTTGTCCACCCGCGTGATGCAGGCCCAGGCCGCCCAGCAGCCCTTCCTGGAGACCTTCGCCTCCATGCTGCAGGACGAGCTCGACCGCCGCCGCTCGCGTCTGACCGAGCGCCGCTTCAAGCGCTCGCGCCTGGATGAACGGCCCTCTTTCGATCTAGGCCTTGCGTCGGCGTTCGCGCATGTAATCGCGCATGTAAACGGCGTTTCGTGCCTGCCAGCCTGCTTTGCTTGCCCTTTGCCGCTGCAGTCGCTCGTCGGCAGGTAGGGCCTTTCGGCCAGGCCCGGCGGGCCGTTTGCGCGGCTGTCCATCCTTGCGAAAGCCATGCGGAGCAGCGACTGCAGGAGCGGCGACAGCGTTAAGGACAGAAATCTTTTTCCTTTTGGCATCGATCAATTCCACCATCCGATCATCCAGCGTGTCGGATGCGTGCAGATAGGTAATTTCGACCTGACAAGTCTGGCTGATCCGGTGGATGCGGTCCTCAGCCTGCTCCAGGGCGCTCGGCGTCCAATCCAGCTCAACCATGAGCGCTGAGCGGGCCGATGTCAGTGTGATCGCGGTTTGCGCAGCCTTGAGGGAGCACACAATCAGGCGTGCGGCCGGGTCTGTCTGGAACTGCTGGATCGCCGTCCGCCGAGCGCCCACTGTCATGTCTCCGGTAATGGTGAGCGGTTTGTATTCTTGCAGGGCGGCGGCCAGAGCATCCTGGACTTCCCGGTGGAATGCAAAGACGACGAGTTTTTCATCTTTAACTCGCTCGGTGATCCACCGGAGCGCCGCAGGAATTTTTCCCACGCCGGCGAGTTGCCGCAGCACGCCCATCTGGCGCAAAGCATCCGCCCGGCCGCCGTCATCGAAGGACATGGAGTCAATCTCGTCAGCGCCCCATCCATACCAGTCCGCCAGGGCCTCCAGGGCCGACAATTCCGCGTCGTCGCTTTCGCGGCCAGCCGAAAAATGCTGGCGGCGGGCTGCCTTTCTGGGGTTTGGTTTGTTGTGCGCCTTCAACCACTCCCCCGTACCCTCGCAGACCTGCCGATATTCCGTGCGGTTGGAGATTTCAACCGCAACAACGCTGCGGAGTTTGGGCGCGAGGTCGGGCAGAACCTGTGCCTTGGATCGACGCACGAAACTGCCGCACTCTCTCAAGCGGCGCGCGATCTCCTCCAGGTTCGCTGCGCCACCATAATCCCAGACCTTCTGTGACATGAACCCGCCGGTAGAAAATAAGGTGGCCCGGCAGTACCGCGAGGCGAAGCGTCCAAAGCCGCCGAGCGCAGCGAGCGTGCCCGGCATCAGGGTTAGGAGCGTCAGCAGCTCCGACGGGCGGTTCATCACCGGGGTACCGGTCGCGCAGATGACGCGTGCGGTCGGCGCGTGGTGGCGTAAAAAGTCTTTAACGCTTTTCGTGCGCTGAGAATCGTGCCCCTTAAGGTACTGGGCCTCGTCGGCGACGATCGCACCGAGCTGGAGCGTCGAGAGCACACCCGCAGCGTGCTTGGCAAAACTTTCGTAGTTCAGCAAGATCAGATCTGCCCCCGCGGGGTCAACACCCGCGTCCCGCTTGCTGACACCCGCGCCTAGCACGGCCACTCGGCGGTGAGGAAGCCACCGCGCAGCTTCGTCTCGCCAGTTCAGCAACGCGGTGGCAGGCGCCAGCACGACGGCTGGAAAGGCCTGAGTAACCTCAAGGCCGACGAGGATTTCAACCGTCTTGCCAAGGCCCTGCTCATCACATAGAAGAACTTCCTTGCGGTCGCAGATCGCCTGGACTCCAACCCACTGATGCTTCATCAGCCCCGAAAAATCGCAGGTAGCAACTTTGTTGCGCAGTGCATCAGCCTCGGCCTGGGGGAGTTCCAGGCACGCTGCCCTTGTGAACTGAGCCTGTTCTTGGGCAAGCGCGATGGGGTATCGCCGCTGCAGAATGTGTAGGCAATCATCCTTTGCCCAGGCGAGGCGGGCAAGATTCGCACTCTCGTCAGGATCGCCAGTGGCCAGCCACAGCATCGCGTCCTGGATCACCCAGGAGCGCAGTGGGATGCCGACGGAAGTCTGGCTCACCCATTGAATTGCGTGGAACTGTGCCTCGTCTTGTTCAGGCTTTCCAACAAGGCTTGGCTGGTCGAGGATCATCCTGCCAGCAGGAACGCCGTGGATAACCAGAACATCCCCATCTTCCTCAATGCGGCGGCCTGGGGCGAAGCCGTTGAATTTCTCGCGGTTGCGAACCTCAAGGCCGGCGCGGTCGGCCATGGAGAGTACGCCTACAGCATTTTCTGCGGTCGGGTCACAGGACCATAGACGTGACTCCGGGTGGTATCTGCGCCCCAAAAATTCGCGGCAGACTGACAGGATGTCGTTGTGCGGACGGTCAGTGCCGATCTCGATGCGCCCGCACGACGCAACTCGCACAAATCCTTGCACAATGTCCCGCCGACGGACACGCCCCGCGCTGCCACCGACCGCCTTATCCTGGTCTGGCAAAGATTCCTGGACTCCCACGATGTCCAGTCCGCCTGCGGTAAGTTGTTTTTTGTACTTAACAATAATCCGCGATGCGGCCAGCATCTCGCGCGGAGACCAAATGGCTTTTTGCGCCAATGCATGGCCCAGTGGCGCATCCACGCCGCTAAAGCCCTGACCGTCGGCTGACGTCGCCCAGTCACATCGACCAGCAAGCCAGCGCATGGCCGCTCGAGCTTTTGCCATCAATTCGGGTGCCAGGTGGCTCATGTCTTTTAACCTTACTTGTGTAGTATTGGATATGTCATGCACATCAGAACAAGAGGACCGCACGCAGACCCAATAGACGGCCTGCTTGCGGTCGGGCTAGGCAGCGGAAATGGCATTCAACACCGCGTTCGCTGTCAACTCGGTATCAGTCAGGTTGATGCCGAAATTGTTTTTCAGCAGCCGCCGTGCCTGATCTCGTGACATCTGGAACGACGGGATGATCAGCGGCGCGTCCTTGTGCGGGCGATCAAGGGCGCTGGCGGTCGGCGCACGCGGGATGTTCTCACCGACGCGCGCATCCGGCAGGTCGTCCACATCGCCGGTGTCTGCCTCAAGTTCGTCTGCAAAGTCACCAACGCTCGAGCCGGTCGACAATTCTCCAGTGTCGCCCACATCGAGTGTGTCCGCTACTGGGTCGCGTGCGACTTTTGGCACAGCAGGCTGCGGAGCCGGGGCAGTTGGAGCTTGGTTTGACTGCGCAACTGGCGCAACAACCGGGCTGACTTTCAGGCTCTGCCGGGCCGCGTCCATGACGCTGCGAGCGCTGGGGTAAATCAGGTTTCCCGCATCGTCCTGTCCCGTGCGGGCGTCCCAAATCTCCAGATAGCGATCGTACAACGCTGCGGGCTCACCACGCTTCTCGGCTGTGCGCAAATCCGACAGCAGGCGTCCGACGGTTTCCAGTCCTTGAATGCCACGCGAACGCAGATCAACCACGACATCGCTCATGTTCACCATGTCAAGATGGGACTGCACGCGGGTTTCCTCAAGTCCGAAGTGCCGTGCAATGCTGTAGACGTTCGGAAACAGGCTGTCGTCCAGCATTTTCTTCCACGCGCGCCCCAGGTCTTCGGCGCTCATGTCCTGGCGCAGCAGGTTTTCAGCGACCTGGACACGGAAGCGCTCTGCGTTTTCAACTGGCTCCACGACGGCCGGGATGGTGTCGTAGTCGTAGCCGGCGCGCAGGGTGTAGGTCTCCGCGCCGGGTTTCTTGTTGCGCACATCGTCGGCCCAGTTGCGCGCCATCAGTGCGGCAGTGACGCGGCGCTCGCCGGTCACCACGCGGTACAGGCCGCCAGCATCCACCGTGGCTGTGATCGGCGTGCGCACACCGTCCTGCAGGATGTTGACGGCCAGGCGCACGAGGGCGGCCTGATTTTCTTCCGCAGCCCCGGAAAGAAAGCGCTGCACTTCCGTCAGCCGCACGGCTGGCGGCATCGGCACCCCGTCCGGGTTGTCCACCAGCGAGCCGAACTGGAGCTTGCGAGGCTGGTTCGGATCCAGTCGAATCTGAAACAAGGACACGTTGGCGAACGTGCTGCTGCGTTCTGCTGACTGAATTTCGCGCAGCAGAGTGGAATTGAGTTTTGTAGCCATCAGGGGTCTCCAGAGAGTTAGGCAATCAAGGTGTCACAGACCTGTTTCCAGGCTCGTGCGTATGGTTCGTTTTTCGCGTGCTTCCAAACCGGCTTTCCGGCGTCCCTGGCATGTCGCACGCCTTCCCGCTCAGCCAGGGCAGGCCCAACAAAGCGGCTGGACAGCGCGTCCTGCAGGGCTGCCACGGTCTGCATCTGCACAATCGCTCGTGTCTTGAGACGGTTGACGACGACACGCAGTTGCAGCTTCGGGTTGCGTGGGCGCAGACTGGTGACGACATCCTGCACAGTCTTGAGCCCTTGCAGTGCAAAAGTGTCCGGCTCAACTGGCGCGATGAGAACGTCAGCCAGCAGCAGCGGCGCTGTTTGAAGCACGCCGAGATAAGGCGGCGTGTCAAACACCAGCAGATCGTACCCCGCAGGAATGCGGCGCAGAGCGGCCAGCGTGTCGTCCAGCGACAGTTCTTCCGCGCCGGTCAGGGCTGAGCTTGCCGCAAGCACGTCGAAGCCCCATGCGGTTTTTGCAGGTTGAATTTGTGCCGCATCGTCCCACAGGCTTTCAGCCAAGGCTGGCGTGCCGCCCGGGGCCACCACGCCAGAGGCGGAACCCTGCGGGTCCAGGTCAACCAGCAGCGTACGCAGGCCCGCCTCAACGCCTGCGGCGGCCAAGTGAAGTGCGAACGTCGTTTTGCCGACGCCGCCCTTTCGGTTTGTGACAACACAGGTTTTCATGAAATTCTTTTCCTCGCATTCGCTTGGGGATACCCTATGCACCAGCAAACAAGAGGATCGAGCGTCACTCGCCGTGCTTGGCATCTTCGGCGAGGGCGCGTTGGCGCGCTTCGTGCTTTGCAAGCCGAGCTTCGCGAATCTTCTTGATTTCAGGTGTCGGATTCTTGTACCAGATCCAGTAGTACACACCTGTATATAGCACGGTGGACGGACTGACGCCATTTGCGAGCGCGGCGGACTTGATCCGCTCCGCAAGCGTCTCGTTCAGGCGCATGTTGACCTGAATCCAGCCCGTCGCAACCGTGGTCGTGACGGGAACGTCCAGCGCCTGGCCGTCGGCGGTCGTCGTGCGTTTGATCGTTTCCTCGCGCCGCGAGAGTGCCTGGGTCTCGCGCCACTTCAACCCGTAGAGCCACGGCATGTCGCGCAGGAACGTACGCATCATGACGTCGTACATTGCTGTGAGCGTGCCGCCGTACGTCGGCGCGAGGCGATGCTTGAGATCGGCCATGACGGGGGCCGGCAGACGGGTGGTCAGGTCCACGTAATCTTTGCGAATGCCCGATTTGATCGGTGTAGCCATGATATTTCTCCTGCTGCGTGTTTTGGGGGTGGCTGGCGTCGGCGCAGCATCGACGAACCAGCCTCTAATATAAACGAGATTTAGTGCTCGTCAACCATAGAACTGTGCACCACACAACAAGAGGATGTCGCTGGTTTCCGGGCTGCCCGGATGCCAACCGGACAGGATCAGCGCGACAGTTCGATGCCGCGGCCAGCGCCGGCTCGCTCTCTGACTGCCTGAACCTGGACACCGCGCACGGCGGACTCGTAGGTGATCTTGACCGAAGACCCGGCCGACAGATCGGCGGGAATCCGCGAGATCGCGTCGCGCGGAATCGACACCCGGTCTTCTCCGCCATCCCGCGCGATGTGCACCAGCATGCGATCTGGGTTAATCGAGACTGAAACGCCTACGAAGCGGCCTGTCATGGTTCGCCGGTCTTCAACCTGCGTGATCTGCGAGCGCGCAGCAGGCTCGACGTGCGGCAGATCAGGCCGGAGCAGTGCGTTTTCGTGGGCCAGCATCACGGTCTGCTTCCAGCCGTTGCCCAACTCAGCGCGTTGGCGGGCCGTGTCCAGCGTGGACGCTGCCGTGTCAATGTCCGCAGCGCGAGATGTTTTCGCCGCTCCTGTTTTCAAATCGACACGCGACAGCAGACCCACGTCTTCGCCGGATTGCGCGCTGCGAAACCGAACGTCCATAGAGCCGGGCGGTGACGCCGCATCCACAAAGGCCAGCAGTCTGCGCGAGCGGGCCTCGCCTTGCAAGTTGTTCCAGGTCTGCGCAGGTCCGCTGGTGTAGCCCGCAGGCCGGTCGGTCACCAAAAGGCCCTTGTCGGGGTCGATCTGCACGCGCAGGCCCGGCAGTCGGCGGAGCAGGGCGGCGTCCGCCCCAAGGCCCGCGCCGGACAGCGCGTCGGCAAGCGGACGCAGGCTGACGGCGGCCCCGGTTGCCAGGTCAGCCGCCAGGGGGTGAAGCCACTGCTTGTGACGGGCAACAAGCTTTTGCGCCGCCCGTGTGTCCCGTCTGTGCGCCTGGGACTGCACATACGCATGGGAGCGCGCCGTGACGGCCTGGGGCGCGTTCAGTGCATGGGCCTTGATCGTGGTGCGTCGCGGATGGTCCGAGACATGCTCGGCGAACACCGCGTCACGGCCTTCGCTTGGCACGACTGTTTCGATACGTGAGGGGCCGGATTTGCTCAAGACGACATGCCCAGGCTTGAGGTCTGCCCCTGAGATGGTGACTGTTTGGACTGGCATGCGTTTCCTTTCAGCGGGCCAGCCCGTGTGCGGGTTGTTTGCCCGACTCGATCTGAACGCCCTTTTTGGGGTCATACTGCACGCGAACGGGCGTGCCCGGCATGAGGTCGCCGACGGAACCGGCCGGCAGGTTGACCGACACGTCCGATCCGGCGCGCGACATGTGCAATACGACGCGGCCCGCCTCGTCGGCCTGCGACAGGCTTTTGAACGTGCCCGTGGCACGCCGCGTGTCCTCGATGCGTTCCTGCCGCGCGGTGTTGCGCTGTGGCGCGTCGATCAGGCCCAGGTCGTGCCGCTCCTCCAGCGTCGGCACACGAAGGCGCTCGTCGCAGTTGTAGCGTGCCGACGCGGTGTCATCGTTGAACCCGACAACAACCTGCCCGGCGTCGCGTGTCTGCACGCTGCTCACCACGTCTGCAAGCAGGATTTGTCTTGGCCCCGATGTGCGCAGCACCACATCTCCAGGCTCCAGGCGCTCCGCACTTTTCCAGCGGGCCTCGTGCCCCTTTTCCGCGTTCAGCGCTTCAATGGAGCGTGTCGTGGCCCCGACCGTGTCGCCAGGGCGAAAGCTGCAATGGAACACCGCTCCGTTGTCCAGATCGCGCTCAGTCGTGATGCTGATGTGGGGCTTGTGCTGAACATCCGTGACGCGGCTCATCCGCCCGTCCTGGCCAACCAGGTCGTGACCTGGCTTGATGTCAGCCGCCGTGATCGTCGCGATGCCGGGTGCACCGAAGCTCTTCCCGTCCCAACCCAGGTCAGCGGCCTTGCGGTCTTCCTTGCGCAGCATTTTCTGGCTCTCTTCGGCCGCGATGGCCGCATGCTGCTTCTGCCGATCGGGGTACTCAGCCAGCACATGTTCGGGCGGCAGGGTCTTGCTGGCACCAACCCGTGGACCGCGCTCCTGCGGCTCCTGTTTCGTCGTGGCGGGCTGCTGGCGCGGTTCAGTCGCCGATGACGCGCTGGCGCTCCAAGCGCCATCCTTCCCCCGGACGATCGTGGTGCGCCGGCCATCGGCGGCCACGGCCTGAAACCGGGTCGAACCCAGCTTCTCGGCCACGCCGATCAGCTTGTCCGCGCTCGGCCCGGCGAACCGCGACTCGCTGTGGGCGTCGAACAGCTCGTAGCGCTCGGCTGGGGGGATGTTGGTCAGGTCGGGCTTCGGGATGGGAGAGGCGCCCAGCCTCAGCGACCGGGCGGCGCGCACCCGCTCCACGTCGCCTTCAGGGATGCCGACATAGCGCGCGTAGTCATGGCC
>JAKBCY010000093.1 GCA_021807445.1 Pseudomonadota bacterium
TGAAACCGTCCTCATTGAAGCAGGAAGTCAGCTTCGATCATGTTTGCGCATGATCGAGCAAGTCTGACGGAACGGCGCAATGTGAGGGCGCATGCCCTTGCAAGGAGTCGGATATGTCCGGCACCTACAATGGGTATTGACCGCGTACCCTTGAAATTGTCGGTGAAGGCACCTAAGCTGCCAAATTGTGCTTGATGTTTGACAGGTTGAAACAAAGATGTTGAATAGTTTCTTGAATTGGGCTGCCCATGGCATCGCTCACGCTTCGGTTTGGCAAATCGTGGCCTACACCTTGGTGCTGACGCATATCACCATCGTGGCAGTTACGGTCTTTTTGCACCGGTCGCAAGCGCATCGATCGCTGGATCTGCACCCAGCTGTGATGCATTTTTTCCGGTTTTGGTTGTGGTTGACCACGGGCATGGTCACCAAGGAATGGGTCGCGATCCACCGCAAGCACCACGCCAAGTGTGAAACGGTGGACGACCCGCACAGTCCCGTGACCAAGGGGATTTCAACTGTGCTGTTGCGCGGCTCCGAGTTGTATCGGGCCGAGTCGAAAAACCAGGAAACGATCGCCAAGTTCGGTCACGGTACGCCCGACGACTGGCTCGAGCGCCATGTGTATTCGCGCTTTTTGTGGCAGGGCGTGGGGCTGATGCTCATCGCCGACGTGGTGTTGTTCGGTGCCCTTGGTGTCACGGTCTGGGCCGTTCAGATGCTGTGGATTCCCGTGTGGGCCGCCGGGGTGATCAACGGCCTGGGACACTGGTGGGGATACCGCAACTACGCGAGCCGCGACACGAGCCACAATGTCTTTCCCTGGGGCCTGATCATCGGCGGGGAAGAGTTGCACAACAACCACCACACGTACCCGACCTCGGCCAAGCTCTCGCTGAAATGGTGGGAGTTTGACATCGGTTGGGCCTATATCCGGCTGCTTTCCTGGGTCGGGCTTGCCAAACCGCGCAAGCTGCCGCCCAAAGCTCGGATTGGGGCTGTGCGCCCGCAGGTTGACGTGGCTTTGTTGCAAACCGTGATTGCCAACCGCTACGACCTGATGGCGCGGTATGCGCGCGAGATGCGTCGGGCGTTGCGTGCGGAGTCGAATCGACTCAAGGACGCGGCGCCCTACGGCGGGGCGGCGAGCCCGAGCCACGTGCTTCGGGCGGCGCGCCACCTGATCACGCGCGAGCGTGAAACACTGGATGCGCAATCGCGCGCCGTCGTGGACGCGGCCGCCCAGAACAGCCCGGTGATTGGCAAGCTGCTGCAGATGCGAGAGGATCTCAAGGCGGTTTGGGAGCAGTCATCCGCTTCGGCCGAGCAGTTGCGCCAGCATTTGCAGGATTGGTGCCAGCGGGCCGAGCATAGCGGCATAAGCGCCTTGCAGAACATGTCGCTGCGACTGCGCAGCTACCAGGGCTGAGGTGCGGATCTGGCGGGGTTGGGCAAACGCGGTCCGCATGGGCGCGCAATAAAAAAGCCGCGGATCGCGGCTTTTTTACGTGCAGTCCATGGGTTCACTGCAGTTGCTGCAGCAGGACCTTGAGGATGCTTTGGGCCGATTGCGCACTGTCGGGCCCGGCTTTGACCGGTTGCACGGTGACTCGCGAGGCGCTTCCGTCAGGCTGGACCAAAATGCGGAAATCCTCGGGCTTGACCGCTGCCTTGCTGCCGCCGAATAGCTTGCTGAGGAAGCCGCCTTTGTTCTCCTCGGCTTTCATCGCCGCCACCGGATTGACGTAACGGATGTCGTAAGTGCCGGTGGTCCGGTTGCGATCGGTCACGGTGAACCCGGCTGTGTTGATCGCCAGGCCAACGCGCCGCCACGCCTTGTCGAATGGGTCGACGACCTGAATGGCGCCCCCGTGATCGATGAGCGTCGCGCGCAGGGCCGTCTTCGGTGCGGTGACTTGAGCCACCGCGGCCTTGGCCTGTTGCTCATTCATGCCCAAGCGCACCATCAGCTTGCGCAGAAACACGGTGTCGAGCGAGGGGTCGGGCGTACCGGGCTGCCACGTGGTTTGCGTCTTGTCCTGGTTCGTGTACACCTCCACCATGGTCTGGTGCGTGATGAAAATTTCCGTGCCCTTGCCGTCCGGTGTGCGTTCGAACACGGTGCGGAAGCGGTCGCGTTCGCCGGTGTCGTAAAGGCTGTCGAAAACCTTGCCAAGGTATTTGCGGATGAGGTCCTGGGGCAGCTTGGCGCGATTTTCTGCCCAGTCCGTCTCCATCTCTCCAGTGGTCGCGTCGGCCTTTGTGAGATAGAAGCCGTTTTGTTGCCAGAACTCTTTGACCGTGTCCCAAAGCTTGTCGGGCGCCGTGTCCACGACCAGCCAGCGTTGGCCGCCGGCCTGCTCAATGCGCATGCCAGGGTACTGCGGAAGCACCGCATTGCTTGCCGCCTGGTGGGCCGCCTGGGTGTTCACAGTCTGGTACGCCAGCGCGCTCACCGAGCCACTTTTCGTGCCTTCGGGCATTGCGTAGCTCTGCTCGCGGGGCAGTTGCGTGAGATCAGGGGGGATGTCGAGCGAGGGGCCAGCCTTGGCGCTTTCATAGTCGACGCTCTTGCCTTGCACCACGCTGTCGAGAGAGGAGCAGCCAGCCAATGCGCTGAGGGTGGCCAAAGCCAAGGCCAGGACTGAAAGGCGGGGCAGGGAACGTGCAGAAGCAGGGATGCGGCGCATGGGTATGGATTCAGTGAAGGACGGGGATGCCGAGGTCGGCAAGGGCCGCACGCAACTCGTCGTGATGGCTGGACAAAGGGGTGAGCGGCAGGCGAATTGCGCCGCCCATTTTGCCCATTGCGGCGAGGGCCCATTTCACCGGGATGGGATTGGGTTCGACGAAAAGCAGGCGATTGAGGTCCATGAGCTTGAAATGCAGTTGTGCCGCATCCTGCGCCTGCCCGGCGATGGCAGCCGCACACAGGTCATGCATCAGGCGCGGGGCGACATTGGCGGTCACGCTCACATTGCCCTGACCGCCCAGCAGCATGGTGGCCACGGCGGTCGGATCGTCGCCCGAGTACACGGCAAACCCTTTGGGCGCTCGCCGAAGAATCTGTGCAGAGCGGTCAATATTGCCGCTTGCTTCCTTGATGCCCACAATATTGGGCACTTCGGCAAGCCGCAGCGCGGTGTCCGGAAGCATGTCGGCTACCGTACGGCCCGGCACGTTGTACAGAACCATGGGAATGTCCACGCTTTCGGCGATCGCGCGAAAGTGACGGTAGATGCCATCCTGGGTCGGTTTGTTGTAGTAGGGCACGACTTGGAGCGTGCAGTCGGCGCCGACTTCTTTGCAAAAGTGTGATAACTCAATGGCCTCGGCCGTGGAGTTGGCGCCGGCACCGGCCATGACGGGAACGCGCCCGGCGGCCTGCTCGACGGCCACCCTGATGATGTCACCGTGTTCCTTGACGTTGACGGTCGGCGATTCACCTGTCGTGCCAACCACGCCGATGCAATCGGTGCCTTCGGCGATGTGCCAATCGATGAGCCTGCGAAGGCCGTCGAAATCGACGCTGCCGTCCTCAAGCATGGGCGTGACCAAGGCCACGATGCTGCCGGTAATGGGGTTCATTCCAAGCGCTTGTCAAAAATCACAGATTGTACTTGGCAGGGGGGCTTTCGGCGCTTGTGGCGGAGAGCTGCGCCAGCGTGCCCTCGCGCACCGCGCAGATACGCTGCACGTAGGCAGGCTTGGGGGCCCGCACGAAACCGTCCTCATACGCCACCACGCGAAGCGCGGGACGCACGGCATCGAGCAATTCTCCCGGGCGCAGCAAAAATTCAGGGTTTCGCGGTTTGCCAACCGTCTCATTGCCAAGGGCGAAGGTTTCGTAGATCAGCACGCCGGAGCTCGCCACTGCGCTCACGACATGCGGCAGCAAGGGGCGCCATAGGTAGTTGGTGACGATCACCCCGCCAAACGTCTGCGCGGCGAAGGGCCAGGCATCGGCTTCCAGGTCCGTCACGAGGACGTTGGCGATACCGCGCAGCGGCTCCAGTGCCTGTTCATCCCGATCCACCGCATGCACGGTATGGCCTCGCGCCGCGAGCACCCGTACATGCCGGCCGCTGCCGCACGCCAGGTCAAGTACCGAAGCGCCTGGTGCCAACAGCGCGGCGAACCGCATGACCCAGGCTGAGGGCTGCGGCGGTTCGTGGGCAGGATCGTCAACAGGCGTGGTCATGGGTGAAACGGATTGGCTTCTCATCCTAGCGGCTTGGGCAGTGCACGCTGCAACACGCTTCTAGAATGACCTCTGTCGGCAGTCCTCTCACCATGGCGAGCTCGGCTTTGTCAAGCGATATTGAGGATTTCGCGATGCGCATTTGCTGCCGCATTTTTGGGCAAGCCCGAGCCGACCCGCATGGAATCTGAATTTGCGCGCTCCGGACCGGCACTCTATCCCCATCCTGTGGGGATAAGTTTTCGGGCCAGGACTGGCATTCATGCGCTGCGCATCTTGTCCACAATTCAGCGCTCTTATCCACAATCTCCCTATGGCAACTCGAACTTCCCCAGCGTACAGCGAGGCTTCCATCCGCGTGCTCAAGGGCCTGGAGCCCGTGCAGCAACGCCCTGGCATGTACACGTCCACGGTCAATCCGCTGCACGTCATCCAGGAGGTGATCGACAATAGTGCCGACGAGGCGCTTGCCGGACACGCGCGTCGAATTGCCGTGACGCTGCACGCGGATGGCAGTGTCAGCGTGCAGGACGATGGGCGCGGCATTCCCATTGGCGTGCATCCGGATGAGGGTGTGCCTGTTGTGGAACTGGTGTTCACCCAGTTGCACGCAGGCGGTAAATTCGACAAGCTCGACGCCGGCGCCGCCTATCGCTTCTCCGGTGGGCTGCACGGCGTGGGCGTGAGTGTGACCAATGCGCTGGCCGCGCGCCTGGAGGTTGAGGTGCACCGGGACGGCCAGGCGGCGACCCTGGCTTTCAAGGACGGAGCACCGGTGCACGCTTTGCAGACGCGAGCGCTGGGCCGTGGCGAGTGGAAGAGCGGCACCCGAGTGCGGGCGTGGCCCGACGCCAAATACTTCGACAGTGTTCAACTCCCGCATGCGGAGTTGCTGCATCTGTTGCGCAGCAAGGCCGTCCTGCTGGCGGGGCTGGAGGTCACCCTGCTCGTGGAAAAGACGGGCGAGACCCAATCCTGGCGCTATGACCAGGGATTACGCGGCTATTTGGGTGAGGCTTTGGGCGAGATGGGGGTGCTGGTCGAGTTCGAGGGCGAAGGCCAGGCTGGAAGCCAAAGCGAGGGGTTCGCGGTCGGTGAGGGCGCGGCCTGGTGCGTTGCCTTCAGCGCCGAGGGCAGCGTGCTGCGCGAATCCTATGTCAACCTGATCCCGACGCCTGCAGGTGGGACGCACGAAGCGGGCCTGCGCGAGGGAATGTTTCAGGCGGTCAAGGGGTTCATCGAATTGCACAGCTTGTTGCCCAAGGGCGTCAAGCTGCTTCCGGAGGACGTGTTCTCGCGTGCCTCTTTTGTGCTGTCCACCAAGGTTCTGGACCCGCAGTTTCAGGGTCAGATGAAGGAACGCCTCAACAGTCGCGATGCAGTTCGTCTCGTCGCAGGCTTTGTGCGCCCGGCGCTGGAGCTGTGGATGAGCCAGCACGTCGAGCAAGGCAAGGCATTGGCCGAGCTCGTCATTGCCCAAGCACAAAACCGCCAGCGCGCAGCCCAAAAGGTTGAAAAGCGCAAGGGCTCCGGCATGGCCGTGCTGCCAGGCAAGCTCACCGACTGCGAAAGCCGTGACACCGCACGCAACGAGCTGTTCCTTGTGGAGGGCGACTCCGCCGGTGGCTCGGCCAAGATGGGCCGCGACAAGGAGTACCAAGCCGTATTGCCGTTGCGGGGCAAGGTGCTCAATTCGTGGGAGGTCGATCGCGACCGCCTGTTCGCCAACCAGGAGATTCATGACATGGCGGTGGCCATCGGGTTGGACCCGCATGGCTTGGACGACGCCGTGGACTTCGGCCAGCTTCGCTATGGGAAGATATGCATTCTGAGTGATGCGGACGTGGATGGCTCGCACATCCAGGTTCTGTTGCTGACGCTTTTCTTCCGCCACTTTCCGCAGCTTGTCGCGCGCGGCCATGTGTATGTGGCTCGCCCCCCGCTGTTCCGTGTGGACGCGCCTGCCCGGGGGAAAAAGCCAGCTGCGAAGCTCTACGCGCTGGACGAGGGCGAGCTGCAGGCGATCCTCGACCGCTTGCGCAAGGACGGAGTGAAGGAGGCAGGCTGGAGCGTTTCACGTTTCAAGGGGCTGGGCGAGATGAGTGCCGAACAGTTGTGGGAGACCACGCTGAACCCCGATACGCGCCGCCTTCTGCCCGTGCAACTGGGGCGAGCAGGCGAAGCAGCAACGACCGCGCTTTTTGTCCAGCTCATGGGTAAGGGCGAGGCCCAGGCCAGGCGTGAGCTGATGGAGGCGTTTGGTGACCGCGTTGCGGTGGATGTTTGACCGACAAGCGAAGGGCCCCGGGCGTTGCGCCACCAGCGCAACGCCCGGGGCCCCCGCACGTGACGAACGCGATTGCGGCGCGCGCGACGGCAAGCCTTGCAAGCCACATGACTGATTCCTGATTCGCACTGACCCATGACTTCGATCCCCGGACCTTCCGACCCGACTCCTGACCTGTTCGCCGTCTCATCTGCACAGCAGCCGCCCGCACCGGACCTTTCCGACAACGACAGCCTGTCGCTGGCGGACTACGCGCGGCAGGCCTATCTTGACTATGCCATTTCCGTAGTCAAGGGCCGCGCGTTGCCGGACGTGTGCGACGGGCTCAAGCCCGTGCAGCGGCGCATCCTGTATGCGATGGATCGCATGGGCCTTGCTTCGGGTGCCAAGCCGGTGAAGTCCGCCCGGGTG
This sequence comes from Pseudomonadota bacterium, assembly GCA_021807445.1. Classification (GTDB taxonomy): domain Bacteria; phylum Pseudomonadota; class Gammaproteobacteria; order Burkholderiales; family Burkholderiaceae_C; genus Thiomonas_A. Next base: position 6,900 of record JAKBCY010000093.1, read on the forward strand.
GTGGGCGACGTGCTGGGCAAATACCACCCGCATGGCGACCAGGCTGCCTATGACGCGCTGGTGCGCCTCGCTCAAGACTTCGCCCAACGCTATCCACTGATTGACGGACAGGGAAATTTCGGCAGCCGCGACGGTGACGGGGCTGCGGCCATGCGCTACACCGAAGCGCGGCTTACGCCCGTGGCCCGCCTCTTGCTCGATGAGGTGGATATGGGCACGGTGGACTTCGTGCCGAACTACGACGGCTCCACGGCAGAGCCAAGCCTGCTGCCAGCGCGGCTGCCCTTCGTGCTTCTCAACGGCGCGTCGGGCATCGCCGTGGGTATGGCTACCGAGATTCCGGCACATAATTTGCGTGAAGTGGCTGCGGCTTGCGTCGCCGTGCTGCGCAAGCCCACAGTCACGCTCGACGAGATCCTGGCGCTGATGCCAGGGCCGGACTTTGCCACCGCGGGCCAAATCATCAATGGCCCGGAAGACATCCGTGACGCCTATAGCAGCGGACGCGGCAGCCTGAAGGCGCGCGCGCGCTGGACCGTGGAAGATCTTGCCCGAGGTCAGTGGCAGCTCGTCGTGACGGAGTTGCCGCCTTCAACGAGTGCGCAGCGTGTGCTGCAGGAGCTCGAGGAGATCACGGACCCCAAGCCCAAGGCTGGCAAGAAGGCCATCAGCGCCGAGCAGCAACAGCTCAAACAAACGGTGCTTGCCGTTCTCGACGGTGTGCGCGACGAAGCTGGCCGCGATGCTGCCGTGCGCCTGGTGTTTGAACCCAAGAGTTCGCGTGTGCCCGTAGATGAGCTGGTGTCCGTGCTGCTGTCCACCACCAGCCTGGAGCAGAGCGTTCCGCTTAACTTGGTGATGGTCGGGGCCGATGGCAAGCCCAGACAGAAGGGGCTGCTCGACATCCTGCGCGAATGGACTGCTTTCCGGCAAGCCACTGTGCGGCGCCGCAGCGGCCACCGGTTGCAGCAGGTTGATGATCGCCTGCACATTCTGGAGGGGCGGCGCATCGTCCTGCTGAACATTGACGAGGTCATTCGCATCATCCGGGAATCGGAGGAGCCCAAGCCCGCGTTGACGCAGCACTTCGGCCTGACGGACCGTCAGGCCGAAGACATTCTGGAAATCCGGCTGCGTCAGCTTGCGCGGCTGGAAGCGATCAAGATCGAGCAGGAGATCGACAAACTTGCCAGCGAGCAAGGCGAGTTGCAAAAGCTGCTTTCGGATGACAAGGCTCTGACGCGCCGTGTGATCAAGGAAATTGAGGCGGACGCCAAGCAGTTCGGTGATGGCCGTCGTACATTGATTCAGGCCCAAAGCCGCGCCACCCTGGAGGTGCGCGTGGCGGACGAACCCGTGACGGTCATCGTCTCCGAAAAGGGCTGGCTGCGGACGCAAAAGGGCCATGGCCTTGCGCTTGCGAACCTCAGCTTCAAGCCGGGTGATGCACTTTTCGCCACGTTCGAGGCCCGATCCACGGGCCAGCTGTGGGTCGTGGGCAGCGACGGCCGGGCCTACAGCATTGCCATCGCGCAACTCCCTGGCGGGCGTGGCGACGGCCAACCGGTGACGAGCTTCATTGACTTGGCCGCTGGCGCCAGACCTGCCCACTACTGGGCCGGCCCGGCTTCCATGCCTTTGCTGTTTGCGTCGAGTGCCAGTTACGGTTTCATTGCGCATGCGGAAAATCTGTCGAGCCGCCAACGGGCCGGCAAGAGCTTTGTTCCGATCGAAGACGGCGAGTCGATCCTGCCGCCGCAGCCGCTACAGCGCGTGGTGGGTGAGCAAGGCGAGGTGCAAGTGGTCGAGCGCGTTGCGGTGCTGTCAAGCGGGGGCCGCTTGCTGATTTTCGGCGTCGACGAATTGCGCGAACTGCCGCGCGGCGGGCGCGGCGTGCTGCTGATGGCCCTGGAGCCAAAGGAAACGGTGCGAGCCACCTGCGCTTTGGCCCCCGGCGAGACGCTGGAGGTCGCAGGAAGTGGGCGCGGGGGCGTTGCCAAGTTTCAGACGCTGACGCCGCGGGCCCAGAACGACTACGTCGCCAAGCGCGCGCGCAAGGGCAAGGCGGTGGGTACGCCCGGCTTCAAGCCCCTGGCCCTACGCGCGGTCTAGATTTGCGCGCACGGATTGCGATGCGCCCTGCG
>JAKBCY010000094.1 GCA_021807445.1 Pseudomonadota bacterium
CATCTGTCCGCACTGCGGGCATGTCATGCCGCGCGACCGCAACAGCGCGTTGGTGGTGCTCATCGACGCGCTCGACACACAACACACGCCTGGAACGGGCGTGGCGGCGAGACCCAAACCTCTGCCCCGGCAACGTGGCAAGTCCAGGTCTGTGACCCGCGAAACCCCCGCGACAACGCCATGCGTTTAGCGGCGGGAGAGTTCATTGTTCCCGGTTTTGCCCTACTGTTGCTTGTCGTGTTTTCGGGGGACTTTGCGCTCGTCGCACCTGCGCATGGGATTGATGCACGGCATTGGGTCGGGGTCTGGAGCATGGCACCCCAGGCCGTCGCGCAAAGCCCTGCGACGCCAAGCTTCAACCGCGCACCGGCGATCGCCAATGAAACCGTGCGCCAGATCATCGTACCCAGCCTATCGGGTCATGTCCTTCGCCTGCGCATCAGCAACCGATACGGAATGCAGGCACTTCGTCTCGGTAAAGTCAGCGTGGGCATTGCGCGACGTGGCGCGCAACTGCGGCAGGACAGCCTGCGCACAGCCCGCTTCGATGGCCATGAGAGCGTATCCATCCCGCCAGGCGCCGCGCTCGTCAGCGACAGCGTGAATCTGCCTTTTCAGGCAGGTGAGGAGCTCGCGGTGAGCGTTTACATACCAGAGGTCGTTGCGCCGGAAACATGGCACAAACTGGCCAGCCAAGTCAACTTCATCTCTGTTCCCGGCGACCACACGATGGATGCCTCGGACACGTCCTTCAAACGCCGATTCACCGCCGATGTGTGGCTCGATCGTGTGGACGCCGATGTCGTGCGACAGGCCTCGGCGGTGGTGGCAATCGGAGACTCAATCACCGATGGCATGCGCTCCACGCTGAATGCCAACAAGCGCTGGCCGGACGATCTATCCAGGCGCTTGCGTAATGCAGGCGTGGATGATGTTGCCGTGCTCAACGCGGGCATCAGCGGCGGCCGACTCTTGCACGACTCGCCCTGTTATGGCGAAAAACTCGAGCGCCGGTTTGCCCAAGATGCGCTGGATCTTCCCGATGCACGGAAAGTCATCGTGCTCATCGGCATCAATGACATCAACTTCGGTTACGTCCCCCCTCACACCGGTCTCGATTGCGACGTCCCGCACCAGAAGGTTAATGCGGCCGAACTCATTGCCGGCTATCGTGATTTGATCGAGCAGGCGCATCGCCGTGGGATCAAGATCTACGGAGGAACCATCACCCCGGCCGATCTGCCACCGCAACGCGAAGCCATCCGTCGACAAGTCAATGCATGGATACGCCACAGTACCGCATTTGACGGTGTGATCGACTTTGACGCTGCTTTACGCGACCCCGCCAGGCCAACCCGATTGCAACGGCGCTACGACAGCGGGGACCACGTCCACCCAAACGATGCAGGCTACGCTGCCATGGCGCATGCGGTGCCGCTCGACCTGCTCACATCACGGCCGCCTCGGTGAACTGGCGATTGGAACGTCGCCAAGACCGACCGATCAGACGGGCTCCAGGACAATCTCGCTGGCGACGAGCTCCAATTTCCCGGTCTGCTCGCGTTCATTTTCGAGACTCCACTTACGGGCGAGCTCGTCAAGGGCATCCAGCACTGGGACGAGTTGCTCTCCCCTCGGCGAGAGCCTGTAAGTTACTTGAGGCGGAATGGTGGGCTGATGGTCACGATAGACCACACCCGCCCGCTCGAGCAAGCGCAATCGCTCGGTAAGCAGGCGCGAAGAGATACCTGGCACGGCGCGCTTGAGAACACCGAAACGCTGTGGCCCTTCTTGCCGCAGAACCCACAGCACGTAAGTCGTCCACGGCCCCGTAAGCAAACGCAGGAGCGTGTCCATGGGGCAGTGGGTCGAGGGATGATCGCGCATGACCGGGCTCATCGTCAAGGCTGGAGTCTCAAATCGTGAATGGTTACCACAGCGTACCTACTTTTCATTCATAACTAACACGCGCATCATAGACATTCCATCCACATTCAAACAAGGAGTCTTTCATGGCCAAAGTCCTGGTTCTTTACTACAGTACCTGGGGACACGTTGAGCGCATGGCGCAAGAAATTGCGGACGGTGCACGCAGCGTCGCTGGCGTGGACGTGACTGTCAAGCGCGTGCCGGAGACCATGCCCGCTGAAACATTGACCGCCATCCACGCCAAGGTGAACCAAGCGGCGCCTCTTGCAAAGCCGGACGAGTTGGCTGACTATGACGCCGTCATCTTTGGTACACCAACGCGATTTGGCAACATGTGCGGGCAAATGCGCAACTTTCTGGACCAGACCGGGGCGCTGTGGCAACAAGGCAAGTTGGTCGGTAAGGTTGGCAGTGTGTTCGCGAGCACGGGCACACAGCATGGTGGGCAAGAAACCACCATCACATCCTTCCACACCACCTTGTTTCATCAGGGCATGATCGTCGTAGGAGTCCCCTATGCCTGCGCTGGGCTCATGAACATGGACGAAATCACCGGTGGCACACCCTATGGCGCCACCACGATGAGCAAAGGCGACGGCAGCCGCATGCCCAGCAACAACGAACTTTCCGTGGCCAAGTACCAGGGACAGCACGTGGCCAGCATCACGAAGAAATTGTTCGGCTAGGCCCGCTTGCGAACCCAGCGCCACGCACTGACGCATCCAGGTACGGGGTGCGCGTGCAGCCGCCCGCTGCTGGCGCATGGGCATCGCCATGGCGTCAGATGCCTTCCTTGGCATGGCTCCGCATCGTGTGGGGCTCACAAGGCGACTGCATCATGAATGCGTTGGAGTTCGAGTACATCATCGTGGGTGCTGGCTCGGCCGGTTGCGTGCTCGCAAACCGGCTGAGTGCACATGCCCATACCCGAGTGTGCCTGATCGAAGCCGGCCCTGTTGATCACACGCCCTGGATTGACACGCCCATGGGCATCATTGGGCTGCTCCGGGGGAAGCGCTACAACTGGTACTACGCGACTGCGCCGCAAGAGGCGCTTGGCGATCGCAAGCTGTATTGGCCACGAGGCAAGACCCTCGGCGGAAGCAGTTCCATCAATGCGATGATCTACATGCGTGGCCATCCGTCGGACTATGACGACTGGGCCGCCGCCGGCAACCTTGGCTGGGCATGGCACGACGTTCTCCCCGTGTTCAAACAGCATGAACGACAGCAGCGGGGCGGCGATGAACTGCATGGCGTTGATGGGCCGCTGCACGTCAGCGATCTCGCCCAACCCAACGCGCTGAGCAGGACATTCGTCGAAGCAGGCATCCAGGCAGGCCTTCCCTGCTGCGATGACTTCAATGGGCGCAGCATGGAAGGTGTCGGGCTCTACCAGGTCACGCAACGCGAGGGCAAACGCTGGAGCGCCGCGCGCGCATTTCTCGATCCCGTGCGCCACCGCTCCAACCTCACTGTGCTCACCGACTGCCTGACGACGCAAGTCCAAATCGAGAAACGACGCGCGACGGGTGTCCGCGTGCGCGAAGGCGGACATGAGCGCGAATTACGCGCGCGCCGTGAGGTAATTTTGTGCGCTGGGGCGATCAACTCGCCGCAGTTGCTCATGCTCTCGGGCATCGGTCCCGGGCGCCACCTGCAGGATCTGGCCATCCCTGTCGTCTACGATCTTCCGGGTGTGGGATCCAATTTGCAGGACCACCTCGACGTCACCGCCATCGCGCGCGAAAGCACGGGAACGGCAGTCGGTGTCGGGTTCGGCGCCCTTCCCCGCCTGCTTCAAGCATTCGCGGATTACCGCAACCACGGCACCGGCATGTTGGCGAGCAATGCTGCTGAGGCGGGTGGCTTTGCCCGCACCGACGCGCGTCTCGCGCGGCCGGACGTGCAATTTCACTTTTTGCCCACGCTGTTGCGCAACCACGGGCGCAAACTTGCGTGGGGCTATGGCTACACACTTCATGTCTGCCAGTTGCGCCCGCAAAGCCGCGGGCGCATTTCGCTTGCATCATCCGATGCAGGCGTGGCCCCGCGGATTGATCCCGCATATCTGAGTCATCCGAATGACCTTCCTGTATTGCGCGCGGGGTTGAAACTCGCCAGACGCATCATGGCCTCAACAGCGTGGGCGCCTTATGGAACGCGCGAGCTTGACCCGGGGCCGGCAGTGCAAGCTGACAGCGAACTCGACGCCTATATCAGGCGCAACGCCGAAACGATTTATCACCCGGCGGGGACCTGCAAGATGGGTGCAGGGCAAGGTGCCGTCGTCGATAGCTGCCTGCGCGTTCACGGCATCGAGGGGCTTCGCGTGGCGGATGCGTCCATCATGCCCGTGCTCATCGGTGGCAACACGAACGCTCCCTGCATGATGATCGGTGAGATGGCTGGCCGGTTCATCGAGTCCGGCACCGCGCCTTCGCGCTCAGTGGTGCAGCCCCCGCTCGTCAGGCTCGTCGGTTGACGTCGAGATCACGCTGGCAGATTTCCCGTTCATGCGCCGCCACGCATAGACGGCATAGCCCGACAGCGCATACATCACAAACAGGCCGAACAACACCAGCGGCGGCTTGTAAGCTATCAGGCCGATCAGCAGTACGATCAGAAACAGGGTGATAAACGGCACGCTTCGCCTCAGACTCACGGCCTTGAAGCTGTAGAAAGGCACGTTGGTGACCATCGTCACACCCGCAAACACCGTGATGGCGAAGGCAACCCAGGGCAAATGCGTGCCCCGAATGTGAGCGTCCGACATGATCCATATAAAACCAGCCACGAGCGCCGCAGCCGCGGGGCTCGGCAAACCCTGAAAGTAGTTCTTGTCGACCGCACCGATGTTCGTGTTGAACCGCGCAAGACGCAGCGCAGCCCCCGCACAGTAGACGAATGCGGCTAACCAACCCAGTTTGCCCAGATCGTGCAGCGACCACTGGTACATGATCAGTGCCGGCGCAGCTCCAAAGGAAACCATGTCCGCAAGTGAGTCGAATTGCGCACCGAACTCGCTTTGGGTATGGGTCAATCGCGCGACGCGCCCATCCAGACTGTCGAGAACCATTGCGGCAAAGATCGCCATCGCCGCAAAGTCGTAGCGCTGCCCCATGGCCATCACAATCGCGTAAAAACCACCGAAAAGGGCGGCGGTCGTGAAGGAATTGGGCAGGAGGTAGATCCCGCGCCGCTGTCGGTGTGGCATGCGCTGCAAATCCTCGCCAGGGTCGGGAAGGCCGGCGTCCAATGCGATGTCATCATCCGTCGCCCCGCGTCCCGCTGGACCTGCCTCGGATCGGGATTCCGGCAACCGAGTGACATTGCGAATCATGGTCTGAGATCTCCGAAATCAGGCAGGGATTATGGCGCGAACGCGGCCAATACGGTCGTGGTCGCGTAGACCTTCTCGCCAATGGATACCCGTGCCGTGGCATCCAGCGGCACATACACGTCCACGCGCGAGCCGAAGCGAATGAAACCGAACCGCTCACCACGCTGCAGGGCGTCCCCGGGCTTGACATAACACAGCACGCGCCGGGCAATCAACCCGGCGACCTGAACCGCCGTGACAACGCGCGCATCACTCTGGATCACCACCGCGTTGCGCTCATTCTCCAGCGACGCCTTGTCCAGATCCGCGTTAAAAAATTTGCCAGGAAAATAGCTCACCGCCCGGACCGTCCCGTTGACCGGCGAGCGGTTGGAGTGCACGTTGAACACGTTCATGAACACGCTGATCTTCAATGCGTCGCGCTGCGCGTACGGATCGTGGGCACGCTCGATTGAAACGATGCGTCCGTCTGCCGGAGACAGGACGGCCAGCGGATCCTGCGGCACAGCCCGTGGCGGATCGCGGAAAAACTGGATCACGAAGATGGCAATCAGCCACAGGGGCAGCGACCACCAGAAACCAGCCACTGCCCAGACCAGGGCGGACACAAAAATGATGCCGGCGATGAAGGGCCAGCCTTCGCGGGCAAGAATAGGATGCGGGTAGTGCATAAGCGAAGTGTAGTCGCGGGGTGATGACCATGAGCGTGAGACTGACGACCACAAGCACGCAGTCAGGAGTCTCGCCCTCCATGCGCCGGGTGGGAATGTCTGGCGCCATTACGATGACGATGCCGAAGAAAAACGGCCCTGTGCGACAACGCGCACAAGGCCGCACAGTCCGACCTTGACCGTCTTCAGAGACGTCGAGGTCGCGTTTCCCGGTCAGTTCTTGCTTTTGTCGACCAATTTGTTCGCCTTGATCCAAGGCATCATCGCCCGGAGTTGCTCGCCCACCGTCTCGATTGGATGCTCAGCGGTCAGGCGACGCCGCGACATCAGCGTCGGAGCGCCAGCGCGGTTTTCGAGAATGAAGCTCTTCGCATATTCGCCAGTCTGGATATCTTTGAGGGCCTGGCGCATGGCGTTTTTGGTATCGTCCGTGACAACCTTCGGACCCGTCACGTACTCCCCGTACTCGGCATTATTGGAAATCGAATAATTCATATTGCCGATCCCGCCTTCGTAGATCAGATCGACGATCAGTTTGAGTTCGTGCAGACACTCAAAATAGGCCATTTCGGGTGCATAGCCAGCTTCCACGAGTGTCTCAAAGCCGGCCTTGATGAGCTCCACGGTACCGCCGCACAGCACCGCCTGTTCGCCGAACAAGTCGGTCTCAGTTTCTTCGCGGAAGCTGGTCTCGATGATCCCAGCCCGGCCACCGCCGTTGGCCATCGCGTAGGACAACGCCAGGTCGCGCGCCTTACCGGATTTGTTCTGCGCGACGGCGATCAGGTGGGGTACACCGCCGCCTTGGGTGTAGGTGTTCCGCACGGTGTGACCAGGCGCCTTGGGCGCGATCATGATCACGTCAAGGTCAGCGCGAGGCGCAACCTGGCCATAGTGAATGTTGAAACCATGAGCGAAGGCCAGCGCTGCTCCCTTTTTCGCGTTGGGCTCGACATGGTCACGATACACCTGCGCGATGCTCTCATCGGGCAGCAGAATCATCACGACGTCTGCGCCTTTCACGGCGTCATCAACGTCCTTGACGGTCAGCCCCGCCTTTTTCGCCTTATCCCACGATGCGCCACCTTTGCGCAGGCCGACGGTAACCTTCACACCACTGTCGTTCAGGTTTTGGGCATGGGCATGGCCTTGCGAGCCATAACCGATGATGGTGACCTTCTTGCCCTTGATGAGGGAGAGATCGCAATCTTTATCGTAAAACACTTTCATTTCAGCTCCTCCTGGCGAAAGGATGAACGGATCCATTCCCACGTACCTTTCGCCCGATGTGCTGCCAAAAAAGCAGGGACGGCCCGGTGCCTTTCTGGAAATCGGTGGGAATGTCGGGCGGGGCCGCCCTGATGGAAAAATCGCTTCAGACTCGAAGCACCCGCTCGCCGCGGCTGATGCCGCTCGCGCCCGTGCGTACAGTCTCCAGAATGGCCGTGCGCTCGACGGCCTCGATGAAGGCATCGAGCTTCGGCGCGTCGCCTGTGAGTTCGATCGTGTAAGTTTTATCGGTGACATCGATGATGCGGCCACGGAAGATGTCCGCCATGCGCTTCATCTCCTCACGCTCCTTGCCCACAGCACGCAACTTGATGATCATGAGTTCACGCTCAACGTAATCGGCCTCGGTGAGATCGACAACCTTGACCACATCGATCAATCGATTGAGATGCTTGGTGATCTGCTCAATAACCTCGTCCGAACCGCGTGTGACGATTGTCATGCGCGAAAGCGAGTCATCTTCGGTGGGGGCCACGGAAAGAGATTCAATGTTGTAGCCGCGCGCGGCGAACAGGTCGACGACGCGTGACAAGGCACCAGGTTCGTTTTCGAGCAAAACAGCAATGATGTGTTTCATATGCAATCTCCCGCCTCGGGCTTCGTGTGCCGCCGGTAAGCAGCGCCTGGCTCTCGAGGCGTGATGGTGGAGGAATAAAGCCGATGGGGGCCGTGCCTGAGCCCGTACATACCGCGCAGCGCGGGCCGTGTGGACCCTTCGCACGGGATGCGCAGTGCAGGCACGCGTCAGAGGTCTTCCGCTCCCAGCAGCATGTTGGTGATGCCCTTGCCAGGCTGCACCATGGGCCAGACGTTCTCGGTGGGATCCACGGCAAAATCGATGAATACCGTGCGATCCTTCATCGCGAAGGCTTTTTCCAAGGCCGGACGAACCTCTTCAGGCCTGTCCACGCGCATACCCACATGCCCATAGGCTTCGGCTAACTTGACAAAATCAGGCAACGAATCCATGTAGGAATGCGAATATCGACCGGCATATTCGATTTCCTGCCACTGCCGCACCATCCCCAAATAGCGGTTGTTGAGCAACAACACTTTGACGGCTGTCTCGTACTGCAGGCAGGTCGCGAGTTCCTGGATATTCATCTGGATCGAACCATCGCCTGTGATCACCACGCATTCGGCATCGGGCTTAGCCAGCTTGATACCCATTGCGTAAGGCAGGCCGACACCCATCGTGCCCAGCCCGCCGGAGTTGATCCATCGGCGGGGATGGTCAAATCGATAGTGCTGCGCAGCCCACATCTGGTGTTGCCCCACGTCCGAGCAGATATAGGTCTCGCGGTCCTTGGTCAATTCGTAAAGCGTCTCAATAACAAACTGTGGCTTGATCACGCGATCGGACTTCTCGTAGTGAAGACAATCGCGCTTACGCCACTCCTCGATCTGCCCCCACCACGTGGCGAGCGCTGCCATATCTTGCTTATGGCCTTCAGCTTTTTGCTGCTGAATCTGCTCGATGAGTTCCGCGAGCACTTCGCCGACGTCGCCCACGATGGGAATGTCGACCTTCACCCGTTTTGAGATGGAAGAAGGATCAATGTCGATATGAATGATCTTGCGCTCGACCTGTGCGAAATCCTTGGGATTGCCAATCACGCGATCATCGAATCGTGCGCCCACAGCGAGCACGACGTCACTGTTTTGCATGGCCATATTGGCCTCATACGTACCGTGCATCCCCAGCATGCCAAGGAATTTCGGATCCGATGCCGCAATTGCGCCCAGACCCATCAATGTGTTGGTGCAGGGCAACCCAAGTAGCTCGGCAGATCGG
>JAKBCY010000095.1 GCA_021807445.1 Pseudomonadota bacterium
GTTTCTGTCTCCACGCGTAACTCGGCTGTCTAACCAAATCAAATCCGCAGCGTGTGCGCGTTGTGCCAGCGTCGAGAGGCAAATCGTGCAGAGAATGGCTCTTGCTTGCGCCGCACACTGTGCGCATGAAACCGACCTCGGCGAAGCGGGAAGTCACATCTCTTCATAATTTGGGCCCGGGAACAAACACGGGTGCCAGAACGCCAGCATAGGCACACCTGTGCAGGCGTCGCCGTTCCTGACTACCATGCGGTGGCTGGTTTAATGCGTGCGTCGCAGGCTAACGCACACGCATTGATCCAGGGCCATTTGGCCCGTTCCCCGACAACCCTGCACACAGGAGGCATCATGGCTCAAGTCACACTCCGCGGCTCCCATATTGAAGTCAACGGCCATTTGCCGCAACAAGGCGATAAGGCGCCGGCATTCAAGCTAACCAACAAGGAACTGGCTGATGTCGGTTTGGATGCATTCGCGGGCAAGCGCAAGGTGCTCAATATCGTGCCGTCGCTGGATACCCCAACGTGCGCACAGTCGACGCGGCATTTCAATGCTGACGCGGGAAAGATGCACAACACGGTGGTGCTCGTGATCTCGGCTGACCTTCCGTTTGGCGCCAGCCGCTTCTGCAGCGTAGAAGGCCTCAATAACGTCACCACGCTCTCAACCTTCCGTCACCCGGAGTTCATGCAAGAGTATGGCGTCAAGATCGCTACTGGGCCACTGGTGGGCGTAACCGCGCGCGCAGTTGTGGTGCTCGACGAGCACGACAAGGTGTTGCATTCCGAGCTCGTACCGGAAATCGGCAATGAGCCGAACTATGCAGCCGCGCTAGCCGCGCTGCAGTAACCCATCCCAGGAGATTGCGCGGCGCCAAAGCCATATGGGCACACTGGCGCCGCGTCCCATGCCAGAAAGATCCGGATTGTTCAAGGAGTGAGCGTCTGGCGCACAGCGTGCTCCCACTCCTGATTGCGCTGGCGTGCGCGCTCCGCGTCGAGCCCGGGTAGAAAGCGGCGTGCAGGCTTCCATAGAGCTTCAATTGCGCCGACTCCGGCGTAGACACCACAACTCAGCCCTGCGAGCATGGCCACCCCCAAGGCGGTCGTCTCCAGTACCAGTGGGCGCACGACAGGGATGCCGAGCAAGTCAGCCTGAAATTGCATCAACAGATCGTTGCCACTGGCACCTCCGTCCACACGCAACTCGGCTACCTGTGGGCCACCAGCAGCTTGGCTATCCGCATTCATCGATCCAAGCAAAGCCGCACTCTGAAATGCAATGCTCTCCAGTGCCGCGCGCGCCACGTGCGCGATGGTCGTGCCCCGTGTGAGCCCTGTGATGGTTCCCGTGGCGTCGGGCCGCCAGTACGGTGCCCCCAAGCCGGTAAACGCAGGCACGAAAACCACACCGCCACTGTCAGGCACGCTCTGCGCCAATTGCTCCACCTCTGCACTCGCGCTGATGGCGTGAAGCCCATCGCGCAGCCATTGCACTACCGCACCGCCGACGAACACGCTGCCTTCAAGGGCGTACTGCGGTCCCTGACCTGTGGCTTGGGCGGCCGCTGTCGTGAGCAGCCCATGGTGGCTGTTCTGCGCAACATTTCCGGTATGGAGCAATAAGAAGCAGCCGGTGCCATAGGTGTTTTTTGCCAATCCGGCCTGCAGGCATGCCTGGCCGAACAGTGCAGCCTGCTGGTCGCCAGCCATTGCACCGATGGGAAGGCTCTCAGGCAACAGTCCTGGAACTGTATGTCCGTAAAGATGTCCAGACGCATGCACTTGGGGCAATACCGCGCGCGGAATGTCAAGCGCCGTGAGCAAGACGTCATCCCAATCTTGCCTGTGAATGTTCCATAGCAACGTGCGGCTTGCATTGCTCACGTCAGTTGCGTGCACAGCTTGCTCTCGGGTAGCAACCTCAGCGCCACCCGAAAGCATCCAGAGTAGCCAGGAATCGATAGTCCCAAAGGCAAGTTTTCCCTCCAGTGCCTGAGCGCGGGCACCTGGAATATGGTCCAAAAGCCACTTGAGCTTCGTGCCCGAGAAATAAGGATCGAGCAAAAGACCAGTGCGGTTGCGCACCTCCGGCTCCAGCCCCTGCGCGCGCAATTCATCGCAAAGGTCAGCGGTTCGCCGATCCTGCCAGACGATGGCAGGATACAGTGGCTCGCCCGTTGCACGGTTCCACAGCAGCGTGGTTTCGCGCTGGTTTGTCACACCTAACGCCACAACCCGCCTTGCACGGACCACCGCAATTGCCTCGCGCGCGGTGGAGAGCTGGTCTGTCCAGATTCGGCGTGCATCATGCTCGACCCAACCTGGCCGGGGATAGCTTTGCGGTAGCTCGCGCTGGCAGCGTGCCAGAATGGCCCCCGCCTGATCGAACACAATAGCGCGCGTGCTGGAAGTCCCCTGATCCAGGGCGAGAATGGCGCATTGGGTATCCGGCATGAAACTCCTTCGACCGCCGGCAAGATTGCGCAGCACGGGGTGTTAGGCATCGCAGCATAACTAGTCGCTTTGAACGCCACAAGCTGCCGGATGGGCATGGGCATGCATCCGAGCCGCTAAAGTGAAGGTTTGTTGTATCTATTCCTGTACTTCACACTCACCCACGCACATGTCCAGCCTGATCTGCGGCTCACTCGCCTTTGACACCATCACCGACTTTCCCGGCCGCTTCGCCGAGCACATCCTGCCAGACAAGGTTCACATGCTCAACGTGGCCTTCCTCGTGCCCACGCTGCGGCGTGAGTTTGGCGGTTGCGCGGGAAACATTGCCTACGGCATGAAGCTACTCGGCGGTGATCCCCAGATCGTGGCAGCACTTGGTGCGGACGGTTTTGACTATGAGGTACGGCTAGATCGTTTGAACATTTCGCGCACGCATGTGCGCGTCATACCGACTGCCCACACGGCGCAGGCACATATCATCACCGACCGCGACAACAATCAGATCACCGCGTTCCACCCCGGCGCGATGAGCCATGCGCACGAACAACCCGTGCCCACGGCGACCGGTGCCCGCGTCGGCATCATTGCACCTGACGGCCGCCAGGCCATGCTTGATCATGCGACTCAGATGGCAGCATGCGGTATGCCGTTCATTTTTGATCCTGGTCAGGGCCTTCCCATGTTCGACGGAGCCGAGTTGCGTCGCTTCGTTGAGCAGGCCACCTGGGTCGCGGTGAATGACTATGAGGCGGCCATGCTTGTTGAGCGCACCGGCTGGAGCCTTCATGAACTCGCTCAACGCGTGCACAGCGTCGTCGTCACCAAGGGGGCCTCGGGCTGCGATTTGTATGAACAAGAAAGATGCATACACGTGCCGGGACTGCAGGCCAACGCCGTGGTCGATCCCACCGGCTGCGGCGACGCGTTCCGCGGCGGGGTGTTGTGGGCGCTGGAGCAGGGATGGATCATGGCTGATGCTTGCAAACTCGGCAACGTACTGGGCGCATGCAAGATTGCGAGCGCCGGGCCGCAGAATTACAGTGTCAATCGGGACGAGGCCCTGCGGCAGTTCCAGTCCTCGTACGGCACTCCGCCCGCACCGCGCCAGATGGGCTGACTCCAACACCCGACCGCTCCTGACCTCCATTGGGTGTGCTTTTTGAGCGTGTCCGCGGCTTGGGCGAAGTCCCGGGCCACCCTTCGCATTCCGCGAAATGGGGCATGGACGCCGGAACGCAACGCTTCAGCTGATCTGGGAAACCCCGCCGCGCATAGGTGGCCGCGCGCATGCATGGGCAGCGAAAAGCCGTGTGCCCCTGAGCAACGGGGAGCCGACGCTGGCGACCCGATCAACACCGCAGTGCCACGCTCGTATTCCCCGGTTGAGCAAGAAACCAAGTGTGGTCGTAAAGTTTTGCCTGGCGTTGCTTCCTTGCAGCGTGTACCGCCCCCTGGCCCCAACATGTCTACACCAACCTCTGCACTGGCGAGTCCAGTGTCTACTGTGCCCAGCACACGCTACCGCGTGTTGGGTGCGATCAGCTTTTCGCACATGCTCAACGACATGATGCAGTCGTTGATGATTGCCATCTACCCGCTGCTCAAGCATGGCCTGCATCTCAATTTCGGGCAGGTTGGGCTTATTACCCTCACCTATCAGTGCACAGCGTCAATCCTGCAACCGATGGTCGGCCTATACACCGACCGCAAACCCCATCCCTACTCACTCTCGGTTGGCATGGGCTTCACATTCACAGGCTTGCTGCTTCTGTCTCAAGCCCACAGCTTTGCACAGGTCCTGATGGCCGCCGCCTGTGTGGGTATGGGCTCGTCGATCTTTCACCCGGAGTCTTCGCGGGTTGCACGCATGGCATCGGGCGGCAAACATGGGCTTGCGCAATCCATCTTCCAGGTTGGCGGCAATGCGGGGAGCGCGCTGGGTCCCCTGCTTGCCGCAGCCATCATCATTCCGCATGGGCAGTCCAGCATCGCCTGGTTCTCTGCAGCGGCATTGCTCGCGATGATTGTCCTGGGGTTTGTTGGACGTTGGTCCGGACACCAATTGCGACCCGGCAAGCGCAAGGCGGTGATGGGTATCGCCCAACCGCACCCACCGGGGGTCGTGCGCAAAACAATGACGGTCCTTCTGGCTCTTGTTTTCTCCAAATTCTTTTATTTAGCCTCGATCAATACCTATCTCATCTTCTTTTTGCGCCATCGATTCGGCATCAGCGTACGCGACGGGCAGCTGCACCTGTTCATCTTCCTGGCCGCGGTGGCCACCGGAACCTTGCTGGGCGGACCCATTGGCGACCGTATCGGCCGCAAACGTGTGATCTGGGCTTCCATTCTCGGTGTGGCGCCCTTCACACTGGCGCTGCCTTACGCCAGTCTTGAGGTATCAGCGTTTCTCACGGCCATTATTGGCTTTGTCCTGGCGTCAGCCTTTCCCGCCATGGTGGTGTATGCGCAGGAGCTCATGCCGGGCAAGGTGGGCGCGGTATCCGGTCTCTTCTTCGGGTTAGCCTTCGGGCTTGGCGGGATTGGTGCCGCGGCGCTTGGGCAACTCGCCGACGTGGTCGGTATCGTCAATGTGTACAAGATCTGCTCCTTCCTCCCACTGATCGGACTGCTTGCCGCATTCCTGCCGGATCTGCATGCGCCGAGACCAGCAGCTGCGCCGACGGCCCCAACATCTGAAGGCTGAACAGCGTGAGCAATCAGCGTCGGGTGCTCATTGCGGGAGGTGGTATCGCCGGTGCGTCGCTCGCCTACGTGCTGGCGCAGCGGCATGGCGTGGACGTCACCTTGCTGGAGCGTGAGGCGCAATGTGGCGCGCATGCGACTGGCCGTTCCGCCGCGCTCTACATGCCCTCCTACGGACCGCCGGGCATCCGCGCACTGACGATCGGCAGCGGCGCGTTTTACACCGAACCTCCCTCAGGCTTCAGTGAACATGCGCTGCTGTTCCCGCGGGGTGCCATGCATGTCGCCTGGTCGCGGGACGATCCACCCGTGGACACGGCCGACGCCAACGAAAAGCTCGATGCGCTGGAGCGTGATGCGCGGGCAAGCGGGGTTGAAGTGGCGCGCCTTTCTGCTGCGCAGTGCTTGCAGCGGTGCCCGGTGTTGCGCAACGGTGGGGCTCAACACGCTCTGGTGGGCGGCGTATACGAACCACACGCCCAGGATATGGACGTGGACGCCATTCTCCAGGGCTTCTTGCGCGGGGCGCGCAAGGCTGGCGCGAACGTCGTGACGGATGCCGAGGTCCTGACACTCGAGCGAATTGGTGACGCGTGGGAAGTCAGGACCAGCACTGGCGTCTGGCACGCCGACGTGCTGGTCAACGCCGCTGGCGCTTGGGCCGACGTGCTCGGACAGCGCGCAGGGGCACGGCCCATTGGCCTGCAGCCCAGACGCCGCAGTGCTTTCATATTCGACGCTCCCGCGGGCGTGGACTGCCATGCTTGGCCCTTGGTAATCGGCGTCGACGAGAGCTTTTACTTCAAACCTGCCGGAGGTGCCCTGCTCGGTTCCCCCGCCAATGCAGACGCTGTGCCGCCGCAGGATGTGCAGCCGGAAGAATTAGACATTGCCGAGGGCATCTGGGCCATCGAACAGGCCACCACCCTGACCATACGGCGCCCACGCAGCACTTGGGCTGGTTTGCGTAGCTTTGTCGCCGATGGCGAACCGGTGTGCGGTTACGACCCCGATGTGCCAGCGCTGTTCTGGCTCGCGGGTCAGGGCGGGTATGGGATCCAAAGTGCGCCTGGCTTGGCGCGCGCCGCTGCAGCCCTGCTATTGGCTGAGCCGCTGCCCGACGATCTTCAGTCGCAAGGCCTGCGACGCGCCATGCTCGACCCGCTGCGACTGCGCAAAACAAAGATTTAGGCTTGGTGGTTGTGCGTGCGGAGCCCGCATCGCGCACAGCAGGTTACGTATGCGTTTGCGCGGTCGCCTGATCCGAGACGATATTGCCGTCGACCAGATTCAGGATCCGATCACAGCGCTGGGCGAGGCGCGGATCGTGGGTGACGACAAGTACAGCGCACTCGAACTCACGATTGAATCGCCGCAAAAGGGCGAAGACGTCGTCGGCGCTGTGCGTGTCAAGATTGCCAGTAGGCTCATCCGCCAGGACAAGGGGCGGGCGCGTAAGTAGGGCGCGGGCAATCGCGACGCGCTGCTGCTGGCCCCCCGAAAGCTCGTTCGGCCGTTTGTGCGCATGCGCGGCCAAGCCAACGGCATCGAGCAGGGCCAGCCCTCGCCGGTCGAGTTCCTCGGTACGGCGTGCGCCTTGCACCAGCGCAGGCATCAAAACATTGTCCAACACAGGAAACGCCTGGATCAGGTGGTGAAACTGAAACACAAATCCGATGGAGCGGCCACGCAGTGCAGTGCGCTCCGCGTCCTCGAGCATGCGCGTGGGCGTTCCCTGCAGATACAACTCGCCATCCGACGGCGTGTCGAGCAGGCCGATGACGTTAAGCAGCGTGGTTTTGCCTGAGCCCGATGGCCCCACCAGCGCCGCAAATTCACCGCGCGCAAGCGCAAAACTGATCCCATGCAGAACTTCAGTCTGTAGCGGCGTACCCACCTGATAGGACTTGCGCAAAGCGTCCAAACGCAGCACGGGTGCCGCCGATAATTCTTGGTGCACGGCGTTTCCCCGCAAGGCTTCCGCAGTGGAGCCTAGGCGCCCTTGATCGCCTTCAAATGAACCCTCAGACATAACGGATCGCCACCACCGGATCGAGCCGGGCTGCGCGCATAGCCGGAAGCGCAGCAGCGACCACACCAGCAAAGGTGGCCAAAATCACAGACTCGACGACAAGCGCGAAGGGCACAGGAACGTAGAACAGTGTTGGCCCGTAATTGTTGAACACCCACACCATGCCGGCCCCGGCTGCGGCACCCAGGACCGATCCCGCGAAGCCCACCGCAGCACCCTCGAGCAGGAATACGGCAAGGACACGCCGTCGCGTTGCCCCCATCGCTCGCAGGATGCCGATCTCGCGCGTTCGCTGCACCACGCTCACGGCCAGAACGCTGGCAATCCCGAATGCCACCGACAATGCGACAAAAAAGCGAATGAGCCCGCTGGAGAGCGATTGCGAACGAAGCGCGTTAAGCAACTGACCATTGGTGGTCATCCAGCTTTCGGATTTCAGCCCTGTGAGCCTGGTGATGCGCGCGGCGATGGACGCCGCGTCGAAGATGTCATGGACGGTCAGATCGATTTCCGTCACCCCCCCCGGCAGGCCCAGCAGCGCTTGCGCTGGTTTGAGGCCCATGTAGAGGTATCGCTGGTCGAGGTCGCGCACGCCGAGCGAAAAAATGCCCGCAATATCGAACACCTGAGAGCCACCGGATGCTCCTTGCACGCGTAGCTTGTCGCCCACGCGCAGCCCAAGATCCTGAGCCAAACGGTTGCCAATGAGAATTTGGCTGGCGCCCACCTCAAACTGGCCCTGGACGATGTCCTTGTCTACCGGGATGACCTGCACATATTGCTGCGGCACGATGCCAATCACAGCGACCGCGCGCACGGCAGCTCCGCGCTGCGCGAAAGCGGGACCTGTGATGATGGGCGACGCCGCGGTAACACCTGCAAGGTGCCGTAGTACGTCCAGCACGCCCGGCCAGTTATTGACGGAGCGCAGGCGTTGCGGTCGGGCGTCGGATGACCGCAGGTCCGCTGTGCCCGAAGGCACGGGCGAGGCGAGTGGCAGCAAATCGGGGCTGCTCACCACAATGTGCGCTTGCGTGCCCAGCGTGCGCTGCACAATGTTGCCTTGCAGCCCGTCGACAAGCGCGGTGATAAACACGATGACCGCCGCACCGACTGCGACGCCAACAATGATGAGAATGGTCTGCGCACGTCCGTCGCGCAGAAAGTTGTAGGCGATGCGCCAGGTCAAGCCCATTGGCTTCGTTGCTTGGTGGAATCTAGCGGGAGGCGCCAGCGACCTCGTTGCCCGGGGTGCTGGCAGCATCGGCTCCAGATCCTGCCGCGGAAGGCAGCCCCTGCAGCGTGACACGCACGCGCTGGCGCGGCATCACGCTGCGCTCGGCGATGACCACGTCGCCGGCATGCAGGCCTTTGGTCACTTCGCTGGCCACCAAGCCCTGAAGACCAAGGGTTACATCCTGCCGTTGCGCGCGCCCCGCACGCAACACCAGAACCTGGGCACTGTTGCCTTGGTGGTTCCTCAGCACGTCGTTCGGCACGACCAGCGCCGCTGCACGCCGTCCGGTGGTGATGTCGCACGATGTGGTCATATCCTGCCTTAGCCAGGAAGGCGGCTTCGCGACGGTCAGTCGCAGCTCGATGGTTCCGCTTGTGGTGTCCACCGCAGGAGCGATGAATGTGAGTGCGGCGCCAAAAGCTCGGTTGGGAAAAGCGTCCGTCAGACATTGGGCTCCTTGGCCAAGCGCCAAGTGCTCAAGGTTTTGTTCATCCACTGGCAACGA
>JAKBCY010000096.1 GCA_021807445.1 Pseudomonadota bacterium
GGAAGATGTCATCCGGATTGAGCGCTGCATCGTCAATCAATGCTTCGGCCAAACAGACATCCACCTTCCCCTCATCCGACTTTGCCAGCACTGTCATGGGCGTCATCGTGAGCTCAAACTCCCCGTCATGCCGCATCACAATACGGGTGCGCTGCAGTCCTTCGGGCAGCGCTGCGTGGGCGCGCCTGATGGCATCGTGCACTGCGCCACGGTCGCACCGAAAGCCGAAATAGCGTGCGGAGCGCAGCAACCGGTGCAGGTGCGCGGCCACGCTTGCCGCATCTTCGGGCCACCGCGCAGCGAAGGTTTCAATCAGGCCGAATCCTGGGTCGAGAGCCGTGGCGAACCGCGATTTGAGAAGGCATTCGTCCCATTCGGCCGACACTTGCGAATCGGCCACCACCCCGCTGCCAACGCCCAGTCGCACGGCTCGCGTGCCGCGGCGCATGCGTTCGGCGATCTCCAGGGTGCGGATCGCGACGCTGAAGCAAGCCCGCACGGCGCGCGGCGAGCCCGCGGCGGCGGAGCCTGTCGGCTTGTCGGGGGCAATCCACCCGATTGCTCCTGTGTAAAGCCCGCGCGGATTCGGCTCCAGCGCGCCAATGATCGCCATGCTGCGGCGCTTGGGCGCACCGACGACCGATCCACATGGGAACAGTGCCTCCCAGAACGCAGACCAGGTCGTACGGGCGGCGAGCTCGGCCTGGACCGTGGACGTCATTTGCCAGAGGTGGGCATAGGGCTCGACGCTGAAGCGCCGTGGCACCCGCACGCTGCCGGGCGTCGCGATCCGCCCAAGGTCGTTGCGCAGCAAATCCAGAATCATCAGATTTTCTGCACGGTTCTTGGGATCGGCGGCAAGGCCTCTTGCCGTTTCGGCATCGATCACCGCATCGGCCTGACGCGGTGCAGTGCCCTTCATCGGGCGTGCCGTGATGCACCCTCCAGGCTCCAGGGTAAAGAACAACTCAGGAGAAAGGCTCAGCACCCACCGCTGGCTATCCGCATCATCCTCGCTGCCCAGTCGCGCCAAGCACCGGTATGCCGTGGGCTGACGCTGACGCAACGCACGGTACAAAGCAGGCGGTGTGCCGTATGCGCGTCCCTGCAGAGGAAACGTGTAGTTGATCTGGTAGGTGTCGCCCGCAGCCAGAAACTGGGCAATCTGCTGCAAGGCCTGGGGGTAGACGGCCTTGCCGATGCCGCCCCTCCAGCCCGCAAGCCCAGCGGGACCGTCGCCCGCACACGCATCAAGCGTGGCCGATTGCTGGGCCAGCCAGGCGTCCACCACCCCGGGCTCCATGCATTCGACGCTCGCGAAACTCAAGCCCTCCGCCAACGGCGTCGTGGGCGCATGAGCGACGGGTAATCCGGCAAGCGCCTGCGCCGCCTCAAAAGCCAAGAACAGGACGACCTCGCGAGCTTGCGCAAGCTCGCCCTCGGCCCACTCAAGAAGAGCTTGCACCGCAGGTGCGGTGCGTGCGATGCGTTGAGCCAGCGGATCCCGGTACAAACGCGCCGGTGCATCGACCGGGTCAAAAAGAATGAATGCGGCCCGTGCGCTCGCGTCGCGGTCCTGAGCCAATGGCATGACAGATGCCGCCTCGCCGTGTGGAACCATGGCGATGAGCGCTAGGCCCGCGCAGCGTTGCGACAATCCAGCGCCTGGTTGGCGATGGCCAACCCCCGGCTCACAGCGGCTCGCGGATCGGCTGCCTGGGTGACGGCACTGACGACGGCATAACCGTCCGCGCCGCATGCCATCACCGCGGGCGCCTGGACCAGTCCAATGCCACCGATGGCCACCACCGGATAGCGCGGCTTGCAGCGGGCAGCCCAGTCGCGCAGCCGCTCCAGGCCCAGCGGCCGGTATGGCATAACCTTGAGCGTGGTTGGAAACACGGGCCCGAGTGCGACATAGCTGGGCTGCACCGCGTGGGCGCGCGCCAACTCACCCGGCGTGTGGGTACTCACGCCCAGGCGCAAACCCGCGGCGCACAGGCGCGCCAGGTCGGCGCCCAACAAGTCTTCCTGACCGAGATGCACGCCATACGCGCCCACGGCTAGAGCCTGGCGCCAGTGGTCGTTGACAAAGAGTTGCGCGCCGGCTTGATGCGCAGCGCTGCTGACGCGCGCGATAGCCGTTTCCAGCGCCGCCCCGCGCAGGTCCTTGATGCGCAACTGCAGGGTCTGCACGCCCCAGTCCAACAGGCGCAATGCCCAATCGACGTCGGGCACGATGGGGTAAAACCCCAGCGCCGCTGCAAGCGGGGCAAACGATTCAACGACGGGCGTGGTGCTCTCCTCGGGCTCGCTCAGTCCGAGCGCGGCAGACTGGAGCATCCCCTTGGCCTCGGCCGCGGGCGTCCCGGCCCGCGGCTGCCAACCGGCGAAGTCCGGCGCGCTGTGCGCAAGGTCCGCTGCAGCCGCGCGCCAGAAAGGGCGCGCAGGGAAGCTGCTGCTGTCGAGCGATGCACTGGCATTGACCATGGGCCGACCGCCTTGGCGTGTCCACGCCTGAGCAATGCCGGCATGGGTACGCCATTGGGCTTCGACGGCTGCATCCGCCACACTCCATCCTGCGGCCAACATCGCAGCGAGAGTTGCAGCGTGCAGGCAACCCGTGCCATGCGCACCATGTGTGAGGCGCGGCACGACAAGGGGGTTGGCACCGTCGCGCGTGACGAGCCAATCCACACTGTGCGCGCCGAGCGCGTGCCCGCCCTTGAGAACCACAGCCTGCGTGCGACCGTCGCGCAGCCACAGCTCGCGCATCGCCTGCAACCACGCCTGGGGGATCGGTCCGAGGTCGCCCCATGCGGGCAGGCCGAGCAAGGCTGCGGCCTCCACGCGGTTGGGCGTGATGACGGTTGCCGTGCGCGCCATGTCGCGCAGCGCATTGGCGTCTGCCGCGGTCAGCGCAGCACCCCCGGCGCTGGCGCCAAGCACCGGGTCCCACACCACGGGGCCGCGCTCAAACGCGCCGCAGAAAGCAGCCACTTCTGCAGCGACTGCCACGTCGCCGAGCATGCCGACTTTGACCGCAACCGGGTCGAGCTCAGCGCACAGCGCCCCGAGGGCTGCACGCACCAGCGCTGGATGGGTGGGCACCACCTGCTGCACGCCCTGTGCGTTTTGCACCGTCAGCGCCGTACAAACGCTCGCGCCCTTCCACCCCATGGCCTGCCACCCAGCCAGATCGGTGGTCAGCCCCGCTCCCCCCGTGGGATCGTGGCCAGCAATGCTCAGGAGCGGTCCGTTGTCGTCAAGGCTGGGCATGGGTCAAAGCGCATCGGCGCAGGGGTATGGTGAACGCAAGCCATCGGCAAGGCGCAGGATGGCGCGCTGCGGCACGCAAAAGCGGCCACGTTCGGCCACGAGATGGGAGCAAGACATCGGAGCGTGCCTTCACCCGGCGCTCAGCACGCGCCCGCTTCATGCCAGAAGGGCATGCCAACGGTGGGCGTCGACGCCTGTGCCGTATCACGCTCTGGCATCACGCCGGCCTGGTAGCCCAAACGCCCTGCCTGCACCCCATGCGCGAACGCGCGGGCCATACGCACCGGATCCGCCGCTTGGGCCACAGCCGTGTTCAGCAATACCGCGTCGAAACCAAGTTCCATGACCTGCGCAGCATGCGAGGGCGTGCCCAAGCCGGCATCGACGATCAGCACGGCCTCGGGCAGGCGCTCGCGCAGCGTGCGCAGCGCGTGCAGGTTCTGCGGGCCCCGACCTGAGCCGATCGGGGCCGCCCACGGCATGACTGCCGCCACCCCGGTCTCGAACAGGCGACGCGCAAGCACCAGGTCGTCGGTTGTGTAGGCGAACACGGCGAAGCCCTCACGCACCAGTCGCTGTGCGGCCTGCAGCGTGCCAAACGGGTCGGGTTGCAAGGTGTAATCGTCCCCCACCACTTCGAGCTTGATCCAGTCGGTGCCAAACAATTCGCGTGCCATGAGCGCGAGGCTGACGGCCTGCTCGGCGTCCTGGCACCCAGCGGTGTTCGGCAGCAGACGACAGCCCAGCTGGCTGATACGTTGCCAGAATGCCTGCCCGCCTCCGGTTTCGGGTTGCAATCGACGCAGCCCAACGGTGAGGACCTGCGTGCCGCTTGCCGCCACCGCCTGCTCCAGAATCTGCGGGCTCGGGTAATGCGCGGTACCCAGCAGCAGGCGCGACTGCAGCGTGATGCCGCTGACGCTCCAGGCGCTTCCAGGAAACGCTCCCGGGTCGGCGGGTTGCCCGTTCATGGCCCCCTGAGCTTGTTCAATGCCCTGGATCGACCCAGGCGTCGTGCCTGCAGCCTGCGCAATCGGGGTCAACGCGCCCCCACCCAATGGGGCGGCCGTGATTTCAGTTTCCATCGCCATGGCTCCCAGATCACCCGCCCACCACCGGGGCGACAATGTCAATGCGGTCGTTTCCACGCAGGGGCTGCGCGGCCCAATGCGCCCGTGGCACGAACTTGCCGTTGATCGCGCAAGCAAAAGCGCGCTGCGTCGGATCCAGGCCGCGCTCGAGCAGCAGGGCTTGCAACGTAGTCGCGGCACTCTGCACCTCCGCTCCATTGAACTCAAGCCGGAGCACTGCGGTTGTGGTGGCGCCTGCGGGCTGGCTTTGACGATCGGTTTCAGGCTGCATGAATCATGGAGTCGGATGGAGGCGCGCCGATGCCCAGCGCGCCAATGATGTCGGCCACCACCTGTTGCACCAGCGCGGGCGCAATGAGGTAACCATGCCGGAACAAACCGTTTATCCGCCACACCCCGTCGGGCGCACGCCCCGCCACGGGGCGATGGTCGGGCAGCGCCGGGCGCAGCGCAGCGGCCAGACGCGTTACGCGCGCCTCGCCAAACTCGGGGTGCAGGCTGTAAAGGGCGCTGCCCAGCTCGAGTGTCGAGCGCAACGTGGGGGCGCCTGCATCGTCGCTGTCGAGCTCTGTGGCGCCCACGATGAACTGCCCACCCGGGCGCGGTGCCACATAGATTGCGTAACGCGGATGGATCAACCGCACTGGGCGACGCAGGTTCACGCCGGGCGCAAACACTGTGAGCACCTCACCGCGCACGCCGTGCAGACCGGGAAGGCTCACCCTTGCTCCCACACCGCGACAGTCCACCGCCAAGTCGAAGGTGTGGCGCTGGCCGCGCGCATCAACCAGAGCGCACGGCTCGACCGCATCCACGGCCAGCCCCTCATGCCAGGCGCCATCCACCGCGGCCAAGCCGGCGTCCAGCGCCGAGGCCAGTGCGGCATAGAGCTGGTCGTTGGCGAGCTGACCCTCCTGCGGCAGGAAAAGCCCCTGCGTGAATCGCCCTGCCAATAAAGGCTCAAGCGCCGCGATGTGCGCGGCGTCCACGGCCTGCACCGCCTGCCCGTGGGCGTCCGCCGGCAGGTGTGCCTGCAGCAGCGCCGCGTAGTGTTGAAGTGCCCCACGGTCCGGAGCGTGCGCAACCACCAGCGTGCCTTCCTTGCGGAAGTAGACCTCCCGCCCGGTTTGATCATGCAACTCCTGCAGCCATTGCGGCCAGATCACAAGCGACTCCACGCCCCACGCATGAATGTGCACATCTGCGGCGGCGAGCTCCGCCGTCGGCGAGAGCATTGCAGCTGCCGTGGGCCCGGCGCTGCTGCGATCATCCCGCGTATGGGCATCGAACAGCTCCACCGCGCAGCCGGCTCGCAAAAGTCGCCACGCCAGCAGCCGTCCTGCCAGGCCCGCACCTGCGATCCCGATCCGCGGCGGCGTGTCGTGCGAACCCCGCGGGCCGCGCTGAGGCAGCAAAGACACTTCAGCCGCTCCGATCACGCTCAAAGGTAAATCTCGCCGCCGGTTTTGCGAAATTCCTCCGCCTTGCGTGCCAGTTCCTGTTTGAGGTCACCCGCCGCCACCTGGCTTTGCGCAGCGCTGCGAATGTCCTGACTGATTTTCATGGAGCAGAATTTCGGGCCGCACATGGAGCAGAAATGCGCCGTCTTCGCCGCCTCCTTGGGCAGCGTTTCGTCGTGGAAGGCACGTGCCGTGTCCGGATCGAGCGCCAATCGGAACTGATCTTCCCAGCGGAATTCAAAACGGGCGCGCGAGATGGCGTTGTCCCACATTTGCGCACCCGGGTAGCCCTTGGCCAGATCAGCCGCGTGCGCCGCGATCTTATAGGCGATCAAGCCTTGCTTGACGTCCTCGCGGTCGGGCAGGCCCAGGTGTTCCTTTGGTGTGACATAGCACAACATGGCCGTGCCAGCCCATCCGATATTGGCCGCGCCAATGGCACTGGTAATGTGGTCGTAACCCGGAGCGATATCCGTCGTCAACGGCCCCAGCGTGTAGAACGGCGCCTCGAAGCAGTGCTTGAGTTCCTCCTCGACATTGACCGCCACCATATGCAGCGGCACATGGCCGGGACCCTCGATCATCACCTGCACGTCATGCTTCCACGCGATCTGCGTAAGCTCGCCCAAGGTGTGCAGCTCGCTGAATTGTGCCTCGTCGTTTGCATCGGCGATTGAGCCCGGTCGCAGCCCGTCCCCCAAGGAGAAGGTGACGTCATAGGCCTTCATGATCTCGCAGATGTCCTCAAAGTGTGTATAGAGGAAATTCTCCTGGTGATGGGCCAGACACCATTTAGCCATGATCGAGCCCCCGCGCGAGACGATGCCCGTGACGCGCTGGGCCGTGAGAGGCACGTAGCGCAGCAGCACGCCGGCGTGGATGGTGAAATAGTCCACGCCTTGCTCGGCCTGTTCGACGAGCGTGTCGCGAAACAGCTCCCAGGTCAGATCCTCTGCCACGCCGCCCACCTTTTCCAACGCCTGATAGATGGGCACGGTGCCAATTGGAACCGGGGCGTTGCGCACGATCCACTCACGAGTTTCATGAATGTGTTTGCCCGTTGACAGGTCCATCACGGTGTCGGCGCCCCAGCGAATGGACCAGACCATCTTGTCCACTTCATCCTCGATGTCGCTGGTCACGGCCGAATTGCCGATGTTCGCATTGACTTTGGTGAGGAAGTTGCGCCCGATGATCATCGGCTCAATCTCGGGATGATTGATGTTTGCGGGAATGACCGCCCGCCCCGCAGCAACTTCGTCGCGAACGAACTCCGCAGTGATGACATGGCGCATGCCAAACCAGTTTCCACGATGTTGGCCCCCGTTTTGCGCCAGCGCCTCGGGCAATTGCGCGCGCAACAGGTTCTCGCGCACCGCGATGAATTCCATCTCGGGGGTGACGATGCCCTTGCGCGCGTAGTGCATCTGGCTGACGTTGGCGCCCGCCTTGGCGCGCCGCGGCGCCGGCGGCGCGGCAAATCGCAACGCGGCCGTGGCCGGGTCTTGCGCACGCTGCAGGCCAAACGCGCTGCTTGGCCCTCCAAGCGCCTCGGTGTCGCCGCGCGCGGCAATCCAGCCTGCGCGCAGTGCGGGCAAACCCGCACGCACGTCGATTGCGGCAATCGGGTCGGTATAGGGCCCAGATGTGTCGTACACGCGCAGCGGCGCGTTTTTCTGCAACCGGGTGACCTCGGCCGACTCCTGAACGAGCGTATCCGAGAGGGCGATTTCGCGCCACGGCACGCGCACGCCCTGCGCGCTTTCAGCGTAGACCTTGCGTGAGGCCGGAAATGGGGTACGGGTGATGCGGCTGGACAGGCGCTCGGCATCAACGGCGCGGCGAACTTCGGACATATGGGCCTCCTGGGGTGGTTGGCCTGTCGAAGCGCATGGTGCGACTTGGTTTCCTACGCGGGGATGACCCCGATCAGGTTCAGCGGATTTCGCAGCGTTGCGATCTCAGCCGGGCCACATGCGGCTCCCGACACTCCGACAAGCGGTGTTGAGTATAGGCTGTGCGCGATGGACTCCCCGCCAACGACCGTATTGGGTACAGGGGATTCCTGCGCCCTGGCACCCCAGCGGCCGCAGCGCACCTTCAAAAACCGGATCCGGGTCGCCGCAAAAAAACCTCCTCTTGCGGTGTGTTGGGGCGCCCGAGTGCGGCGTTGCGGTGGGGGAATCGGCCGAACGACGCCAAGACGTCGCGGTGGCGCACGGCGTAACTGAGAAAGGCATCGAACAGGGTTCGCTCGCTCTCAGGCACCGCGTCGCGTAGAGCCGTGAACAGCGACACGCTGCGCTGCTGAGCAGCGCCGTCCTCGGCGTGCTCAAACGGCAGGTACACGAAGACGCGCTCGACGGCATGAAGGAGCAGGTCGTCTCCCGCGCCAACCATCCCCTGGGCCTGCTCCAGCGCGAGGTGATCGCTCGCAAACGCTTGCGCAGTCGCGCGAAACATATTGCGTGGACATTGATCCAGCAGCACGATCAGAGCAAGCCGGCCTTGCGGCGTACGCTCCCAGTCGGCCAACTCCTGGCCCGCCGCCCGCGCATACAAACCGCTGAATCGGCTGCGGATCTCTGCGTCCAGCGCGGCGTCCTTGCCGAACCAGCGCTTGCGCTGCGTAACCCAGGTGGCGTGGGCATCGTGGGGCGCCTTGCCAAACCAGAATTGCAGCAGACTTGAGGCCTCCAGGGGCGGCGTCATGATGGCGTCACACCACCCGGGCACTCGGGTAGAGCACGCGCGTAATCAAGGCTCCAGCTGTCAAGGCCAGTACCGTACCGAGCAAGACCCCAATTTTTGCGGCATTGAACTGCTGCACATCGCCGCCAAAGGCCAAGCCCGCAATGAATAAGGACATGGTGAACCCCACGCCACAAAACGCAGCAATGGGAAACATGAGTCGCCAGTCGAATCCCGGCGGCAGGGCACCCATAGCCATGACGGTTGCGCCCACACCGGCCAAGATGCCCACTGGCTTGCCCAGTACAAGACCAAGCGCGACCCCCCAAGTGACACCATGACCGAGCAGGGCCAAGCCGGACCCACGCAGCTGTACGCCGGCATTGGCCAGCGCAAAAAGCGGCAGA
>JAKBCY010000097.1 GCA_021807445.1 Pseudomonadota bacterium
ATCGCGACGCAACACACGCCTGGAAAGGGCGTGGCGGCGAGACCCAAACCTCTGCCCCGGCAACGTGGCAAGTCCAAGTCTGTGACCCGCGAAACCCCCGCGACAACGCCATGCGTTGAGCGGCGGGAGAGTTCATGAAACCGAGGCACGCACCGTGCCGCGCAGTCTCATAGGCCCCTTCACCCCGGCAAGGTGTGCATGGTTTTTGGAAACCGAGTAGAATAGCGTTTGCAGCTACGCAAAAGCTCGTCGATTTGAAGATTTCCTGTACCTTGTGTCACTCGCGTGGCAGAGTCTGTTGAATTCCCCAAGTGATTGTCTTGCGTGTTGCTGCACTGCGTGGCATGTGCCCCGCATCACTTGTTTAAGGAACTCAAACATGACTACCCAAACTGGCACCGTGAAATGGTTTAACGAAGGCAAAGGCTTCGGATTTATCGCCCAAGACGGCGGAGATGCTGACCTGTTCGTGCACTTCAGCGAAATCCAAGGCAACGGCTTCAAGACCCTGGCTGAAAACCAGCGCGTTCAATTTGAAGTCAAGCAAGGCCAAAAGGGCCTGCAGGCTTCGAACGTCCGTCCTGTCTAAGGACCCGTTCTGCTCGAACAAGAAGAGCCATGAAAAACCGCAGCTTCGGCTGCGGTTTTTTTTGGTCGACACGCGATAGCCGATTGCGTGACGATGGAATGCGTGCAGGACTACCATTGCTGCATGGCACAAATTTCAGCAGTTGCTCAACCACCCCGGGCCCAGTCGTTGGGCGAAGAACTGGCCAACAGCCTGAGCCACGGCATCGGACTCGCCTTGGCCATTGCAGGGTTGCCGATCCTGATTGTGACATCAGCGCAGACCGGGAGCGCGGCAGCGGTGGTTGGCGCCTCGATTTTTGGTAGTACCGCCATCCTCCTGTACTTGATCTCAACGCTGTACCACGCCCTGCCCCAGAAACGGATCAAGGAAGTCCTGCAGGTGCTGGACCACGTGGCCATCTACCTCTTTATTGCCAGCACCTACACACCTTTCACCTTGGGGGTGTTGCACGGCGGTTGGGGTTGGACCTTGTTTGGCCTGGTGTGGACCCTTGCACTTGCGGGCGTTGTGTTCAAGATTCTTGGCGGTACGCGCTTCCCGCGTGTGTCCACCGTGCTCTATTTGGCCATGGGGTGGGTGATTTTGGTGGCCATTCGACCCTTGTGGCTGCACATGCCTACCGCAGGCTTGGCCCTCCTGATCGCCGGCGGAGTCGCCTACACCTTGGGGGTCGTGTTTTTTGCGCTGGATGAGCGTGTCCGCTACAGCCATTTCATCTGGCATCTGTTCGTGCTTGTCGGCACGGTGTTTCACTTCTTTGCCGTACTCCTCTATGCGGCATGAGCGTCCGCTCTAGCAAAGCATCCTTGCCCCGGGGCTGTCCGGGTGACGCAAAGCCACCCAGAATTTTCATGGACGCCACGCGGCCCCGCCATCTCGGCAAGAGATGACGCGTTGGTTGAGCGAGCCTGCGCCGGGCCACGCGGATGGCTGTTGAGGTGTCGCCCCCTGTTCCGTGAGTCCAAACAGAAGCCCGCGCGCGAGCACGTCGGGCGCCGCCTGGCAGTTTTGCGCCGCGAAGCAGGGAACCTCTCGATTGAGCCTCGATTCGCCCAAGCCTGCCGACGCGCTGATCGTCCAGCGTAACTTGGCGGGCGTGCCGCATTATCAAAGCGGCTTTCGCACGCGAGCGACAGAACACGACCGCCGTCCCCGACGTGCGATCTGCCATCTCAAAAAGCCAATCCGGGGCGAATGCTTGCCATCCCAGGCACGGGCGTGAAACCAACGCGGGAAGGCTTGCGCTTGGCCACGACTCCCGCAATCGGCCGGCGCCAGCCACCACGCTGCGGCACCGCAAATTCCGCCAAATCGCAGCGACCTAGCCTTGCCGGGGAGGATCCATCGCGACGTGCGATGCAGCGGTAAACGTCCGCATCGCCGCTGCAGCTTGCGCCAAGCGCGTAATCCGCGACCAATCGCGGCTCTCAACCGCGTCGTCCGGAACCAGCCAGGATCCCCCAACGCAAACGACGTTTGGCAATGCGAGATATTCCGGCGCGCTCTCGGGATTAATTCCGCCCGTTGGACAAAAGCGAAGATGAGGAAAGGGGCCATAGAGCGCCTTCAACAATGCGCGCCCGCCGATGGCTTCCGCTGGGAAGAGCTTCTGCACCGCAAATCCCTCATCGAGGGCGCGCATGGCTTCGGTGCCGGTACCCACACCGGGAAGAAAAGGCAAGCTCGCGCTTCGCGCCGCTGAGGCAACTTCAGACGTCAAGCCCGGGCTGACACCGAATTGGGCTCCCGCATCAACGGCTTGTTCCCATTGCGCCCGGTTAAGGACTGTGCCTGCACCCACGATTGCATCGGGAACCGCATCGCGTATGAGGCGGATGGCCGCAAAGGCGGCTGATGTTCGAAGCGTGATTTCCAGGGTTCGGATGCCTCCGGATGTGAGTGCCTTGGCCAGATCCACGGCGCACGCGGCGTCTCGCACCACGATGACTGGCATCACTGGTCCCGCCAGCAGAAGTTCGAGGGCATTCATGATTTAGGAAGATCTCCATTGCGGATGTTGGAAACACGCGGCCCCCTGCTCGGCGCCGTCCGCGTTCGCGCGAAACACCGAGAACAGTTCACGGCCTACGCCATAATGATTCGAGGAGAGATCGACGGACTCGGCTTGACGCGCATCCCACTCGTCCTGAGCCACCATCGCCTGAAGAATGCCTCGCTCGGCGTCGACCAAGATCAGGTCCCCCGTGCGGACCTTGGCCAAAGGTCCCGCGCTGGCGGCCTCAGGCGTGACGTGGATCGCTGCGGGAACCTTGCCTGATGCACCTGACATGCGCCCGTCGGTAACCAATGCGACCTTGAATCCGCGTTCCTGCAACACAGCTAACGTCGGCGTGAGTTTGTGAAGCTCTGGCATGCCGTTGGACTTTGGCCCCTGAAAGCGAATCACGGCCACCAGATCTCGCTCCAGCTCGCCGCGCTTGAAAGCGTGCAGAAGATCATTCTGGTCATCGAAGACACGCGCCAATGCCATCACCACACGATGCTCGGGCTTGACCGCGGATACCTTAATGATCGCCCGGCCAAGGTTTCCCGTCATCAATCGCAATCCGCCATCCGGCGCAAATGCACTCTGGTAGCTACGCACCACATTGGCATCCATCGACGTCGCAGGCGCATCGCGCCACCGGATCTCCTCGCCATCAAGATAGGGCTCTTGCGTGTAGCGATCCATGCCTGGCCCGACGACGGTATTGACATCGGCATGCAACAGCCCGCCAAGCAACAACTGCCGGATGACGAAACCCATCCCGCCCGCAGCCTGGAAATGATTGATGTCGGCCTGCCCATTCGGATAGACGCGTGTGATCGTCGGCACCACCTTCGAAAGGTCATCAAAGTCGGTCCAGTTGATCTCGATGCCGGCGGCACGTGCAATCGCCACGAGGTGAATGGTGTGATTCGTCGACCCGCCTGTTGCCAACAGGCCGACGATGCCATTGACGATTGAACGCTCATCGAGCATCTCGCCGATCGGGGTAAAGGAGCCACCTTCAGCCGAAATGGCGACGGCACGGTGCGCAGCCGCCTTTGTCAAGGCCTCCCGCAACGCCGTGGCGGGGTGCACGAAGGCTGATCCGGGGAGATGCAGCCCCATGATCTCCATGAGCATCTGATTGGAGTTGGCGGTGCCATAAAAGGTACAGGTCCCCGGACCGTGGTAAGACTTGGCTTCGGCTTCCAACAACTCGTCGCGCCCGACCTTGCCCTCCGCGTAAAGCGGACGAATCCGCGCCTTATCGCTGTTGGGCATGCCCGTCGTCATGGGTCCGGCCGGCACAAAAATGGCAGGCAGATGACCGAACGTCAAGGCCCCGATCAAAAGGCCCGGAACAATCTTGTCGCAGACCCCCAGATAGAGGGCGGCGTCGAACATCTGGTGGCTCAGGGCTACAGCCGTTGCCATCGCGATGACGTCGCGTGAGAAAAGCGATAGCTCCATCCCCGCTTGGCCCTGGGTCACACCATCGCACATCGCAGGCACGCCACCGGCAAACTGCGCTGTCGCACCCACAGCATTCGCGGCCTGCTTGATCAGCGCAGGGAATCCACCGAGTGGCTGGTGGGCCGAGAGCATGTCGTTGTAGGCCGAAACAATGGCGAGATTTGGCCGTGCCGCGCTTTTGACCTCCTTGAGCATGATCTTGTCTCCCGCCGGCATGGCCGCCATGGCGTGCGCCAAGTTCGTACAAGACAGCAGGCTGCGTTCGACCTTGCTGCCAATCGCCATTCGGACGCCGTCGAGATAAGCGGTTCGACGCTTGCGGCTGCGTTCCGCGATGCGCGCGGTGACCTCTGTGAGAACGGGATGCATAAGGGGTGTCCTGAATGATTTCTTGGCGATCTTTTTCGTGAAAGATCATTACGTTTTTTATTCTATCAGCGGACTCCGTTGTCAGTCGATAGACGCAAATGATTTTTTGAAATATGTTTTTATGTTATTTTTCATTTACTTAAAAGACTACGAGGCAGGCTGAATGCCTGCACCGATGACCAACAACCTGAAAATTTCATGATGCAAATCGAGTTGACACAACGTAGTTTTGCTACATAAACTGTGCGCTAATCTCTTCTGGTACATGACCGACCTTATGAGCTCCCCCATGACGACGCCCCCTTTTGACATGATTCTGTTCGGCGGTACCGGGGATCTGGTCATGCGCAAGCTTCTTCCTGCCCTGTACCAAGCGCACAAGGCGGGGGCGCTCCACCCCGATGGACGCATTCTGGCCCTCGGACGCAAGGACATCGAACGCGAGGCCTACGCGGCTCAGATCGAAGCGCAATCGCGCCCACACGTCGGGGCGGATTGGGTGGCTGATGCTTGGAGCAGCTTCATGGATCGCATCAGCTATCTGAAGCTTGACGCCGAGAACCCGCGGGACTTCGAAACGTTTGCGCAACTCCCGGTTCACGATTCCCAGCGCGTGACCGTGTGCTACCTCGCCACCGCTCCACAACTGTTTGCGGGAATTTGCGAGCAGCTCGCACGCGTTGGGCTGCATCATCCTGGGGTACGCGTCGTTCTCGAGAAGCCGCTTGGCCACGATTTGGCCTCATCCAATGCCATCAACGCCGCGGTAGCCCGGTACTTTGACGAAAGTCAGCTCTACCGGATCGACCACTATCTCGGCAAGGAATCTGTGCAAAACCTGATGGCCATCCGCTTCGGCAACGTTCTGTTCGAACCTCTGTGGCGGCGCGACTGGGTCGATAACGTACAGATCACCATTGCTGAAGAACTGGGTGTCGAGGGACGCGGCGATTTCTACGACAAGACGGGGTCATTACGCGACATGCTGCAGAATCACCTTCTGCAGTTACTGTGCATGGTGGCGATGGAGCCGCCCGCAAGCCTTGAGGCGAACGCGATTCGCGACGAGAAACTCAAGGTGCTCAAAGCCCTCAGGCCTTTTAGTGAATCCGACGTCGTGCGCAAGACCGTGCGCGGTCAGTATCGGGCTGGCGCCGTCGATGGCAAGCCGGTCGTGGGTTATCTCCAGGAGCCCAGTATTCCACCCGGGAGCCACACGGAGACCTTCGTGGCGGTCAAAGCCGAGATTGCAAACTGGCGGTGGTCAGGCGTCCCGTTCTTTCTGCGCACGGGCAAACGCATGCAGGAGCGAGTCGCCGAGATCGTGATCAACTTCCGCGGTGTACCGCTTTCCTTATTTGCAGGGCCCGACCCCCAGCGCGTTGCCAACAAGCTGGTCATCCGACTGCAACCCGATGAGAGCATCCGCTTGCACTTCCTTGCCAAGGAGGCAGGCGATGGAATGCGCCTCCAGCCGACATCCCTCAATCTTGATTTCGAGTCGACCTCGCGAACACGCAGAGCCGACGCCTACGAGCGCTTGCTCCTCGACGTCATCCGAGGCCACTTGGGTCTGTTCATGCGCCGCGACGAACTCGCTGAGGCGTGGCGCTGGGTCGAGCCGATCCTTGAGAGTTGGGCTCGCAGCCATGAACCTCCAAAGCTCTATACAGCAGGCACGTGGGGCCCGGCCGCGTCCAGCGCGCTGTTGTCGCGTGATGGGGTCTCCTGGCACGAGGAGCTGTAGGCCCATGCTCAAGGAGTACCCGAATGATGAGCACTGCGTGCTGGCCATGGTCGAATCCATCGCGTCGCACCTTGCCTCCGAGATTGCCGCCCAAGGGCACGCTGTTCTCGCCGTATCGGGCGGCCGCTCGCCAATCCCGTTTTTTCATGCCCTATCCGAGGCCGCAATCGATTGGCCGCGTGTTCTCATCACGCTGGTGGACGAGCGCTTCGTCCCAACCGATCATGACGACAGCAACGAGAATCTTGTGCGTCGGCATCTGCTCAGGGCGCGCGCCGCGAAGGCTCCTTTTCAGGGCCTCATCACCCATCCAAGCGACATCATGAGCTGCGTGCTCCACGCCAATCGCCAGGCCAAGTCCATGACCGTGGCGGTACTCGGCATGGGCGAGGACGGCCATACGGCATCGTTGTTTCCCGATGCCCCCGAGCTAGCCGCCGGTCTCGATCTCCACAACCCGCACGCCTACTTGGCGATCACCCCGATGAGCGCACCCCATGGGCGCATCAGTCTGACTCTGGCTGCCTTGCTCAAAGCCCGCCATCTGCTTGTTGCTCTGAAGGGTCAGCACAAGCGCGAGATGTTTGAACAAGCCCACATGGCCGTGACAGCGAAGCTTCCGATCAGCTTTTTGATCCACCAGACCGTGAGGCCATTGGATGTCTACTGGACGCGATGATCCGGACCCATGCCCGCATGCAGATCGCGGCGCACGCATGGTCCCCAAATTCGCCGAGGATTGTGCGTGCACCCGGCCTCGCGTTCGCTCTCGCCCCAAGGGCCGGCTCTCAAGCGGTTTTGCGGCCATCACCGTTTTTTTGATCACGCTCGCATGGCACTCCCTGATCGTCACCGCAGGGGCGTTTGACAAACTCCCGGAGCGCGCTGCGCATGCTTGACCGAATCCGCAATCAATACGCACAACTCACGCCAGCTGAACGCAAAGTGGCTGATATCGTGCTCCACCAACCGAATGAGTTTGTGCAAGCACCAGTCGCCGACATTGCGCGTAACGCGGGCGTGAGCCAACCAACGGTCATCCGCTTTTCTCGCTCGGTCGGCTGCTCAGGCCTGCAGGATTTGAAACTCAAGCTGGCCGGGAGTCTTGTTGGCGGCGTGCCCTATGTGCATGCAAACGTTCGCCCCGAAGACACGATTCCCGAAATCTCGGCCAAGGTCTTCGACAACGCGATTTCCGCACTGCTCAAGTGCCGCAACGAAGTCAGCCCTCAAAGCCTGGAAACTGCCATTCGGTTGATCGCGAACGCGCGACGTCTCGAATTCCACGGCCTCGGCAATTCGGGCATCATCGCAGCGGACGCTCAACATAAATTCTTTCGGTTTGATATCCCCTCGGTGGCCTACGTGGATCCGCATATCCAGGCGATGGCGGCAACCTTGCTCGGGCCCAAAGACGTTCTGGTCGCAATCTCGAACTCGGGTCGAACCAACGAGTTGCTTGACGCAGTGAACATTGCCCTGGCCAATGGCTGCAAAGTGGTGGCCATCACGTCCCCCGGATCGCCACTCGCCAAATTGGCAACCGTCGCCCTCTTGGCAGACGCTCGCGAGAACGCGGAAATTTACAGCCCGATGACTTCGCGCATTCTGCACCTCATTCTCATCGATGTTCTCGCCGTTGGCGTCGCCCTCCAGCGGGGCCCCGAGCTCATCGCGATCTTGGAAAAGACGAAGCAAAGCTTGAAAAATCGCAGACGGCGCCTTGATGCCTGAGCGGACCCAGACCCGGACCCAGAAGCAACCATGACCACCTTATCTCAACTACCCGCTTGGCGTGCCCTTTGGAGTCATTTCACACGCGCACGCGATTGGCACATGCGAAATCTGTTCGCGACCGACCCGGATCGCGCGCAGCGCTACTGGATCGAACAAAGCGGGCTCACACTCGATTATTCGAAGAATCGCATCACCGACCAGACCCTCACGCTGCTCATCGAATTGGCGCGTGAAGCTGGTGTACCGGAACGGATTGATGCGATGTTTCGCGGCGAGAAGATCAATACCACGGAACGTCGCGCAGCACTGCACGGTGCGCTTCGCAACCGTTCGAACACGCCGATTATGGTCGATGGTGAAGACGTCATGCCCAAGATCAACGATGTCCTTGCACGCATGTCGCGCTTTGCCCAAGCGGTGCGCTCGGGCGAATGGCTGGGTTACACCAACCAGCCCATCACGGATATCGTGAACATCGGCATCGGAGGGTCTGACCTCGGCCCTCTCATGGTTTGCCAGGCCCTGAAACCATTTGCGCACCCGCGCCTGAGCATGCATTTCATCTCGAATGTGGACAGCTCCCAGTTAAAGGAAGTCTTGCGTCGGGTGCATCCGGAAACGACCCTCTTCGTCGTGGAATCCAAGACCTTCACGACCCACGAAACGCTCACCAATGCACACACCGCGCGTGATTGGTTTCTGCACCGGGCACAAGATGAAACGGCCGTCGCGCGGCATTTCGTAGCCGTGTCCACCAATCAGCAGGCAGTGGCGGATTTTGGCATTGACCCCACAAACATGTTCGAGTTCTGGGATTGGGTGGGCGGGCGCTTCAGCCTCTGGTCGGCCATAGGACTGCCCATCATGCTGTCCCTCGGGGAAAAGAATTTTCTGGCCATGCTTGACGGAGCTCACAGCATGGATAACCACTTCCGCTCGGCACCGCTCGAGGCCAACATGCCTGTTTTGAGA
>JAKBCY010000098.1 GCA_021807445.1 Pseudomonadota bacterium
AGCGTGCCAACGTGCGTGCGCACCAAGTCTTGCCCGGCGATGATGAAGTCCCAGGTGGTGGTGCCCGTGGGTCTGGCGACCTCAAATGCCATGTGCTGGCCGACGCGAAAATCCTGCGGGCGCATAGTGAGCTGGTGAGCGAGCTGCATGAAAATACTGGCACTGTCCTGGAGGTGGCTCGGCAGGGGCATGACGGCGCTGATGGCTGAGAAGCTGAGCGTGTTGTGATTGCGGTTGAAGCTCACGGTCTTGCGCCGCGTGAATACCCGCTCGACGTAGCGGTCGGGCGCAAGCCAGTTGCCGTCGATATGCCCAGTGCTGGCGTAGGAGAATGTCACGAGCGCGGCGCCAGCAAGTTCAACACGGTAGTTGTGGCCATCGCGCAACCAGTCCAGAGACCCTTCGCCGTGGAGTGGGCCGCGGTAATCGCCCGAGAGCACGTACTGAAGCTGGGTGGACGGAGGCCACCCAAAGGCGTCGGGCTGCCGCGCTGAAGCCAAGGCTTGGGCCTTGGAGCCGGTGGCCGCGGGTGGTGCCGCCGAGGCGGGCGGGACCATCGAAGTAGGACCCGAGGCCCCATGTGCGCCCAAGGGCTGATTGGCTGCCCGCGGAGGTGCAGCGGCCACGGGTGTTGTGGCGGGGGCGGAGGCCTTGGGCGTCGGAACGGAAGCGGTGGGTGACGCCACCCGACCTCGCCCTTCGCGGCCAAGACGCAAGCGTGGCGCTGGAGACAAGGCGCGCTTCTCGGATGATGCGGGTGTGGGCTTGTGCGGCGGTTCGCGCATCGGTTTGCTCACGCGGGCGGTGGGCACGAGCAAATGGACAAAAACCGGCTCGCGGATGCGGTGTGTCTCGGCGGCAGGGAAAGCTTTGCCTAGGCCTAGCAAGAGCAAGACGTGCAAGGCCAAAACCAGGAGCGCCCATGCCAGCGCCTGCCGCCAAGGCAGGCGGCCAGGGGTATCAAGTGGCGGTGGAGTGGCCTTGGACATGGGCTCATTGTGCAGCGCATCCCCCGCCTGAGTTCGTGCCTGCGTTGAGGCGGTGTGCAAAACGCCGGACAGACGCCAGCACCGCCAAAATGGTGCACACCTGGATGCTGAAGTCGAGCCGCGCATGAGTCTAGAGCGCCTCCGCGATCGATATCGGGGGCGCTTGCCGATGGTTTGCGTCAGGCTGGGACATACCCCAGCCGCTTCTTGTTTGCAAGCGGTGCGAGTGGCGCTATGCTGGGTAGCCATTCGCGAGGTAAGTCATGCATCCGTACACGCAAGGCCAGGCCATGCCAGGCATGGAGTTTTTTCAGTCCCTGCTCAAGGGCTCCGGGCTTCCGACAGGGTTTGCCAGTTGGATGGCCCCGACGATGGATCCGAAGGAGCTGGAGCAGAAAATCACGGACCTGAAGGCGGTCTTGCAATGGCTGGAAGCAAATGCCAAGCTGACCCAAGCCACGATTCAGGCGCTTGAGGTGCAGCGCATGACGTTGTCGGCGCTCAAGACGATGAATGTGGATTTGGGGGCGTTGGCGGGACGCATGACCGAGGCGATGCAGGCTGGAGCACAGGCCATGGAAGCCGCCGCAGCAGCAGAGGACCGGGCGGGCGCCGCACCTCAGCGCCCAGAGCGCACGCCGGCTGCGCCGAGCGTGGAGGAGCCGCCGCGCACCTTGGCCGAGGACACGGGGCCGGGGTCCCCGCTCCCGGGCGTGATGGATCCGATGCAGTGGTGGAACGCAGTGAGCGAGCAGTTCAGTCAGGTGGCGACCCAGGCGCTGCGTGAAAGCCCATGGCCGATGCCCACGGGTGCCAGCGCGCGCGCGAGCGACGGGTCTGAGGCGGGGGCCGCGAGGAGCACGCCCGCAGAGTCGACGGCTCGAGAGGCCAAGAAGGCCCAGTCGGGCGTCTCGCGAGCGGCAAAGGCATCCGTGAAGGCAGCGAAGGCGGTGGTCAAGTCTGCTGGCCAATCCAGCCGGAGGGGCAGCGTAGCCGCGCGTACCAGGACCGGCAGCGAGTAGATCGCTAAGGGGAGTGTTGCCTCTCCTTGCCGAGGTTTTGGGTTGTCGGGCGGGCTCGGCGGAAATTCCCCGCCTGCCAGCTCGCTGCGCGAGGCGGCGGTAGCATGGGTCTTTCGTGCTTTTCCGCCGCCAGCGGGGTCCACTCCACGCTCGTTCGTTCCTCATAGGTATTTGTCATGCGTTTCATCAGCGCCCACGCCAGCCATAGTCACTGGGCTACAGCCCTGGAGCGGGCTTTGGCGCAAGTTGCTGCTGCCCGCGCGCAGCCCGATACCATTGCGCGGCCGAATCTCGGCATCGTGTATTTCACGGACGCCTATGCAAGTGCCGCCGAGCAGCTGCTGCGCGAGCTGCGCAGCCGCACTGGCGTTGCGCATTGGGTGGGGGGAGTTGGGGTTGGCATCGCAGCGGATGCGCAGGAATATTTTGACCAACCGGCGTTGGCGCTGATGCTCCTGCAGGTGCCTGCGCGCGACTTCCGAGTCTTCTCGGGACTCAAGCCGTTGCAGCCTGCGGCGAGCGGTTGGCGCGGTGCGCACACGGCGCTTGTGCACGGTGATCCTGCTGCTCCCGAGATGGATGATCTCGTGCGTGATATGGCCCGTCGCACGGCTGCTGGCCACGTGTTCGGCGGCTTGGTTTCCTCGCGAACGCAGGCGACCCAGATCGCGGATGACGTGCTGCATGGTGGCGTGTCGGGCGTGGCTTTTTCGGCGCGGGTGGCGATGGCGGGTGGCCTCACGCAAGGCTGCGAGCCGGTGGGGCCGGCGCGTGCCATCACGCGTTGCACGCAGAACGTGATTTATACGCTGGACGGCGAACCTGCGTTATCAGCCCTGTTGGAGGATCTCGGTGAGCCGCGCCTGGAGTTGCCGCGCTTGGCGCCGCGTCTGCGGGCCACGCTGGCTGGGCTGTCGCACGCGTCCGGTGGGGCCCAAAGTGGGCGGCCGATCGGGGCCGAGACCACCTTGCGCCACGTCGTTGGATTGGACCCAACTGGGCATGGCGTTGCGATCGCCACAGCTCTCGAGCCCGGCATGTGCGTGCGATTTTGCCGGCGCGATGTGAACGCTGCCCGGCGCGACCTTATCCGGCTTTGTGCCGAGGTGCGCGAGGAGCTGGAACAGCGGCGCGAGGCGCGGCAAGCAGCAACCCAGCAAACGGCGGGGTTCGCGGGCCCGCCTTTGACAAGCGTGCCTGCCCGTGGCGCTGTGTACGTTTCATGCGCGGGCCGGGGTGGCGCGCATTTCGGCGGTCCTTCGGCAGAGCTGGCCTTGGTGCGCAAGCACCTGGGGGACATTCCCCTCGTCGGTTTTTTTGCCGCAGGCGAGATTGCCGGCGATCGGCTCTACAGTTATACGGGTGTTCTTACGGTGTTTGGAGAAGATCCCGTGATGTGAGCGCGCACTTCGGTCGTAAGCAACGGCTTTTAAGCTTTAAGCGGCCACGCGGGTCCGACGCTACGCAGTCCGCATAAACCCAAAGCACGGTGGGCAAGGACCCGCTACGCGGCTGGCCGCAGAAGGGTGATCAGGCCATTGAGCTCGTCAAGCGAATGGAAGCCGAGGTGAATTTCACCGCGCACCGCTTTGCCGCTTCCTTTCACCCGGATTTCCACGGGGGCGGCCAAATGTTCGGCCAATTCGTTGGCAATGCGGGCCAGTTCGCGTTGTTCGCGCGATGATTGGGCGCTGGCGCGAGGCTTGGCGCTGTCGTGCCGGGTTGTGCGAGTGCACAGGCGTTCCGTTTCGCGTACCGACAGGCGGCGGGCCGCCACCTCCTGCGCAATCTGGATTTGAGCGGCGCCGTCCAGTGCGAGCAAAGCTCGCGCGTGTCCCATATCTAAATCCCCCGCGAGCAGCATCGACTGGACAGGCGCCGCGAGATTGATGAGGCGCAGAAGATTGCTCACGGATGTGCGCGAGCGCCCCACCGCCTGAGCCGCTTGCTCGTGGGTGAAGTGGAACTCGGCAATGAGACGCTGGATGCCCTGTGCCTCTTCCAGTGGGTTGAGATTCTCACGTTGAATGTTTTCAATCAAGGCCATCGCCAAGGCGGCTTGGTCGGGCACCTCGCGCACCAGGACCGGGACCACATCCAGTCCTGCCAGCCGCGCAGCGCGGCTGCGGCGTTCGCCAGCAATGATCTCGTAAGTTCCCTGTTGAAGCGGGCGCACGAGGATCGGCTGCATTACCCCCTGCGCTTTGATGCTCTCGGCCAATTCGTATAGCGCGCCTTCGTCCATGCGGGTGCGGGGCTGGTACTTCCCGGGCAGCAAGGCGTCCAGCGGCAGGGTGGATGGGTGGCCAGCCGCCGTGATTTCGGCGCCTTGTGAGCCCAAAAGGGCTTCAAGCCCGAGGCCCAGGCCTTTGCGTTTTTTGCCGCTCGGGACGGGAGGATTGGAGGGATTGGTACTCATGGATCGAAGGGGTGTTGAAGGAGGGAGTAATCGCTCAATGGCGGGCGAGTTCGAGCAGCCAGTCGCGGCCGTGCGTCCAGTCGCCCAGACCGCTTTCAGCATTGATGTGGCGCAGCGCGCCGGCTTCGGTGTGCCGCGAACCCCAGGCCGCTGCCATGCGTTTGGCGGCCGCGGGGCTGCAATAGGGGTCATCGGAACTGCTGATGAGATGCGTTGGGAAAGGTACACGCTGCAGGGGGTAGCGTTGCCAGCTTTGCAAGGCTGGCGGCAGGTCGTCGCGTGTGAGGTCCGGGGGTGCAACCAGCAATGCGCCGGTCACGCGGTGGGCATTGCCACTGGTGCTCGCCCATCCAGCGGCTAGGTGGCAGCCGAGACTGTGCGCGCCCAGCAGCACGGGGAAAGGGGCCTGCAGCACGGCGGCTTCAAGCTGGCAAATCCAGTCTCCGCGCAGCGGGGCAGTCCAGTCGTCCTGTTGCACGAGGTGATCACCGTGCGATTGCGCCCACCGGCCTTGCCAATGCCCGGGCCCTGAGCCGAGCCAGCCGGGGAGGAGCAGGACGGTGACTTGTGCGTGCATGGGCTACTCCTGCGCTGTGGCCGCGCTGGGCGCGGGTTTCGGTGTGCGTGCAGGTGTCGGTGCGCTGACCCGCTGCACCATTTCTTGCGCAAACTCGACATAGGCTTGGGCTCCGCGGCTGGATCGGTCGAATACGACGCCTGGCTGCCCGTAGCTGGGTGCTTCGGCTAGCCGTACGTTGCGCGGAATGACGGCGTTGAAGACCTTGGCGCCAAAGTGCGTCTTGAGCTGTTCGCTGACCTGTTGCTGCAACGTGATGCGGGGGTCGAACATGACGCGCAAGAGTCCGATGAGTGTAAGGTCCGGATTGAGTCGTGCATGGACTTGCCGCACGGTATTGACGAGATCCGTGAGCCCCTCGAGCGCGAAATACTCGCACTGCATCGGTACGACAACGCCTTGTGCTGCGCACAGGCCATTAAGGGTCAGGAGCCCAAGCGCAGGCGGTGAATCGATGAGTATGAAATCATAGTCGTGACGCACGGCATACAAGGCGTCTTTGAGCCGATGCTCGCGCCGTTCCTGGTCGACAAGTTCAACTTCCGCTCCGGCAAGCTCCCGATTCGCGCCGAGCACGTCGTAGCCCGCCTTCTCGCTGTGACGCCTGGCTTCGGCAACGCCAGACATCCCCAGCAGTACTTGGTAAATGCTGGGTTCGAGGCCGCGCTTTTCCACGCCGGAGCCCATCGTTGCGTTGCCTTGCGGGTCGAGGTCTACGAGGAGCACGCGCTGTCCGAGCTGTGCAAGACCAGCGGCGAGGTTCACGCATGTGGTGGTTTTTCCGACCCCACCCTTTTGGTTGGCGACACAAAATACCGATGCCATTGAATCTCCCTGATTGAGGCGCGTGGTGAAAGTCATGGGGCTCGATGGCGGGTCATCCAAACCACACAACGCTGGGCGTCGACGCCCGGCACAGCAAGCGGGTGGACTCGCGCGTCGATGGTGGGCGGAAGGGCCTCGAGCTCGGCCTGGGGCGTGACGCCCTTCATCGCGGCCCAGCAGCCTTCCGCTGCCAGGAGGTGCGATGTGAGTCGGGTCATCGTCGCAAGATCGCTGAAAGCGCGGCTTGTGATGCAGTCGAAGGCCGCCAGGCGCAGCTGCTCGACGCGGCCGTGCACGACTTCGACCCGGGTGAGACGCAGCTCAGCAGCGGCCTGCTGCATGAAGGCGCATTTCTTTTGCACGGCATCGTTCAGCACCACGTGCATGCCAGGGCGCATGATGGCGAGAACCAATCCCGGCAAGCCGCCGCCGGAACCGACGTCGAGGAGGCGGTGCGACGCGCGCTGGATGATGCCCGGCAACAAGGCAAGGCAGTCGGCCACGTGCAGGTCGAGCATCTGGCCGGGGTCACGGATGGCAGTGAGGTTGTACACACGGTTCCAGCGCTGCAGAAGGTCCAGGTATGCGAGGAGTTGCGCGCGCTGGGTTTCGCTCGCGTTCAGTTGCAGCGAGTCCAAGATGCCGTCGAGGCGCTTGGCGATGCTCGAAGGCGGTCCATCAGGGTGATCGTTC
Source organism: Pseudomonadota bacterium (assembly GCA_021807445.1). Lineage (GTDB taxonomy): Bacteria > Pseudomonadota > Gammaproteobacteria > Burkholderiales > Burkholderiaceae_C > Thiomonas_A. Next base: position 6,526 of record JAKBCY010000098.1, read on the forward strand.
GCGAACCGGGGTCGTGGCGGCATCAGGTTGATTCCTGCGCAAGCGTGGCGGGGCGCAGCCGGCGTTTGCGCAAGTGCACCAGTAGGAGAGAGATGGCCGCTGGGGTGACGCCGGAGATGCGTGAAGCCTGGCCCAGCGTCTCGGGCATGGCCCGCCCGAGCTTTTGTCGCACTTCGATGGAGAGTCCCTGCACGGCGCGATAGTCCAGGTCGGTCGGCAGTGGAAGGTGTTCGTATTCGGCGGCGCGCTGAACGTCCTGGTGCTGGCGATCGATGTAGCCGGCGTACTTGACAGCAATCTGGACTTGCTCCGCTGCATCGGGTTCTAAGGGTTCCGGTGGCGCGAACCGTCCATCCAGGGCCGAAACCAGGCGTTTGTAGTCAACCTCGGGTCGACGCAGGAGATCTTCGAGGCGGTATTCGCGCTCGATGCCCTGCCCGACCAGCGAGGAAGCTTCAGCGAGCGCGAGCGTGCCAGGCTGTACCCAGGTCACGCGCAGACGCTGGCGCTCGCGATCGATGGCATCGCGCTTGCGGCAGAACGCGCTCCAGCGCAGATCGTCGACCAGGCCGAGCTTGCGTCCGATTTCAGTCAGGCGCAGATCCGCGTTGTCCTCGCGAAGGCTCAGTCGATATTCTGCCCGGCTGGTGAACATGCGATAAGGCTCAGTCACGCCCTTCGTGATGAGATCGTCTACCAGAACGCCCATGTAAGCTTGGTCGCGCGCTGGGCACCAGGGATCGCGCCCGTGCACCTGCAGGGCGGCGTTGGTCCCCGCCAGCAGCCCTTGCGCCGCGGCCTCTTCGTAGCCGGTCGTGCCATTGATCTGTCCCGCGAAAAACAAGCCCTCAATCGCACGCGTTTCGAGGGATGATTTCAGGGCGCGAGGGTCGAAGTAGTCATATTCGATCGCATAGCCTGGGCGCAGGAGATGGGCGTTTTCGAGCCCTTGGATGCTTCGCACGAGCGCGAGCTGCACGTCGAACGGCAAGCTCGTGGAGATGCCGTTGGGGTAAAACTCATGGGTGGTGAGGCCTTCGGGCTCGAGAAAGATCTGATGCGCATCCTTGTCGGCGAATCGGTGAATCTTGTCCTCAATGCTTGGGCAATAGCGTGGGCCCACACCTTCGATGACGCCCGTGTACATGGGGCTGCGATCGAGGCCGCCACGAATGATGGTATGGGTACGTGAATTGGTGTGAGTGACCCAGCAGGGCCTGTGGGCGGGGTGCTGCTCGGGGCGGCCGAGGAAGCTGAACACCGGCGTGGGGTCGCGGTCCCCGGGTTGTTCTTCGGTGCGTGAGAAATCGATCGTGCGCCCGTCGATTCGGGGCGGCGTGCCGGTTTTCAGGCGACCCTGGGGAAGTTGGAGCTCCCTCAGGCGTCGGGCGAGCGACACGGCTGGAGGGTCGCCCGCGCGGCCGGCAGCGTAATGGTCAAGGCCGATATGGATCTTGCCGTCAAGGAAGGTGCCGGCGGTCAGAACGACAGCCCGCGCGTGAAAGCGAATGCCACTTTGCGTAATGGCGCCGCAAGCGCGCTCACCCTGGCCTGTAGATTCGAGGATCAGGTCATCGACGGCCTGTTGGAACAGCCAGAGGTTGGGCTGGGTTTCGAGTCGTTGTCGGATCGCCGCCTTGTACAGCAGTCGGTCCGCCTGCGCGCGCGTGGCACGTACGGCAGGCCCCTTGCTGCCATTGAGGACGCGAAATTGAATTCCCGCGAGATCGGTCGCCGTTGCCATGGCGCCTCCCAACGCATCGATTTCCTTGACCAGATGACCTTTGCCGATGCCGCCGATCGAGGGGTTGCAGGACATTTGTCCGAGAGTCTCGATGTTGTGCGTGAGCAGGAGGGTTACGGCGCCCATGCGGGCGGCTGCAAGTGCGGCTTCGGTGCCGGCGTGGCCGCCGCCGACGACGATGACGTCAAAGGTTTGCTGGTAATCCATGGGTTCGTGTCCTGAGCAGCGATTGTAGGGCGAGCGCGCATGCGCCTGAGATCAACCGATGTTTCACGTGGAACATTGCCTGGCCAGGGGAGACACTCCGGGGTCAATTGCTCGGGAGTGTGCGGCCACCGGGGCGAGGCGTCAGAGCAGCCCCTGGCAGGCGCGTGCGATCGGTCGCGGTGGTCCGGATCGCAGCGCCCCTGTGGCGTCTGCGCTATGGCGCGCGGATGACGAGGAAGTCGCGTATAGTTGATCTATCGCTGGCAAGGAGGTCTCATGAAGATCAATGAAGGCGGTTGGGATCGTGTGATTCGGGTTATCGTGGGCTTGGCGTTGGTGCTTGGCGCCGGGCTCGGGTATGTGGGCGCGTGGGGGTATA
>JAKBCY010000099.1 GCA_021807445.1 Pseudomonadota bacterium
CACCGCAACGACGCCACCTGCCGCATTCGCTTTGGTACATATTTCTGGTCCGAGATCTGCTGCACCGACCCGTCTGCAGAGCCAGAGAGCCCCTGATGCAGGACAAAATCTCTCTTTTCGATTGACTCAGCATTGTGGCCCATCCGGATGGGATTTTGCGTGCTGGCGCGCCGCGGTAGCGCCATTGCGCCCGTTGCCTTGGGCAGGCTCCTAGAATGGAGGGCTGATCCTGACTACACCCTGGAGACCTTGCAATCATGGCCCTGCCTACATCCATGTCTGACCGAGACGGCAAAATCTGGATGGACGGCCAGCTCGTCGAATGGCGCGACGCCAAAATTCACGTGCTGACCCATACCCTGCACTACGGCTGCGGCGCGTTCGAAGGCGTGCGCGCCTACAAGACCGATACCGGGACGGCCATCTTCCGCCTGCGCGACCACACGGAGCGGCTGTTTAACAGCGCGAAGATTTTGCGCATGCAGATTCCCTTCTCGCTCGAGCAGGTGATGCAGGCGCAAATCGACGCGGTCCGCGTCAACGGCTTCGACTCCTGCTATATCCGGCCCCTGACATGGATCGGCGACAAAAAGCTTGGCGTGTCGCCCCGTGGAAACACCATCCATCTGATGATCGCCGCTTGGCCTTGGGGCGCCTATCTCGGCGAAGAGGGACTGAAGAAAGGCATACGGGTCAAAACCTCCAGCTACACGCGTCACCACGTCAACATCACGATGTGCAACGCCAAGGCTGTGAGCAACTACACGAACTCCATCCTCGCCAATCTTGAGGTGACGGCAGACGGCTACGATGAAGCGCTACTCCTGGACCCTCAGGGGTTCGTCAGCGAAGGTGCGGGCGAGAACATTTTCGTGATCCGTGAAGGCGTGCTACACACGCCCGATCTATCGTCGGGTGCGCTCAATGGCATTACCCGCAAAACCGTGTTCGCCATCTGCGAAGACCTGGGCCTGACGATCAAGGAAAAGCGCATCACGCGTGACGAGGTCTACATCGCCGATGAAGCATTCTTCAGCGGTACCGCGGCGGAAGTCACACCGATTCGCGAGCTCGATGGCGTGACCATCGGGCCCGGCCATCGCGGCCCCATTACCGAGCGCATCCAGAATGCATTTTTTGATATCGTCAGTGGGCGCAACGCAAAGTATGGGCAATGGTTGACCCCCGTGTGACGAAACCCTTGCCGTGCCCAAATGCGCTTGGCCGAGGTCATTCATGGCGGCTGAGTGTTGTCAGTTGGGAAGGCCCGTGTCGACCGTGGCGATGGACCCAAAGTCGGACTGGGGATGGATCCACCCAGGACTTCAGCGGACCCGCCCCCGCGGTCGCCTGCGTCAGTGCCGTGAACAGCCCCACAAGACACACGACCCCATCGCCAATACTGAACTGAAACTGCCGCTTCCCCCCTTTTTTCGAGCCCAAACCCATGAGCGCCATTCCTAAACCTGAAATGCCTGTGGTCGAACTCAAGGCCAAGGATCTCCCCGCCCACTGCCCCAACCCGAACATGCCCATCTGGAGCAGCCACCCACGCGTGTTCATTGACATCACCCATGGCGAGGCTGCTTGCCCGTACTGCGGGACACGCTATCGGCTGGCTCCAGGTGAGACGGCCCACGGGCATTGAGCCGGTTCAAGGCACGTCCCCGCATCCACGCCCACCGGGCGTGCGACGAATCCGCGCCCAACGCGCCATGCCCCGCGCCCTGCTGATCGCTCCCCAGTGGATCGGTGACGCAGTGATGGCGCAGCCACTCGTGGCAATGTTGGCCGCGCGCGGCGAACACGTCGCGGCGCTGGCATTGCCCACGATCGCGCCCGTGTTGCGCGCGATGCCCGGCGTCACAGAAGTCATCGAAGCGCCGTTTGGGCACGGCCGCGTGGACTTCGCGGCCCGCTGGCGCGTCGCCACGACGCTTCGCGCACGCGGGTATGCGCGCGCCTACATTCTCGGCAACAACGTCAAGGCGCGACTGGTGCCATGGCTGGCGAGAATTCCTGTACGCATCGGTTATGCAGGGGAAGCATCTGGGCTGCTTCTCACGCGCAAATATCACGCACAAAACGGCGGCGGCCGGACCGACATGCGCGAGCGCTACGCAAAACTGGCTGGCGCCGATTGTGGCGCGGCGCTTGCTGAGCCCACGTTGCATGTTGACCCGGGAGTGGCCGCCCAGGCGAGGGCGCGTTTTGGCCTACCGCCACGCTGGGTCGCCGTATGCCCGGGCGCCGAATACGGTCCCGCCAAGCAATGGCCCGCGGAGCACTATGGTGCCCTTGCGCTCAGGGCGCAACGTGATGGGTACGCGGTGGCCGTTCTCGGCGCCCCCTCGGACGCGCGCACAGGAGAGGCCATTGCAAGCCTTGCCCCGCACGTGATGAATTTGTGCGGGCGCACGCAGCTGGACGAGGCAATCGCTCTGCTGGCCGGGGCCAGCGGAGTGGTCAGCAACGACTCGGGCCTGATGCACGTCGCAGCGGCGCTGCGCCGCCCCACGCTGGGTATCTACGGCTCCACGGATCCTCGCCACACCCCGCCCGCAGCCCACCACAGCGCCACGCTGTGGCTGCATTTACCGTGCAGCCCGTGTTTCGCGCGTGCGTGCCCGCTTGGGCACCTCAACTGCTTGCGAGGCATCCAGCCCGAGATGGCATGGGCGGCACTAGGTGGCTTGATGCATGATTGAGTCGGCACCAGACGTAACCTGAAGGCCCGATCGCGCGTGTGGCACGAGCTTGGCCGTCGAGCCCCGCACCACGCAGTGCCCGCCGAGCAGAACTTTGCGTGGTGGCAATGCGGGATTGTCCAAGCGCTCGAGAAGGATCGACATTGCCGTGCGGCCGATGGCTTCCAAGGGCTGCTCGATAACCGTAAGGCCCGGGCCGACGAGTTCGGTCCAGCTCTCGTTGTCGAAACCAGCCACGGCCACATCATCGGGTATCGCCAATCCGGCTGCACGCACCGCACGCACCACCCCCATGAGAAGCAGGCCGTTACTCGCCACCAAGGCCTGCGGAGGCTCGGCGCAATCAAGAAGGTGGCGAACCTCAACCTCGGCGGCCTCGATCTGGGGTGGCACGAACGCTGTCTGAATGTGCAGGCGCAGGCGCTGAGCGGCTGCGACAAAACCGTCGTGACGCTCGATCCCGCTGCTGCTGGCATTACCAAAAATACCGGCGATTCGCTGGTAGCCCTGCGCGTGGAGATGCTCCATGAGCATCGCGCTTGCCGCGCTGTTGTCGAGCACGACAGCATCCAGTTGGCCGTGCGGGATGACACGATCAATCAGAACCAACGGAAACCCGGTGGCACACTGGTCCAGGGTCTGAGCCGTCTGCCGTGTCGGCGCGAAGATCACGCCCGTGACGCGCTCTTCTTCCATCAACTTGAGGTAAATCGCCTCCTTTTCGGGGTTCTCGTCCGTGTTGCACAGAATGACGCGCAGGCCGTGCTGATAAGCCACTGCCTCCACTGCTCGGCTCACCGCCGTGAAAAACGGATTGCGCAGATCAGCAAGGATCAGCCCGATGGTTCCGGAGTGGCGTGAACGCAGTCGCCGCGCGGAGAGATTGGGGCGATAGCCGGTTTCGCGAATTGCCACTTCGATACGCGCCATCAGCTTGGGGCTGACCGCGGCCACACCGCTGAGTGCGCGCGACACTGTGGCGACCGACACCCCGGCAACGTGGGCGACATCCTTGATACTTGAGCTCATGTGTAAACGATATCACAAAAATGCCAATTCCATCGCAGATGGCAAGGCTCTAACCGACAATGCTCGTCTTAATTCAGGGTAAACACTAGGAAGTTTCCCTTGATTGCCATGATGTAAACGTTATCATTTCAACACATCAAAAGGAGACAATCATGGTAGCTGCTTCCCCTGCCGATCTGCTTTCCGAAGCGCGAATCCGGCTGGCGTCGCACCCGCGTGACAAAGCTGCGGCGATTACCGAAGCCACCCAGTTGCTCATCGCCAGCGGCTGCGTGGCCCCGGGTTTCGAGGCTAGCGTGACGGCTCGCGAGGATGTCGCCAATACGTATCTCGGTCACGGCGTGGCGATTCCCCACGGCTTGGGAAAAGATCGCCACCTGGTGCTGCGCGACGGACTGGCGATCCTTCAGATTCCGCAAGGGGTGGAGTGGAACCCAGGGCAGCGCGCACATCTGGTGGTGGCAATCGCCGCGCAATCGGACAACCACATCACCATCCTGCGCCGCCTCACCCGCCTGATCCAGGATGAACAGCGTCTGCAGTTCCTGTTCACAACACCGCACGCGGCCGATCTGGTTGCTGCGCTGGGCGACGATGCAACGCCAGCATCCCAGCACCCGGCATCGGATCTGGCGGAACGCACCGATTGGATGGTGCGCTACCCAGCGGGGTTACATGCGCGACCGGCATCCCTATGGGTCGAGGCCGCACGCAAGTCCGGTGTTCGCTTGCAGGCGCGTCACGGCAGCGAAGTGGCCGATGCGCGCAACCTCGTGGGTCTGCTGGGCCTGGGGCTGCGCTATGGCCAAACAGTTGTGCTTTCGGCTGAAGGGGAAGGCGCACGAGCCGCGCTTGAGAGCTTCCGCGCCCTGATCGATGCGCTCACCCCCCAGGAGCAAGCCGATGCAGTGAAGGCGGCAGCACCCGTGCTCGGCTCGGCCTGGTCACCCCCCGGCGCGCTTGCCATGGTCCCCGGTATCGCGGCAAGCCCCGGGCTTGCCATGGGCACCCTACATATCCTCGCGTCGGCTCAGCCCCAAGTCCCCGATCTCCCAGGCACACTCGATCAGGGAGCCGATCAGCTCAATGCGGCCATCGTCGCTACCCAGGAACAACTCACCGCACTCGCTGACGATACGGCGCGACGCCTCGGTGCGGCCGAAGCCGGCATCTTTCGCGCGCAGCGTGAATTGCTCAAGGACAGCGATCTCATCACCCTGGCTTGCCAGATCATGGTCGAGGGACATGGCGTGGCGTGGTCCTGGAACCAAGCCGTGGAACGCATGGCTTGCCGTCTGGCCGCGCTCGGCAACCCTGTCCTGGCAGGGCGCGCCGCCGATTTGCGCGACGTCGGGCGGCGCGTGCTGGCGCGACTCGAACCATCCATCCAGCTTGGAAGTCTCGCGGATCTTCCCGATACGCCCTGCATTGTGGTCGCGGATGATCTCTCGCCATCCGATACCGCGGCCATTGATATGCGGCGTGTCGTGGGTCTTGCCATCGCGCAGGGCGGGCCAACATCGCACACAGCGATCCTGGCTCGCACGCTGGGCCTGCCCGCCATCGTTGGCGCAGGCCCAGCCTTGATGGCCCTGCACAGCGGTACACAGGCCATCATCGACGGAGCAGGAGGGAAGCTTTACCTTGAACCAACGGAGCCGGACGTGGCGTCTGCCCAGGACTGGATCGCCCGCGAAAGCACGCGACGCGCCGAGGAAAAAGCCGAGCGCGGCAAGCCGGCCCGCACCAGCGACGGGCACACGGTAGCCATCGGTGCCAATGTGAACATTCCAGACCAGGTTCCGCTTGCGTTGCATGAAGGCGCCGAAGGCGTCGGCTTGATGCGTACGGAGTTCCTTTTTCTGGAACGCGGCGAAACCCCTGACGAGGACGCTCAGTTTGCCGTGTACCGCGGCATGATCGATGCACTCGACGGCAAGCCCCTCATCGTGCGCGCACTGGATATCGGTGGCGACAAGCAAGTCGCACATCTGCAATTGCCGCAGGAGGCCAACCCCTTCCTCGGTGTGCGGGGGGCACGGCTGCTTCTGCGCCGCCCCGATCTGCTGCAACCGCAGCTGCGCGCGCTATACCGCGCAGCCAAAGGCGGTGGCGATCTCTCCATCATGTTCCCCATGGTGACGAGCGAGGATGAAGTTCGCCGGCTGCGCGCCGCATGCGAACTGGTTCGGTCCGAACTCGGCGCACCACAGGTGCCCATCGGCATCATGATCGAAGTGCCGGCGGCGGCGATCCAGGCCGATCTTCTGGCCGCTCATGTGGACTTCTTTTCCATCGGAACCAATGACCTGACCCAATACACCCTGGCCATGGATCGCCAGAACCCGGAGCTCGCGCCGCAAGCCGATAGTCTTCATCCGGCAGTTCTGCGCCTCATCCGCAGCACGGTCGAAGGTGCGAGCCGCCACGGACGCTGGGTCGGTGTGTGCGGCGGCATTGCCGGCGATCCATTCGGGGCGACCTTGCTGGTGGGTCTTGGCGTGCACGAGCTGTCCATGACCCCTCGCGACATCCCCGGCGTGAAGGCGCGCCTGCGGGCAAGCAACCGCCGATCGCTCGGGGAAATCGCTGCCAGGGCGCTGGCTGCAGAGTCAGCACAGGCCGTGCGCGCGCTCGACGAGGAAGCCGCATGAACGCGCCGCTGCCACCCGTCATCACCGTCACCTTCAACCCGGCAATTGACGAAACCATCGCCCTCGATGCGTTGCTCCCGGGGACCGTGCATCGAGCACGAGCCGTGCGCTTCGACCCGGGAGGCAAGGGTGTGATCGTCGCCGGTTGCCTTGCCGATTGGGGCCAGCGCGTCGTGGCAACCGGCCTGCTCGGCGAGGACAATGACGCTCCATTTACCGATCTCTTCGCCGCCAAGGGAATTGAGGACCGCTTTTGCCGCTTCTCGGGCCCCACTCGAGTCAACGTCAAACTGGTCGATCCTCGCGACACGACGGACATCAACCTGCCTGGAGCTGACCTTGCGCCAGAACAGATGCACAGGGCACGCGATGCGGTGCTCGCGCTGGCCAGCAGCGGCGCCATCGTCGTACTCGCCGGCAGTCTGCCCGCCGACTTTCCCGACGATACGTACGCCCATTGCATCGCCGAGCTCACGGCACGCCAGGTGCGCGTGGTGCTCGACACCTCGGGCCCACCGCTTACCGCAGCGCTACAGGCTGCAGCGGGGGCCCTGCCCCATGCCATCAAACCCAACCGCACCGAACTTGAGGCTTGGGCCCAACGGGCCTTGCCGACGCACGCCGACCTGATTTCGGCGTCGCGCGATCTGCTGACCCGCGGCGTGGCGCTGGTCGCCGTTTCCCTTGGCAGCGAGGGAGCCATCTTCGTCACGCGCGAGGCAGCGCTGCATGCCAGCCTTCCCGCAATGCGCCCCGCCAGCACGGTGGGCGCTGGCGACGCCATGGTCGCCGGCATGGTTGCCGGCATCAACAGTGGCGCACCCATCGAAAACATCGCCCGCTTGGCCACTGCATTCGCATACACCAAGCTCGGCCAGATCGGCGCCAATCTCGGTGACCCTGAACACGTGCGCAGCCAAGCTGCCCATGTGGTCATCGAGCGACTGAACTAAAGCGGCCCCCACCGCAGACAGGAGACACACCATGGGTTCATTGTTCGCATCCATCGCAGCCGGAGACCGCACGGTCGCCGGCGTGCTCGCAGCCGAGGCACTGCGGCATGCTGCCACAGCCAAGGGCACGGCAATCGACATCGAGGTCTCGACAACGGAGGGTGTGCTCAACCCCTTGATGCGATCGCAAATGGCCTCTGGCGACACACTGCTCGCAGTGGGTTCGATCGACGCCGCAGATCCAAAGTTTGCCGGGCTGCGCATCGTCGCGATCGGGCTTGACCAGGTTCTCGCGGATCCGCATGCGGCGTTGGCGCAGGCACTGCAAAGCCAACCGCCAGCGGCCGACACACCGGCGCTGAAGCTGCGCCGCGTCGTGGCCATTACGTCCTGCCCCACCGGCATCGCGCACACCTTCATGGCCGCGGAAGGATTGCAACTGGCCGCAAAGGAACTCGGCATCGCGATACGCGTGGAGACGCAGGGTTCCGTCGGCGCCCAAGATGCGCTCACGGATGCCGAGATTGCCGCAGCGGACGTCGTCATCATTGCCGCGGACCGCCAGGTTGAGTTAGGCCGATTTGTCGGCAAACGCGTGCTTTTGAGCGGCACAAAACCGGCAATCAACGACGCCAAGGCCCTCATCCAGCGCGCCTTGGCAGAGGCCCAGGAATGGGGCCAGGCGCCGCGTGATGCGTCGGCAACCACCAAGCCGCCAGCCCCCAGCAAAGCACGCACCGGACCCTACAAACATCTGATGACCGGTGTGTCGTTCATGCTGCCCTTTATCACGGCGGGAGGATTGCTCATCGCCCTGGCGTTTGCGTTTGGTGGCATCTACGCCTACGAGCACAGTGGCACACTCGCGTATGCGCTGTTTCAGATCGGGGCCAAGTCAGCTTTTGTGCTCATCGTACCTGCGCTCGCGGGCTACATCGCCTACTCGATCGCAGATCGTCCAGGCATCGCTCCAGGCATGATCGGCGGGATGATTGCAGCCAATCTCGGAGCCGGTTTCCTCGGCGGCATTGTCGCTGGTTTCATTGCCGGTTACGGAACCGATTGGTTCAATCGCCACTTGCGCCTGCCTCGCAGCATCGAGGGCCTCAAGCCAGTGCTCATCCTGCCGCTTCTGGGCACCCTGCTCACAGGTTTGCTGATGATCTACGTGGTGGGCACCCCCGTGGCGCAAGCCCTCGCATTCCTCACCGAATGGCTCAAGGGCATGCAGGGTGCGAGCGCCGTTGTCCTCGGCATGCTGCTCGGCGCCATGATGGCCTTCGACATGGGTGGACCGGTGAACAAGGCCGCCTATACGTTTGCCACGGGCCTGCTTGCCAGCCAAGTCTTCACCCCGATGGCGGCCGTCATGGTAGCCGGCATGACCCCGCCGCTCGCCGTGGCGCTTGCCTCATGGCTGTTTCCCCGGCGATTCACGCTTGAAGAGCGTGAGGCCGGCGGGGCCACGGCATTGCTCTGGCTGTCGGT
>JAKBCY010000100.1 GCA_021807445.1 Pseudomonadota bacterium
ATTGGCCACCATCTGTGGCGGCGGCACGGTAATCACCTTGTCGTCCTTGAGCGGGTTGATACCGTAGGTCGCCAGCCAGTAATACAGCCACATAGCGTGGGTGCCGGTGGGGAAGGTCTGGGCAAAGGTAAAGGTACGCTTTCTCTGCGCAATGGCCTTGGCCAACGCCGGGCCGGTGGTGATGCCCTCCCTGGCCAAGGCGTCGGCCAGGGTGATGGCCTGGCCGTTGCGGTTCAGACCCATGAGAATGGCCATGTCTTTTTTTGGGCCGCCCACGCCGAGCTGTACGGCATACGGCAGGCCGTAGAGCACATGCGCCATCTGAATGCCGCCGGTGACTAGGTTGTCCCGCACCGCAGCCCACGAGGTCTGTTTGCTGGGGACGATTTTGACCCCGTATTTTTTGTCAAACCCCAGCACCGCGGCCATGACGATAGGGGCGCAATCGGTGAGGGGGATGAATCCAATCTTGATTTCTTCCATTTCGGGCTTGCCCAGGTTGGCGGCGCGCGCAGTGGGCTGCAGGCTAGGGAGAAGACCGGCAACAGCCACGGCAGCGCCTGACTTGATGAGGGTGCGGCGCAAGGGTTGTGCCGGGTCATTGCTCGGGGGTGTGGCGTCTTGTCGGTTACGCATGGCGGATCCTGAAAATGGTGGGCGAAAAAAAGCCTCCGGGCGCCTCACACAAGGAGAGACACACGAAGGCATCATTGCCGAGCTGATCGGAGGCGATACCCCGTCAGCGGGTTGAACATAGACCGGCGTTGGTCTACGGCATCTGCATTGCAAACTGCGTGCCAGATTCTTTTCCAGGACCGCGCAGAGGCAAAATCCTGGCGCTATCCGATCAAGCCCGATCAGCGGTGGTGCAAAGCGACTGTCTGCTGCGCCGGCATGGTGCAGTCGCGCACACAAAACGCGCAGCGCAAGGGTTTTAGATCAACCCGATGGTGTCGAGGATGCGCTGGGCCAGATCGGAGAGCTTCAAGCCTTTTTCCATTGCCAGCTTGCGCATGCGGCTGAAGGCTTCTTCTTCCGTGCAATTCTGGCGCTGCATCACGATGCCCTTGGCGCGCTCCACCAGCTTGCGCTCGGTGAGTTGTGTGCGCGCGGCATCGAGCTCCGCGCGCAGGGTCTGCTCACGCTCAAACCGCGCCAGCGCCACCTCGATCACCGGCTTGACACGGCTGGGCTTGAGGCCGTCGACGATATAAGCCGTCACGCCGGCTGTGATGGCGAGCTGCGCCGTCTCGGTGTCATCCTCGTCGGTGAACAGCACGATGGGCCGCGGGGTATCGCGCGAAGCCAGCACTACATGCTCCAGCAAATCCCGAACGCCAGACTCTGCATCGACGATGACCAGATCCGGTTCGAGTGCAGCAATGCGCTCGTCCAGTGTGGGCGTGGCAGGTACAACGGCCACCACGGAATAGCCTGCATCGCGCAGGGCCTGGTCGAGCAGAGCGCAGCGTTGGGCGTGACGCTGCAAAGTCGCTCCATCCTCATCGTTCGCCAACGCCGGGTCGGGCGAGATGAGGACGACGGTTAGAGTGCGTTGGCGAAGGGGCGGGCGGGACATGTCGAAAGCGGAGCAAATTCCATGCCCTGCAACTATCGACTTTAGCCTCTGGATGGAAGTACCTGGTCATCCGTTGCTCCGGGAAACCCAGCCGTTCCGAGGCTGTCGCAAAACCGTTTTGGTGGGTAGCGACCGAAGGCGGGGAGCCGTCAAGAATCCATCTTATGCATGCTCCGGCGGCCTTTGCGACCCGTTGCAGGCCGGGCCAACAGACATGCGAAGCGCAGGAACCGCACTCATCCCGGGCGTTCCAGCCAGTTTTCAGTGGGTCGCGGATGCCTCTTGCCTATTTGGCCTCGCGCGGAAAAAGGCTGTGAGCCTGTAAGCAATTTCGAGATAGACGGCTTAGACGGTTTCGGCCGATCCGCTGCCCCTTGCGAACCGCTGAACCCACTGCTAGGAACGGGTCGTGCTCGTCGCCGGCTGGTAACCAGAGGCCAGCACCACTGCGCTCGGCGCGCGTGCCGCACTAAGACGATGACGTGCGATCACCCCGGGCGCCGACCTGTGTGCCTGATCAAGCCCTCGGATCCCCAATCGCGCCGCGGTTTGTGCGGTGGCACGCTGCCGTTCGCACGCATCATCCACCATAGCGAGGGCCTGGGGATGATCGACGCGTCGGTTCAAACTTGGGCTTGCCCGGATGCGATACCGCTCGCACCGTCGCGCTCAGCAGCTCAGGCCAAAGCGCAGATGGCGGCTGACGCATCCCAGCGAACCAACGGCTGGCTCAAGTCGATGCCGCGGCGCATCGCGGTCATTTCGGCCAGGATGCTCATGGCGATCTCCGGTGGCGTCAGCGCACCCAGGCGCAATCCAACCGGCCCTCGCAGGCGGGCGGCTTCCTCAGCACTGACGTCGAACTGCAGCAATCGCTCCCGGCGCTTGGTGTTGTTGTGCACGGATCCCAATGCACCCACATAGAACGCCGGCGTGTGCAGGGCCTCCATGAGCGCCAGGTCGTCGAGCTTGGGGTCGTGCGTGACCGCCACCACCGCACTGTTGTGGTCCAGGTTCATGGCCAACACCAGGTCGTCTGGCATCAACGTGGACAGGGTGACGCCGGGCAATTCACTCCAGCCCTCGTGATATTCGATGCGCGGCTCGCACACCGTGACCTGGTAGTCGATCATCCCCGCCATGGATGCCAGGTAACGCGAAAGCTGCCCGCCACCGATGATGAGCAGGCGCAGGCGCGGGCCGTGCACGGTCACGAGATGCGTGCCATCGAACGTCACGCGGTCGCCGTCGAGTGCCGGTTCCAGCCGGACGAAGCCCGTTTTCAGGTCCATGCGCCGCTGCACGCGATGGCGGCGCTCAATGTCCACCAGCAGCTCGCGCAGCTGCGAGTGTGGCGCCAGCGGTTCCAGCACGATCTGCACCGTGCCGCCGCATGGCAGACCGAAGCGGCGTACCTCCTCCGCACTTTGACCGTAGGTTGTGACCTCCGGTTTGCGCAAGGCCAGCTCGCCGCGGGCCACGCGCGCGATGAGGTCATCTTCGATGCAGCCGCCCGAAACCGAACCCGCCACCTGTCCATCGTCACGGATGATCATGAGCGAGCCCGGTGGACGCGGCGCCGAACCCCAGGTGCGCACCACGGTTCCCAGCGTGACCCGGTGCCCTTTGTCCATCCATTGCAAAGCGGTGCGCATCACTTCAATGTCAACGCTATTCATCTTCATCTCCACGGGTGAAAGGTGGGTCCTGCGCGGCGACTGCTGCCGGACGGTGCGCAGATGCACAAAAGCCCGGGGCAAGCAGCACGCCAGCACCTCCACGCCCACAGGGCACTGCGCGCCGGGTCCGGTGCGCGACGGCTCGGGTGCAGGCGACAGCGCTCGCCTGCCGGCGAGCGGGCGGCGCAAGTATGTGCTCAGGCATCGGCGTATGCGTGCAGCTGATCGGAGCCCGAGGTCGCATGCACGCTGGCGTTGAAGGACACAATAATGCGCTCGGCTTCGCCCGCATAGGGCATGGCCTGGTGCGCAAGCCAGGACGGGAACACAACCAGCTGCCCTGGCACGGGTGGCACATCAAGATGGGGTGAGAGCAGGTAGGCGTTGCCGAAATCCATGTGGGCGCCACCCAAGTGATTGAAGTGAGGGCCGTAAAAGCGCGTGATGCCGTTGCTTGCGCCCAGAACCGGATGCGCTGCGCGTTGCGTCTCGGCATCCACCTGCACGCAATACACGCCCGACCACGAGCAGTTGCCGTGGGTATGCACGTCGTGGTGGCTGCCTTGGCTGGCAATCTGGAACCACATGCCGCGCAGGGCGATCTGCAGGCCCGGCGTGGCCACGGGCCAGGCGCCTTGGTTGGCCAGCACGACGGTCTGGCGCACGCTGTCGACGATGAAACCCACGAACGCGTCCCACTCGGGCAGGCGGATGCGCCCGAGCAGGTCGTCGCCACTGGCGTAGAACGCCCCCGGATCGCGCCGCGCATGCGGATCCGTCGCGCGCATGGCCTGGAACACCCGCGCCAGCAGGTTGTTGACGGAGTCGGCTTGCGCAAAACGGTGCACCCCCAGAGGCGTCGGCCATAGGGGCAGCAAAGGAGCTGGGGTGGGCGCGGGCATGTCGCAATGGGTCATGCCGAGCGCGCGAGGTCCGCCGGCCAGCGCAGCTGGTGGCCCGTGCGCGCGGCCAAGGCCTCGATGTCCTCAGGTGTGTCCACGTCGATGCGGTAGCGCTGGTTGGGGGTTGTCCAGTGGTGCACCTCGTTGGGGTGTGCGGCTTGCCATTGGCGGCAGCCAATGCGGACGTCGCCGCTCAGGATCTGGTCGCGCACGGTAGTGCTGAATATCACCGGGTTCCCCGGCAGGCCATCCACCTCAGGCTGCACGACCTGCGCGGAGGTCGGGCGTTTCTTGTAGGCCCCAATCAGATCGGTAATGTCCTGCGCGTGGATCAAGGGTTGGTCGGCTAACGCCACAACCACGGCGTCGATTTTTGGGGACAGGGCCTGCAGGCCAAGCCGCAGCGATGACACCTGCCCCGCATCGGGCTGCGCGTTGTGGACCATCGTGACCGGAAACTCCTGCACGGCTTGCTCAATACGCTGCGCATGGTGGCCGAGCACCACCACCAGTTCGTCCACACCGGCGCCCGACAGCGCAATGATCTGGCGCCGGATCAGCGGGACGCCGCCAAGCTCCAGAAGGCTCTTCGGTCGATGGCCCATGCGTGAACCCGAACCCGCCGCCAGCAGTACTGCGCCCACGGCGAGCCTGTTGTACAGGCCGCCGCCGCCCTTGAGAATGCAACCCATGGCGCTTCAGCCTCCGCAGCAGGACTTTTTGGGCGCAGCTGCCGGCGCTTCGGCCACACCCTCAGCAGCATGCGCGATGGCTGCCGCGGCCTTTTTCGCCGCACCGCCACAGCAGGAATGGGCTGGGGCCGCAGGCTCTTGCGCCGTGAGCGTCGTGTCCGGCACCGGCTCGGCAACCGTATCCGCGGTGGCGCCGGCGGGCGCACGCCGTGCGGCCACCACCGCAGCGAGCACCGACAGCGCGATTTCCTCAGGCGTTTGCGCACCGATCGCTTCACCCGCTGGGGCCACGATGGTTGCAACCTGCTGCGCATCCTCACCGCTGGCGATGAGGCTTTGCTTGAGCACCGCGGCCTTGCGCGCGCTTGCCACGAACCACAGCCGCGCGGGCCGCAGACCGAGCGCGGCTTTCAGCGCCTGCAGGTCACGTCGGCCCTGGGTCGCCACGACGGCAAAGGCTGGTGTGGGCAGCGTTTCGCGTACGCTGGGTGCGTCGTCCGTGGCCAATACCTGATCAGCATCGGGAAAGTCCGCTGCGGTGGCACCCTCAGCCACGACCGAGACCGAAAACCCCACACGTGGCGCCAGCGCCGCCAGCGCATGCGCCACGGGCGAGTGCCCAAGCACGATCAAGTGGGGCGGGGGCAGCACCGGATCGATGAAGAGCTCCAGCGTGCCGCCCGAATGGCAGGCCATGCCAAACTCGAGCACATCGCCCAGGGTGCGCTCGGCGGTGGTGTCGGTGGGCGCGATGCGGATCGTGCGCGGCTGCCCGTCGGCAAGCGCCTGGCGCACGGTTTTGATGACGGCCGGCTGGGCGCAGCCGCCCCCGATCCAGCCGTGAATGACTCCGTCAGCGGTGACCAGGGCCTTGTCGCCCGCGCGTGCCGAAGCGGGGGGCTGCACACGCAGCACGGAGACGAGGGCAAAGGGCTGTCGCTCGGCCTGCAGCCGGGCTGCAGCGGTGATCCATGCGGAGGTGTTCATGGCGTGCTCCTGGTCAAAGCATAGAACCGGTTAGTGCAGCAAGGGGCGCGCAGCGGCAAGATCGCTCAGGCGCGCCAGGGGAATAAAGCGGTCCACGCACAGGCGTGAGCGCTGCAGCGCAGCTGCGGCGGGCACGTCACGCGTGGGATGGAACCAAACGATGCGCGCACCGTGGGCGCGCACGGCGCGCAGCGCTTGCGGCAGCGCCTCGGGCTCGGCGGTGTCGAATCCGTCGGAAAAAATCCAGACACGGGAGCCGCGGTTGAGCTGGGCGCGCGCGTGCACGCGCACGAAGTCCTGCAGGCTGTGCGCAATGCGTGTGCCGGCGCCAAAGCCCGCGGTCACGGCATTGATCTTGTCCTGGATCGCCGCCGAATCGCGCTGCATCAGCGGCGTAATCTCGGCCAGGCGCACATGAAAGACGAATACGCGCGCCTGGGCGGACACGGCGAACGCGCGGGCAATGCGCAGGAACAGCGGCGCGTGCGACTCCATGGAGCGGCTCACGTCGGCCAGGATGAACAGACGCGGCGTTTCGCGCCGCCGCACCTGCCACGCCGGGCGCAGCGGTTGCCCGCCCCACGCCACGCTGCGGCGCAGCGTCTGACGCAGGTCCAGGCGTTGACCCGGTTGCGCCGTGCGCCAGCGCCGGGTCAGGCGCGGCCGCAACTGTGCGGTGATCCGCCGCGCCAGCTGCTGCAATGCGCCGAGCTCCTGCGGAAGCCACATCTGGCCGTCCCGCCGGTGCAACGCTTCCGTGCTGCTGGCGCCCCCCATGGCGCGCGGGCTGCCAGCGTCATCGGAGCGTGCGCTTGCGGGGGACGCTTCGCAGGCGGACAGCGGCGCCGTTTTGCCCGGCGCGCTGGCCCCATCAGAATGCTGCATTTGCTCATGCAGGTTCTGCACCGCCTGGCGCAGGTCGCGCGAGGCGCGCGTCTGGCCGCTGACGCGGATCTGGCCCTTGAGACGGTGCGGGTACCAGTAGCGCTCGAAGAGTTCGGGCCACTGGCGCCAGTCCCGCGCACCGTGGCAAGCGATTGCGCGCCATGCGGCGCGCAGCTGATCGCTCTTCAAGGCGCCGAGGGCGAGGGCGGCCTGCAGCATGGCTTGCTGCTCGGCCACGCCAACCTTGAGGCCGTGGTCGCGCAGCATGCTGGCGAAGCCGGCCAGGCTTTGTCCGGGCGGTACCGCTTGCCGCGTGCGCGTGGGATTCATGGTCCGGCCAGCACGGCATCGGTTTTTTCAGCAACACCCACCGTGTGCCGCCCCTCCACCAGCTGCATCGCGCGTTCGGCAGTCAGCAGAAACCGATCCTCGCGGGTCTTGAGCAGGCAACCAAGCGTGGTCAGCAGCACGGCGGTGTCTTCGGGCACGGTGTGCTGGTTCAACTGGTGCAGCGCGCGCACCCAGTCCAGTGTTTCGGCGATGCCCGGCGTCTTGGCCAGGTCTTCATGGCGCAGGCGTTGCACGAACTGCACGCACTCCTCGACAAGCCGGGTGTCGGCCTCGGGAACCGCGGTTTTGACGATGGCCACTTCGCGCGCCACCGTGGGGTAGTCCAGATAGTGATACAGGCAGCGGCGGCGCAGCGCATCCGAGAGCTCGCGGGTGCCGTTGCTGGTGAGGATCACCTGCGGAATCTGCTGGGCACGGATGGTGCCGATCTCGGGCACCGTGATCTGGTAGTCGGCCAGCACTTCCAGCAAGAAGGCTTCAAAAGCTTCGTCGGCGCGGTCGACCTCGTCGATCAGCAGCACGCAGGAGCCTGGCCGGCTGATGGCCTTGAGCAAGGGGCGTTCGAGGAGAAAGTCGCGCGCAAACACGTCGGACTCGCGCACGGCATCGCCTCGGCCCTCAAGCAGGCGGATGGCCATGAGCTGGCGCCCGTAGTTCCACTCATAGGCGGCCTGCGCCAGATCGAGCCCTTCGAAGCACTGCAGCCGCACCAGCTCGGCCTCCTGTGCAGCTGCCAGCGCCGTGGCCAGCGCCGTCTTGCCCACGCCCGCATCCCCCTCGATCAGGAGCGGGCGGTGAAGTCGCTGGGCCAGCCACACTGTGGTGGCCAGATCGGCATCGGCCAGGTAGCCCACGCGTTGCAACTGCTCGCGCAGCGCGCGTTCATCCGGGTGTGGAATCGGCGAGGGCATGGCTTGCCGCGTGTTCAGGTGTGCTTGCCAAACAGGCCGAGCCACCAGTTTCTGAGCAGCATCCAGACGATGGCCAAGCCGTTGATCTCACGCGCCACCTTGGGAGCGGCCGCGGGCGGTTGGGCCGCGTCCGCCGGCGTGGCCGCGCCCGGTGGCGCGGGCAGGGCGAGGGCGGCCTGGCGGAAGTTGTCCACGAACTGTGCCAGGAGCATCTCGGAGACCGAGACCATCATGCGGCCGCCGAATTGCGCGAACTTTCCGTTGACAATGACAGTCGAGTCGCCATGCAGCACCGCATGCGCCGGGTTCGCCGGATCGGCCTCAATGGCTGCTGCAAGGTCCATCGAGGCCGAGGAGCCGCCCTTGTCGGCACCCTTGCCGCGCAGCACCATCGTTCGGCGCGCCGTGTCTTTCTCCATCACGTCCACCGTGCCGCCGAACTGGGCCACGGCCGGGCCCACCTTGACCCGTACGGCCCCTTTGTACGCAGTGTCGGAGACGCGCTCGGTGAGCTCGGCGCCTGGCATGCAACGCGCCACCGCCTCGAGGTCGCTCAGGATCGTCCAGGCGCGCTCCGGGTCCACATCCAGCGGGTAGCGTTTGTCGAGTTTGACTTCCATGAGTGCCTTAATTGAGTGAACGCGCAATCAGAGGTTGACACCGCGAGCCTTGAGTTCCTTCCAGACGCGAAACGCGTTATGGGGCATGTCCATGTGGGTCACG
>JAKBCY010000101.1 GCA_021807445.1 Pseudomonadota bacterium
GAATTCGCCATGGGCCTTCGCCGCTGCGTGCAGAGCCTTGGCGGCGTCGTAGGCCACCGGATAATCCGGCAGGCGGGGCCGGCTCTCCGCCTGCCCGAGCTGCGTCATACGGTTGACCATGCCCCGTGCCGGCCGGCCCGAGATCGTGGCGGTGAGCGTCGTGTGCAGCGCTTCGTCCCCGAGCAGCGCTGCTCGGTAACCGCTGTCGGCGGATGACTCAGGGCAGGCAATGAACGCCGTGCCCAACTGCGCCGCCTGCGCGCCCAGCGCGAGCGCCGCGGCGATTCCGGCGCCATCCATGATGCCCCCGGCTGCGACCACCGGCAGACTGAACCGACGCACCAGCATGCGCGTCAGCGCCAGCACGCCCAGGCCTTCGTCCGGTGCTTCGGGGTCGAACACCCCGCGATGTCCCCCGGCCTCGATGCCCTGGGCCACCAGTGCGTCAATGCCTGCATCCACCGCCAGCGCGGCCTCGCGCAGATTCGTCACCGTGGCCATCAGCCGGATGCCGGAGTGTCTGAGCGCCGCGATCGCATCACGCCCGGGCAGCCCGAAGTGGAAGCTGACCACGGCCGGCCGTTCCTCGATCAGAAGCTCGAGCATCGCACGATCTGCGACGAAGCTGGTATAGATTTCCCGCAAGCCCTGCGGGGTGGGCGCCCCATACTGCGCAAACTGCGGTGCCAGCCACTCTACCCAGCGTCTCTCGCCTGCCTCGTCCCTGCGAGCCGGTGCGTGGCAAAACACGTTGACGTTGAAAGGCGCATTCGTGAGTGCCCGGGTCGCACGGATCGCATCGCGGGCTTGCTGTGCGTTCATCGCGCCCACTCCCAGCGAACCCAGTGCGCCTGCGTTGCTCACCGCTGCGGCCATCTCGGGGGTACTGATCCCGGCCATCGGCGCCTGTACGATGGGCTTGCGCAGGCCCGGAAGATCCAGCGGGGTGGTGCGCGGAGGATGGTTGTGCATGGGAACACCTTCCATGGGTCACTGGCAAAGCGTGTGAGGTGCCCCGCGTTGCTCATGCGGCGCGCATGGCCTGCTCGGGCATTAGCCGCGTCATGTCTACAAAAGCGGCGAACGCGCTGGATACATGCGCATCGCGACGCCGGACGAAAAGGGTCTGCACCGTCGCGTGTCCCGCCGGCAGGCGGTGCGTAACCACGCGGCCGCGCTTGGTCGCCTCCGCGACCACAGCGCGCGGAAGAAGCGTGACGCCGATGCCGGCGGCCACACAGCTCATGATCATGTCGAGCGAACCGAACTCCTCCGGCATGGCCATGACGAGCCCGAGTCCGGCGAGATAGCTCTCCAAGCGTTGCCGATACGAGCAACCATACTGGAACACGATGGTGCGCACCTCCGAAAGTTGCGCCAACTCTTTCGGCGAGCGCACGAACGGAGCCGTCACGAGCACCAGTTCCTCTTCGAACACAGTTTCGTGCACCAGTTCCGGATGACGAATCGGCCCGGCGACGAAGGCGCCCTCAAGCCGCCCATCGGCAACCTCGCGCGTGAGCGCAGCGGTTGTTCCTGTGCGCACGATCAGACGAACATCCGGATAGCGGCGTGCGTACTCCGAAAGCCAGGGCGAAAGCCGCAGCGCGGCGGTGCTTTCAAGGGACCCAAGGTGCAAGGGACCAGTGGGGGTGCCTTCGTCGTGTACGGCACTACAGGCCTGCTCGATCTGCAAGGCGATGCGATTCGCGAAGGGCAACAGGCGTATGCCCGAGGCCGTCAGCTTGACGCCCCGCGCCTGGCGCTCGAACAGCTCCGCACGAAGCTCATGCTCCAATCCCTGGATTCTTGCCGTGACATTGGATTGCACCGTGTGCAACTCCATCGCCGCCTTGTTCATGCTGCCAAGTCGTGCGACGGCTTCGAAGGTCTTCAGGTCGATCAGGTCCATGTTTACCTGCCAGAGTGGAGAGTGGCCGCGGCGTTGGGCGAGGGCCCCATCCTCGCGCTCATGCCGGGAAGTTTACGCCCGGCAGCAAGCTCTAGTTATCGAAAAATAAGATCGCCGCTATCTTGAAATTTCAATTTCGCAGAGCGCGACTGCTGCCTAGACTGTTCGCATTAGGGCATGTGGAGAGGTTCGGGTATGCGAGAGGTTGGGCAGCGTCGCCGGGATACCAAGGCGCAACGAGCAGCTTGGGCCGCAACCCTTTCCGGCCTTTGCGCGAGCCTTGTGGGCATTGGGTTGGCACGCTTCGCCTACACGCCCTTGCTGCCAGCAATCGTCGGCGCGCATTGGTTCGACGCGACGCAGGCAGCGTATATTGGTGCGGCCAATCTGGCCGGATACCTAGCTGGCGCTTTGCTCGGACGCCCATTGGCATACCGGTTGTCGGAGGCCGTGACGCTGAGAGGCATGATGCTGCTCGCGACCTTAGCGTTCTTTGCCTGCGCGCATCCGACGGAATTTGTGTGGTTCTCAGCGTGGCGCTTTGTCTCGGGAGTCGCCGGTGGGAGCCTCATGGTGCTCGCAGCGCCGGCGGCCCTCCGGTGTGTGCCGCCAACGCGCCAGGGCATGGCCAGCGGGGTGATCTTCATGGGCGTCGGGGCGGGGGTGGTGGCTTCGGGGACCTTGGTGCCGCTGCTACTCCGCCATGGCCTGCAAGTGACCTGGGACGGACTTGGAGCCATCAGCACACTGCTGAGCGCGTTTGCGTGGGCGGGATGGTCAAGCGCTTATGCTGCCGCGCCTCTGCCCCATGCTCCCGAGGGTGCGATCGAGCCGAGTCCCTTTGCATTGCGAGCGCTGTTCGCGCAGTACGCACTGAGCGCAGTCGGCCTGGTTCCGCACATGGTGTTCCTGGTTGCATTCGTCGCGCGCGGCCTCGGTGGCGGCTTTCAAGCGGGTGCGGAGTATTGGGCGTTGTTTGGACTCGGGGCCATGATCGGCCCCTTGCTCGCTGGCGCGCTCGGAGATCGCATCGGTTTTGCGCGAACGCTTCGAATGGCATGGGTGCTGGAGGCAGCTGCCGTGGCATTGCCCGTACTCGATCCGAGCCTGCTCGGCATGATCGTGTCCAGCATTGTGGTCGGCTGCTTCGTCACCGGCGTGGTGTCGCTGGCGCTGGGCCGGATTCACGAACTGCTGTTGCACCACCCCTCGCGCCAAGGAGCTGCCTGGCGATCGGCGACGGTCGCCTTCGCTTTGGCTCAGGCGGTCGCGGCCTACGGTTACTCCTATCTATTCTCGCTCAGTGCGCACGCCTACGGCCCACTCTTTCTGCTGGGTGCCGCCGCCCTAGCCATCGCATTGCTCATCGACTTGGCGGTGGGTAACAGCGAATCTCGCGCTCGATTTGGTGTGAACGGTTAGGCAATGCCAGACATCTTCGCATTGCGATGTGGCCGCTGCTACCGTAATGGGTGGCCAAGTTGACAGCTATCGAATTCTGGTCCCGCCAGTAGGAATCGAACCTACATCTGACCCTTAGGAGGGGCCCGTTCTATCCATTGAACTATGGCGAGAGAAAGGCTGGCAAAAATCTGCCGATCTATATTGCATTCATTGCGCAAAAAACAAAAACGACACAAAAATTGTTTTACGCCGTCTGACTTCCTACTTTTGCAACGGACAAGAAGTGATTTCAATAAAAACGGAATACGCCATACCGGGGCGCGGCCCGTGTTTTCATTGCACTACGGCGAGGAAGGCGACGATTGTAGAGGCGTGGGCGCCGGCTCCGACCCGAGTACTTCACCCTCCGCGTCGTCCTGGGGTCCAAGTGCGGCCTGAAGTGTTGCGCGCACTGCAGACGCTAAAGCGCGGCGGTCGTCACCGGAGACGGCAGGTAAATACTGGATCTTGATCCGCAGCGGGCCGCCGCATGCCATGCGCCAGAGGGTGCCAAGCAGCGTTTCGTCCCCCACGTACGCTGGCGCCCGGCTGTAGCGCCCTGTGCGCGCATCCAGATAGCGCAAAAGTACGGGTTGTACGGTCGCCTTGCTGCTGATGGCCGCTTGGAAGAGATTGGCGTGCATCGGGAGGATCTCGCTCCCGTCTGAGGTTGTACCTTCCGGAAATACGCTGATGAGCTCCCCACTGTGTAAAGCCTGGGCCATGGCGTGCATGACGCGCATGGCGTCACGCGGTCGTTCACGCTCGATGAACAGGGTTCCGGCACCACGCGCCAAGGTGCCAATCAGGATCCACCGATTGATGTCAGCCTTCGCAACGAACCTCGTGGGATGTGCCGCATTGAGAGCGACGATGTCTAGCCACGACACGTGGTTGACCGCGAGCAGGCACGGTGCCTTGTGCGGCTCCCCAAGCACCTCCAGTTGTGCGCGGCAAAGGTGGAGGAGGCGTCGCGACCACTCCTGAATGGCGTCCTGCTGCTGCGCAGGCGTGCGCATCGAGAAGCGGCGCAGAGTGATGAGCCCCCGCACCACCAATACTCCCATGCGCACGAGCATCCAGGGCAAACGCAGGGTACCCGGCATCATGTACCCTGCGGCGCCGAGCGGACTGGGGTCCCCGCTGGATATTGGGGAGAACCATCCTGGTAAATGATGCGTCCGTCAATAATGGTGGCTCGCACGCGCCCCGCGAGTGTCATCTGCGCCAGGGGCGTGTGCTTGACCTTGCTGCGCAATTGGTCAGAGCTGGCCTTCCAGCGGCTTGTTGGATCGACCACAATGAGCTCGGCGGCAGCACCCGGTTGTAGATGGAGGGGCGCAAGACCAGCGGCAATTGCCGCGCGGCTGGTGGTGCATGCGAGCGCTTGCGGCAAGGCGAGGCCGCTGCGGCGCGCAAACTCCAAGACGGCCGGGAGTAGAAGCTCCAAGCCGCTTGCCCCGGGCGCGGCTTCGGCGAACGGCAGAATCTTGTCGTCGCTGCCCACTGTGGTGTGATCAGAGCACAACGCGTCAATGGTCCCCTCTGCCAGACCTTGAAGCAGAGCATCGCGGTCAGCCTGTTGGCGCGGCGGCGGGTCTAGTCGCATCCGGGAGTCGAACCATCCGATATCCAGATCGGTGAGGAGAAGGTTATGGATGGAGACATCCGCGGTTAGCGGTAGGCCCTCAGCCTTGGCGCGCCGCAGCAGGTCAACCCCTGCGGCGCTGGAGAGCTTGCTGATGTGCACCGCGCAGCCAGTGGCGCGCACCAGCTCAAAGATGGTGTGCAAAGCGATGGTCTCGGCCATGACGGGCAAGCCGACTAACCCCAAACGTTGGGCGTAGGCACCGCTTGCGGCAACCCCTCGACTCAAATAAGCGTCGAGGGGGCGCAGCCAGACCTTGTAGCCAAAGGTGCTCGCGTACTGCAGCGCACGCAGCAGCAACTGGGTGTCGGCAACCGGCGTGCTGGCTTGCGACAAGCCGATGCAACTGGCCTTCACCAAAGATGCCATCTCGGCCAGCGATTGACCAGCGAGCCCCTTGGTAAGCGCGCCCAGGGGATACACACGTGATCGTTTGATACGCCGCGCGCGCCAACGCAACATTTCTACGAGGCTGGGTTCGTCGAGCACGGGGTCGGTGTCGGGCGGGCATACGACGCGGGTGACCCCGCCTGCAGCTGCTGCTGCGAGTTCTGAATCCAACAGGCCAGCGGCCTCGCCGCCAGGCTCACCCAAGCGGGCGCACAGGTCCACCAGCCCGGGCATGACCAAACACCCGCGGGCGTCGAGGACAACGTCGGGTACGAAGCCTTGCGGCGCGCGCCCAACAGCGACAATGATCTCTCCTGCGATGGCAACGTCGCCGGGCGCGTGCAGGCCGCTTGCCGGATCAACCAGCAGGCCGCCGCGGACAAGAAAGGAATGGGGCTCTGTCATGGTCAGGCAGTGGTGTTGGCAATGATCGATAGCACGGCCATTCGGACCGCCACGCCGAAGCGCACTTGCATCAGAATCACGCTTTGCGGCCCGTCAGCGACGCTGGATGCGATTTCCACGCCGCGGTTGATTGGTCCGGGATGCATGACGATCGCGTCGGATTTTGCGAGATCTAACCTCTCGGGGGTAAGCCCATACGTCATGTGAAACTCGCTTGCCGAGGGCAGAAGACCACCTGACATGCGTTCGTTTTGGAGGCGTAGCATCATGATGACGTCTGCACCTTGCAAGCCTTCGCGGATATCGTGGCATACACGCACACCCATCGGGCGCAAGTCGCTGGGTACCAGCGTCTTGGGTCCTACGACTCGCACTTCAGGTACGCCCAGGGTGGTGAGGGCAAAGATCGCCGAGCGCGCCACACGGGAATGCACAATGTCTCCAACGATGGCTACAGTGAGCGCAGAGAAATCAGGCTTGTAGTGGCGGATTGTTGCCATGTCCAGAAGCCCCTGGGTCGGGTGGGCGTGGCGTCCATCTCCGGCATTCACAACATGCACATGGGGTGGGGTGTGCTCTGCGATGAGATAAGGCGCGCCGCTTTGCGCATGACGCACAACAAAGATGTCGGCGTCCATAGCCTCCAGATTCGCGATGGTGTCAAGCAGCGATTCGCCTTTGGACGTCGATGAGCGCTGAATGTCGAGATTGAAGACGTCCGCCGACAAGCGCTGCGCGGCGATTTCAAAGGTGGTGCGGGTGCGCGTCGAGTTCTCGAAAAACAAATTGAACACGCTTTTGCCGCGCAGCAGCGGGACCTTCTTGACCTCGCGATCCCCAAAGCTCATGAAACCCTGCGCGGTGTCCATGATATGCAGGAGCACGTCCCTCGGCAGACCTTCGATGGACAACAGGTGGCGCAGTTCGCCGTTGCGGTTGAGTTGGGGGTGCGTACTCATTGTTGCCTGGCCTCCATGCGGAACATCAGGCGCGTCGTGTCGGCCCTGGTGTCGTCGCGCACGAGTGTCAGCATCCATTCAGGGGGTAGCGCGATTTGGGTGGCGGCGATTTGGGCGCAAATGGGAAGCTCACGCCCACCGCGGTCCACGAGCACGGCCAGGTCCACACGCGCAGGGCGGCCGAAGTCGTAAAGCTCGTTGATGGCTGCACGCGTCGTGCGTCCTGTGTAGAGCACGTCATCGACCAGAAGGATTGCACGACCATTGACGTCAAAGGGCAGCGCGGTGCGATTGGCACTCGGGTGTAGGCCGCGCGTTGCAAAATCGTCGCGGTGGAATGTGGATGACACGACGCCTAGGGGCGCCTGAAGCGCAAGGTCGGCATGTAGACGTTCGGCCAACCACGCGCCGCCGGAATAGATGCCGACGATGGCTGGCTGTATCGCATGAGTGGCGAGCCAGGAGCGCATTTTTTCAAGAAGCCCGGCGTAAAGGGATTCCGCGTCTGGAGGAGTGAGCATATTCAGGTGGGGTTCTGCAGGTATTGTTCCAGAATGAGACGGGCCGATTCGGCGTCGATGTCACTAGCACCAGCGTCTTCAGCAGCACGCGAGGTGTAGCGTTCGTCCACCATGGCTACGGGAAGTTTGAAGCGGCCGCGCAATTGATTGGCGAACCGCCGTGCCTGGGTCGTGCGCAATTGCTCGGCGCCTTCGCGCGACAGCGGCAGCCCAACGACAAGCTGCTGCGGCTCCCATTGTGCGATCAGGCGGCCAATGGCTTCGAATCGGGCGTCGCGTCGGTCAGCCCGCACGCTTTGCAGAGCGCGCGCGCCCGCTGTGAGCGTGTTGCCAATGGCGACGCCAATGTGCTTTTCGCCATAGTCAAATCCCATCACCAGACAAGGGGTGTGGGACTGTATCGCCAACATTTCAGGCATGCCCGGCAATTTGTGAAAGACTCACGGAGGAAATTCCCAAAAGGGACATTGCCGCATCGAAACGGTGCTCAGCCAAAACGTCAAAAATGATGCTTGCGTCTGCTTCGACCGTCAGCCATCCGTTGTGTGCAATCTCATCCTCCAATTGCCCGGCACTCCAGCCTGAATAGCCCAGCGCCACAAAAAAGCGCGCCGGGCCGTGACCGGCCGCAATGCCCTCGAGCACGTCCTTCGAGGTGGTCATCTGCAGTCCACCTGCCACTTGCAGCGTGGACGCGTAGGTATCCTCTGTGGAATTGTGCAGTACGAACCCCCGCTCGGTCTGCACCGGTCCGCCGTAGTACACGGTTTGCTCCGCAAGCCCGGGTTGGTCCAATCGAAGGTCGACGCGCTCGAACAGATCCTTGAGCGTGATATCGGTTGGTCGGTTGATCACCAACCCAAGGGCGCCGCGAGGGGAATGCTCGCACACGTAGATCACCGTGCCTGAAAACGATGACTCGGCGGTTCCAGGCATGGCAATGAGAAATTGGTTGCTCAAATTGGAAGCGTCAGCGCGGGGATTCATGTCGCCATATTATCGCGGCGCGTCCAGCCCAAGGGGGCGATTCCCAATGACCATAAGCGCCGATGCCATGCACTCCTCCGCAACAGATCCCGTTCGTGACGACACAGCCTTGGTCTGGCTTCGACGCGATTTGCGTTTGAGCGACCACGCCGCTTTGCATCATGCCCTTTGCCGGGCACAGCGGGTGGCGCTCGCCTTTGTGTTCGATCTCGATATCCTGCAGCCGCTCCTGGACCAAGGAGCGCACGCCGACCGTCGTCTGGCATTCATTCATGCCAGCCTGACAGAACTCGACCAGGCTCTGCGTGGCATGGGCTCAGCGCTCCTCGTCGAACATGGCAGAGCGGCAGATTGCATTCCACGCCTTGCGGCGAGAGTTCAGGCACGGGCGGTGTACGCCAACTGTGAATATGCAC